>CALMKH010000158.1 GCA_937867025.1 uncultured Bacteroidota bacterium | reverse complement strand
TTACAACAAAAAGCCAGGGAAACTGCCTTTAAACCTGTTAACCAGGCAAAGGATCTTTCAAAAAACAAATGGCAGCAGGTTAAGGCCAAACTGCCTGACAAAAAACAGGTCATCCGATTCTCGGGAGAGATACGCTCTGAGAATTATTATACAACGGCACAGAATCCCGTGCTTAGGAACGAGCCCATGTACAGCAGGCTGTATGTGAGTCCGACCGTCACTTTATTGGGGCTGCCGTTTAAAGCGAATTTCTTTTTTACCACGGAAAGCAACAATACGTACAAGAACAATTTCTTCAGCATACGTTTTGATGCGAATGCTATGCGCCAGCAGGCTATGGCCGATATGCAGAAACAGATGGATGAACTTAAAAAGCTTGACCGCCTGCGCCAGGTGGATATCCAGCGGAATGTACTTGAAACCCGGCGTTACGAACAGGAATTGGAAAGGCTTAAAAGCAAGGTTCCGGATGGGGAAGCGTTGAAGGATGAACTGAAAAGACGGGCTGAGGAAAAAAGCAGGGAGTACATGGAACAGGAAAAGGCAAGACTTGAGGAGAAACTCAGAAATGCTTCCGAAGAAGAGAAAATGAAGCTTGAACAGGAGTTCCGGCAAAAGCAGGATTCAATCATAAATCATTATAAACAGGAGGCCGGCGATTCGTTGCTTAAAGCCAGGAGTAAGTTTAGTCCTGATACCTCGGGACTCGGCCAATACCTACGGATGCAGGAAAAAATTGATGAACTCAAATCCAGGAGACAGGAAATAGAAGACCTCAGGCAATTCGATTCGGCGCAGTTGACAAAAAAAGTAAGCGGTATCAGAAATCCGGACGATATCAGGGCTATGGCCAAGGACCAGATGCCAGGCAAAAAACTTCTCAATTCTATTCTTTCGGTGGACCGTTTCGGTATAGGGCTTGTCAATCCTCAATATTCGGAGCTTACGCTTTATGCCGCTTCTGTCAGGGGACTTGACATTGGCATCAATAAGGATAAGTACTTTTATGATGTGACGATGGGTAAAACAAGCCGGCAGTTTACAGGACTGCTTTCGGATGTAAAACCTTTGTATGAGCGCTATATAGGTGCAGCCAGAGTGGGCTATGGGGAGCTTAGGGGCAATCATATTTCGGTAGAATACATGTATGCGTTTGATCCCGTGAATGCGCATGACAGGCAGACCCCAATGGTGCGTAACGGCGTTATCAATCTCAATACGCAATTTCAGTTGCTTCAGCACACAACTGTGGAAGCGGATTTGGCTCAAAGCGATTATAAGGAAACGTATCAGTCACTTCAAAGCAATTATTCAGGCGCGAATGCCTCTTTCCTCGATGCGTCAGCCAATAAGGCATACCGTATAAAAGCTACGCAGGAAGTGAGCGATAATATCAAAGCGGAAATCATGGTGAGGCAGACAGGCGCTGCGTTCAGGACGGTAGGAAATCCTTTCCTGAGAAGGAATTTCCGGGAAATGGAAATAAAGTACGAGCAGCAATTCCTGAAGAAAAGATTGAAATTTTCAGGGTTTTATAAGGAAATGCGCGATAACCTGATTGAGTTGAATAAAGCCACAAACAGGATGAAGGGCTATGGTCTCAGACTTTCCACATCATTTGAAAAATATCCGAACATTACCCTCGGATACAGTCCTTACCAGCAGGGCAATAACCATCCCGACAGCCTGTACAGGACCAATAACCAGTTTTCCGTTACCAACGCGATACTGACGTACAAGAAATCTTATAAAGGCATCAGCTGGGCAGGCCTTGTCAATTATACACGGTCGGCCATGGAGCTAAGCGGAAGGGGAACAGTGGCCTACCGTCATGTCAGCACCATACATACGTTGCAGATTGGTCAGAGACAGACCGCCATACTGAGCTATCTCAGCAATGTTACCATGCCGTTTGTCGATTCACTCAATTCCAATTCATACCAGGCGAGCCATATGTATAAGCTGAGTAAGACATTCAGTGCGGGTGTGATTGGTGAATATACCGCTTATAAAAATGATGCTTTCAGGGCTGGCGGAGGAATTCAGCTGAATATGCTGGCGTTGCGAAGCCTTTCCATAACGCTTCAGACGCGCTACGACAGGGTTGATAAACTGTGGCAGCTTCAGGATGCCGACGTATTTACCGGAAAAATGATAGTGATGTGGCGGTGGTAACAGCAAAGTGAAAATGTATGAGCCGGGTGAGGAAATTCTGCATTCTATTCAAGTTGATTTTTCAGGATTCTGTTTTTCTCAGAAAGGAGCAGGACACTATTAAGTTAAAAAACTATGAGAATTAAATATGTATTCCTGCTGATATATGTGTGTTCAGCAGTTAAGGGTTTTAGTCAGAAGGAAGCCGGTAAGTGGTATTTTGGCTACCAGGTAGCGATGGACTTCAACCAGGGCCAGCCTTCAGCATTGAACAACAGCAATATGATTGCATTGACAAGCTCAGCTACCATCAGCACAAAGAAAGGAAGATTGTTATTCTATACCAATGGAGAAAAGATATGGGACAGTACTCACACGGTCATGCCAAACGGTTCAGGTTTGCTTGGGGATGATGCTGCTTTTCAATCATCCATTATCATACCTTTTCCCGACAGTGCCCATTTGTATTATGTGTTCTATAATGATGTACCCGGAGGGAACGGGCTGCGCTATTCTATAGTAAATATGAACCTGAATTCCGGCAAAGGCGACATTGTTTCAGGGAAAAAGAATATTTTATTGTTGTCGCCTGGTTGTGAAACTCTTACGGCCATTAAGCATGAAAACTGGAAAGATTACTGGTTACTGACGAATAAACTTTATACAGATTCAATCTTTGCTTATAAGGTAAGCACTTCGGGAATTAGCCTTCCGGTAAAAAGTTATACGGGATTAAAGTTAAATACGCTGAATCGGGCAAAGGCAGTCTTGAAAATATCTCCGAATGGCAAGAAAGTGGCTTTTGTGGGCGGTATTGTAGATACTGGGATTATAGCGGATTTTGATGCGTCAAACGGAATAGTCAGCAATCCATGGTTTTTTGATGTAGACTGGGCATGGAGTACGGAATTCTCGTCACAAAGCAATTATCTGTATGTGACAAGGCCCGGGTATAGTGTATTGGAGCAATACTCCGTCAATTCAAATTCACCCTCATTATTCAGGGCGTCCAGAAAAACCGTTGATAGTGCCAATTTGGACAGACCTTATGGTTTGCAATTAGGCCCTGATGGTAAAATCTATATCGCCTGCGGGACGGCCTATGCTCATACGATAGATGATCCCAATGCAAAGGGTTCAGCATGTAATCCGAAGAAAAATGTCTTGTATCTTACGAGAACAACGAGGGAAGGTTATCCATCTTTTATCCAATCCTATTTCAGGGATCTTACCATAAAGGTGACCCATCACTGCAGTCATGATACCACCCGGCTATATGCCAATATCACCGAACAGGCTGATTCAGCAAAATGGAATTTTGGCGATACATCTTCCGGGGCGCAGAATTATTCCACGGCAAAGGGCACGGCATTACATGCGTACAAAACGCCTGGATATTATACCGTGAAAGCCATCGCCTATTTTAAGTATCACAACGATACGGTTTTCAAAACATTTTATGTCAAACCGCCATTTACGAAATTCACAGGGAAGGATACCCAATTCTGCAATAATTTTTCTTACCTGGTCAAGTCATCCAAAAGCGGTATTGCCTATAAGTGGAGCACCGGCGCTTCTACTGCTTCCATTTCCGTTTCTTCAAAAGGAAAATATATACTCGTGCTCACGGATAGCAACCTTTGCATCAACCGCGATACAATGGAGGTGAAGAATCCTGTTGTAAAAGCAAAATTCACGCTGGTAGGAGAGGATACTGTCTGCAGGACATTCAACAGGTTTTACCTGACTGATAATAGCTCTTACACGGATGATAACGCTAAAAACAATACATGGTCTTTTGGTGATACCTCCATCATATACGATACGAACTTTGTCAATAAAAAATATGCAAGTGCCGGTAATTTTACTATCAGGTTAAGGATAGACAGTAAGGAAAAATGTTCCGATTCGATAAGTTTTCCCGTCAGGATACTGCCAAGTGCCGACATAGGGTTTACGATCAGTAAGGACAAACAATGCCTGAAGGGAAATGCTTTTAGTTTTACCAATACATCCGTTTGTGACAGGGGATCAAAGATGACCTATTTATGGTCCCTGGGAGATACTTTGAAAAGTACATATGTACATTACAATAACAGGAGATTTACAAAAGATACAAGCTATGTCATCACACTTATAGCTACAACTGATCTCAACTGTAAGGATACCATATCAAAGACAGTCGTTGTTTATCCGAACGCGACAGTGGTATTTTCACCATCTGTCATATCACAATGTATGAAGGGTAACACCGTTAATTTCAGCAATTCATCCACTATTAAGAATGATGTGATCTCAGCATATAAGTGGGATTTTGGCGACAGCACGTATTCAACAAATCCTGCCGTTACAGGTAAGACGTACTCAAAAGCTGACAGTTTCAGGGTGAAATTGCTTACTATTACAAGCAATGGTTGCAGGGACAGCTTGACAAAGGGTATTCGCATCCATCCCAATAGCCGCCCCGGCTTCCTTATTAATAAAGATACGCAATGTTTTAAAGGCCATGTTTACAAGTTCAACAATGTCAGCACCCTGTCTTCAGGGGTTATGACCTACAGTTGGGATCTTGGCGACGGAGGATTCAGCACCTTCATGCATGTGACCAAAACATATGCAGCCACCGGAAATTATCCGGTAAGGCTTATTGTTAAAACGGATAAAAACTGCCGGGATACAATTGTTAAGGGTATAAGTCTTTTTGCAAGTCCCGTTTCTCAATTTACCATAAATAAGGATAAGCAATGTTTCAGGGGCCATGCGTTTCATTACACAAATTCGGGCAGCATAAGCCAGGGAAACATTGTGGCGCGAACCTGGCTCCTCGGAGACGGGCAAACCAGGTCGACCCAGGACGTATTCAATTATAGTTATTCCTCTGAAGACAGTTTTGATGTGCAGTTAATTTCCCAATCGGATAAAGGATGTAGCGATACATTCAGGAAAATGGTGATTACCCTAGATCAGCCTGTCGCTGGTTTTACCTTGGCAAATGACAGCCTGTGCTGGTATAATGGCAAGATACCTGTAAGCAATTCCACAACGGTGAAGAACGGCATTTTATCTCATACATGGAAGTTCAGTGATGGTACGTTTGACTACGGATATACGCCAAATAAATCCTTTCCCAATCAGACCAGACTGTATACAATCGCATATAAGGCGCTTTCCACTAACGGTTGCTCCGATTCCTTAACTAAGACCATACAAATTCTGGAAACCCCCGTTGCAGGCTTTAATGTGAATGATACGGTACAGTGCCTGAACAACAATACTTTCATTTTCACCAATCAAAGTTACTCTACCGTACCTATGAGTTATTTATGGGATTTCGGGGATACAAGCACAAGCACAGCTCAACATCCAACGAAACACTATGCAACAGGGCTAAGTATGTCGAGAATGGTGCGTTTGTTTACTGCAAATAAGAATGCATGCAGCGATACGGCCGAATTGGTGATTACGACAACAGGCCCGGATCCGGGAGTAACTGTGAACAATAAAACCCTTACTTCGAATGAAAATAATGCAGGTTACCAGTGGGTGGACTGCAATAAGAACTACCAGGCAATTTCCGGTGAAACCGGCAGAACGTTTACACCATCTGCAAACGGTACTTATGCGGTCATTGTTACCTCGGGCGCTTGTACAGATACCAGTAATTGTATGGAGATGAATACTATCGGGCTGAATAAAATTTCAAGGCCAAATGTTGTTTCTATCTATCCAAATCCGGGTTCCGGGATATTCGAATTGAATATCAGTCATGATGCCAACGTTTTTATTTACAACCAGCTTGGGGAATTGATCCTGGAAACGCAATATGGCGCAGGGAAACACAA
>CALMKH010000157.1 GCA_937867025.1 uncultured Bacteroidota bacterium | reverse complement strand
TTCTATCGGACCAAGGGTTGTTAAACTGACTACCAACCTTGTAAACGGTTGCTCTACTTCAGAAAGCAAAATCATCAACGTGGGCGTGCAACCTGCGGTAACCTTCAAAGCCGATGACAGGTGCGCCGGCAGCGAGGTGCCATTCACCAATAACACCACGTTCTCCCAGGGAACTATCATTTACGAATGGGATTTCGGCGATGGCAATAAAACCAATACTCCTGCCCCAGTGCACATTTATGGCTCTCTGGTATCCCAGACCTATACCGTTAAACTGAAAGGAAGCATCATTGGCGGTTGCGCTGATTCATTCAGCAAGACTGTAACTATCCAGCCTCTGCCAACTACCTGCAATTTCGACATCAACGGCAAGCTGACTTCAGCCAACAAGTCTCCATTGACCTTCACTCCAACAGGAGGTTCCAGCAACGGTATCACTTACCTGTGGTTGACCGGCGACGGAAACTCCCTGACTTCAAACGGAGGTCCTGCTACTTACACCTATGGTTCTCCTGGTAAATACTGCGTCACCATGACTGCAAGCAATATTGCAGGTTGCGAGTGCTCTACCACCAAATGCGTATCTCTGACCACCGATATCAACGATGCAGAAAGCATGAACAATGCAGTGTCTGTTTATCCCAATCCTAACGGTGGTATCTTCAACGTGAGCCTGGCTGCCGAGATCAGCTCCGACATGACTGTAAACGTTTACAACGTCATCGGAGAACTCGTTAAGTCAGTAGTTGTTGCCGGTAACACCACCACTATCGATATGTCTGAGGTCGCTTCAGGTGTGTACACAGTGAAAGTGATAGCCGACAACCAGATCGCTACCAAGAAGATCACAGTTACTAAATAAGCTGTTACAATAATTAAATAATTAAACCCGGGCTTTAAAGTCCGGGTTTTTTATTTTCTCAATGATCTGACAAGTGTATAAGAATATAAGGTTGCGGCTATACCCTGAAAATCAGTTTTGCGTTGGCGGTTGTCACCTCTGCAATCTTCTCGACACTGGTTTCATATATCTCAGCCAGTTTCTCGGCTATATAAAGCAAATAAGACGATTCGTTGCGTTTTCCCCGGAACGGAACCGGAGCCAGGTAAGGAGCATCTGTTTCAAGCACTATCCTGTCCAGTGGAACATGTTTTAACACCTCATTAAGCCCGCTGTTCCTGAATGTCACCACCCCGCCAATACCCATGTAAAAGCCAAGCTTCATGATTTCTTCCGCTTCTTCCCTGGATCCGCTGAAACAGTGAAATACGCCCTGGGGCATCTTTTTCATGGATTTCAGGCATTTAATTGTTTCATATGTGGCGCTCCTGGTGTGCATTGAAACAGGCAGACCGAGCTCAACAGCCCATTCACATTGTTCCAGGAACACTGTTTTTTGCTCCTCCAGCGTGCTTTTGTCCCAATAAAGGTCTAAACCTATCTCGCCCACCCCGTAGTAGCGGTAGCCGGAAAATAACTCTTCCTTTATTACGGCCAGATCCGCCTGAAAATCTTTTTTTACAGAGCCGGGATGCAAACCCATCATGGGGAAACAATTTTCAACTGCAAGCTCAGAAAAAGTCTTTAAAGACTGTATGGATTCCACATCAATATTGGGCAACAGCAGTTTTTTCACCCTCGCTTTTACTGCCCTCTGTATGACCTGGTTTTGTTCGAGTATAAATTCTTCGGCAAAAAGGTGCGTATGTGTATCAATAAATTCCATCAGTTCCAGTTGATTTTTTCCTTATTCAGGAACGCGCTGATACCCCTTTTGCAATCTTCAGTTCCCCTGGCCATGGCATTGGCCTTGGCAGCCATATCCAGCTGTTCATCCAAAGGTTTTCCCTTGATATCCGACAACAGGGCCTTGGTCAGTTCAACCGATTGAGCCGAAGTGGACTTTACAAGATTTTCAGCAAAACCCCTGACACGGGCTTCTATTGCTCCTGCTTCAACTATCTCGGTTACCAATCCCATTTCCAGGGCCTGGGAAGCGGAAAACACATCCCCTGTCAGCAACATCCTTTTCGCCAGGTTATCGCCGATTTTAGGTCCCAGGAAAACAGAAACTATGGCAGGTATAAATCCAATTTTCACCTCGGTATACCCGAACTTTGATGCGGGGGTGGCAAAACAGAAATCACACAGGCCCGCCAAGCCGCATCCCCCGGCCAGGGCAGGACCCTCCACCTGTGAAATGGTAAGTTTAGGGAAGTTATGCAAAAGACGGAACATAGACATCAGTGCCCTTGAATCCGCCAGGTTTTCCTCGTATGAATACGACTGCAACTTCTGAAGGTACTCCAGGTCAGCGCCTGCACAGAATGCCTCACCGTGGGCCTTTAAGACCAACACCTTGCAATCCGCATTGTCTTTTAATGAATTGAGATGCTCGAACAAGAATTTAGCCATCCTGTCATCCAGGGCATTTCTTTTTTCCGGACGGTCAAGCACCAGCGTCGCTATCCTGTCTTCCAAGTGCAGTTTTATCATGATGCAAAAATATGCAGAATCGCTAAATTAGATTTAAGTTTTATCATTAAGATGAACCGGGATAAACTAAAAAGGCGCCGGACGAATCCGGCGCCTGTATATCTTAAACGGAATCAGGACTATTCATCCTTGCCAGGCCTGCTTCTTTTTTCCTTAGGCTTCATGTAGAAGGTCTTGCCTTTCACAACAGGGTTCAGTTTTTTGACAGCGGTATTACCCATTCCGATAACCGGGGTCTCAATTTTTCCATCGACCACCACCTTGACATTTTCCATCGTCACGTCCCCAATCTGGATCTTCGCCAGGATCAGTGTGTTGCTTGGCAGCTTGGTTCCGTCCTTAAGCCTGATGCTTTCACCTTCAGTATCAAAATCCTTTTTGGTGATGACATCGTTATCCAGGAGCTGCTTAACCGTGGTTTCGTCAATTAATATTTTCCTGCCTTTCTGATCGAGTTCCCAGTTGATGTTTTCCTTGTCATTCACCATGGTCGGGATCAGGTCTTTGCCATTATCTGAAACTATGGCAACACGCTGATGATCGGCAAGTGATAATGTATCGGCAGGTTTTGGCGAACCGTTGGATTCATTGGCAGGAGTGTTTCCTTTTGTCGAATTGGCATCCACAGGACCATCCTTCAAGGCTGCCTTGTTTACATGCTTAAAGGTGATTTCACTTTCTTCTACATTGAATGTGCCATTCTGGGCTTTTAATGCATCCATTCCAAAGGTAAACGGAGCAGGGCCGCTTCCTATCTTGACAACGACATCATTCATTGTATATGCCCTGTCCTTCGGACCGAATCTCAGGGTAGCGAGTTTCACTGTTGCGCCCGGTTTGATCCTTCCCCCATCGATATCGGCAAAGGTCATTCCTGTAAGATCGGCAGGTTTGATGAGGTTCTTAGTTTTGAGCATTTTTAATTCAGCCATGCTGATCGTAATATCGGCACCTGTTGGGGTTACTACCGAAGGCATTGGATTTTCGTTTCCGTTACCTGCCGCAAGAACCACATAATTCGGATCTTTCTTGGTTAGTTTGACAATGGTTGTCTTAACATTGACATTGTCATTGTTAGGATCGCTTTCATCCTTCATATTGGGATCAAAGTTCACATCCAGCGTTTTGATGGTTGTACGCCTGTTCCTCTGATGCTCAGATTCAGAACAGTTTGATTTCTTAGGCCCTTCACATGCGCAATCGTTAACAAGTTGAGATTCACCGTAACCTTTAGCGAGCAGCCTGCGCGGATTAACACCTTTCCTGACCAGCCAGGCCACAGCGCTGTCCGCCCTGCGTTGCGACAGGTCGATATTGTAATCGTAAGATGACCTGCAGTCCGTATGTGAACCCAGTTCCATACGCAGCTTGGGATATTTCATCAATATCGGGAGGATGGAATCATTAAGCACCTGTGCTGCATCAGGCCTTATATCAGCCTTATCCAGATCATAGAAAATAGGCACTGTACGAATAATGATCTGTGAATTCAGACAGAAATCCTGCCTGAGTTTGGTTGATATCTTTATACCTTTTGTGGTCCTTTGCACAGGAGGAGCATCAAAATAATACAGTTCGCGGTTATCGCAGTTGATCTCGTAGTTTGTCTTTTCCTTCAGCCTAATCAGGCCATAATATCCCTTGTCATCTGTTTTTACGACAATTTTAGTTGAATCCTTGTCATTGGTGATAGTAATGGTAGAATTAACCAGGGGTTTTGACAGGTTGGCATTTTTGGCATCTGACATCATTTTTGGGAGGCATTCGTACACATACCCTTCTATTTCTATCACCAGTGGGCTGATGTTGAATTCGTAAATATCGAAGTTGCCTTTTCCGCCGCACCTGTTGGAAGTGAAGAAACCGTGATCCGGATTGTTATTGTCAAAGGTCATCCCATAATCATCCCCTCCGCTGTTCAAAGGAGCTCTCATGTTTTCAGGCACCGTCCATTCAGTACCTCCGCCCTCCACTTTGAAGATATCAAGGGCTCCCATTCCGAGGTGGCCGTTTGATGAAAAATAAAGGCTCTGATCGTGCGTGTTCCAGTAAGGGAACATTTCGTCTTTTGCGGTATTGACTGCCGGACCCAGGTTGAAAGGTTCGCCCCAGTCCTTTGCCCTCTGGTTATAAACAGCGCACCATATATCGTATCCCCCTTCTCCACCATCCCTGTTACTTGAGAAATAAAGCGTTTTACCATCTTCACTCAGGGAAGGGTGACCATAATCAAACGTGTCATTTATACAAAAAGACAGCATCTGTTCACCACTCCATTGTGTACCGTCAAGTTTAGCCTGGAACAGCTTGCAGGATGTCGATTTTCCGTCAGCGCCGTTGCACTGGGTATAATAAATCGTGCTGTATTTGCGATCGAACGCACATGACCCATCGTTAAATTTGGTGTTGATGCTTCCCAGTGCGATAACCGGCTTTTCCCATGTTTTCGTAGCCGCCGTTTTCTTATTGCCTTTTGTTTTTTTCCCTTGTACATACCACATATCGGAATAACCGTTACCGGTATAACCATATACTTTTTTCTTGGAAACAGGCCCTTCGCGGTCAGTACTGTAATACAGCACATCATCCTTTTTGCTGGCGATCATCGGGCTGTAATCCATTCCTTTGGTATTGACGATCTTGAAGTTAGTGACTTTATACCTGCTGTTGGGAGCTTCTTTCCTCCAGTTTTCAGCACTGTCCATTGCGGCAAGCTTTTTAAGCCCCCTTTCATCGTTGGGGACTTCTTCAAGATATTTCTTGATATATTCCCTGGCTTCCCTCATGGCTTCAGGGTCACAATCATTTCCTCCTGCCACTTTCATTTTCAGCGAAGCCAGCTGATATAGCGCTTCGGTATTCTTTTCATCTTTCTTAAGAACCTTTTCATATGCCTTGATAGCCTTTTCATAATCGTTGGCCATGCGGTAACAATAAGCTGCCTCTTCCCTCGCCCTTTTCTGTTCTTCCTTGGCATTCGGACCTTTCACTTTGGGACCGTAGAGCGTATACAAATCTCCCGCAACTTTATACTGCATCTTATCCTTAGCCTGGTCAGCCTTGGAAAGGTTTGCGCCGGCACATCCGCTGAGTAAAAATACAAAGGCTATGAGACCTAAACTCCAAAATATTGACGATTTATTCATGTGTTTTGTTATGCTATCAATGTTCTAAACGTACAAACCTAAAGGAAAATAATGATTTTACAAAAAAATTATTTTACCCTAACGGTTTACAACGATTGAATAACGCCGACAAACAATCTTTATTGCCCGCAGACGAACTATTTTTGATGAAATGCAAGGGCATTTTTGACACTGCCTTTATCAAGCAATAATTGCCTGGCAGACTCATAATCCAGGCCGGTCTTTTCCATTACCATGCGGGTTCCCCGCTCCACCAGCTTATGATTGGACAACTGCATGTTTACCATCTTGCTGCCTTCCACTTTCCCCAAGCCTATCATGACTGATGTGGAGATCATATTCAGGGCCATTTTCTGGGCTGTTCCTGCCTTCATACGTGTGCTGCCCGTAACAATCTCGGGCCCTACAACGATCTCCACCGGAAAATCCGTATTCCTGCCTATCTCTGAATCCCTGTTGCAACACACACATCCTGTTGAAATGCCTGCTTTCCTGCATGCCATGAGACCTCCTAACACATATGGAGTCCTGCCTGAAGCAGATATTCCTATAACAAAATCTTTTTGATTAATGTCAAATGCCTGAAGATCCCTGAAGGCCTGATCTGTATCATCCTCGGCGAACTCCACGGCTTTTCGTATAGCGGAATCACCACCCGCAATGATACCTATTACAAGATCGGATGAGACGCCGTATGTAGGCGGGCATTCACTGGCATCGACAATCCCAAGCCGCCCGCTGGTACCTGCCCCTATGTAAAACAGACGTCCCCCTGCTTTCATTTTCTCCAGAAGATGTTCGACAAGGCTGCTGATGGCACCGAGTTCTTCTTTCACCGCAAGCGCCACTTTCTGGTCTTCCTCATTAATAGCCCTGACAATATCACCTATGGCCAGATCTGAAAGATTGGGGTACAGGGAGTCTTGTTCCGTAGTGTTCAGCATGGCCGTTTGGTTTTTTAAAGCCTGATGCGCTTAATGAACATAAACCTTTTTTTGTAATATGATTCTTCGGTATCCGAAATGATAACTCCGGCCTGCACAGAGGCATGTATGAAAAATATCCTGCCGTCGCGATATTCTGTTACAATTCCTACGTGGCCGATATTCTCATTATCGCTCGCCCTACCGTTAAAGAAAATAAGGTCCCCCGGACTCGCGTGCTCGTAGCTCACAAACTTCCCAAGGAAAGCCATACTTCCTGAAGAATGCGGCAGCTCTTTCTGAAACTGGCTGAACACAAAGGCCGTGAAGCCGCTGCAATCAAAACAATAAGGGGGTTTGCTTCCATAACAATACGGCTTTTTAAGGAACCGCTTGGCGAACTCTACAAGCGAATCGCATGTTTGCGGGTTATTTTTGAAAGCGGTTTCTTCCGCAGAATAAGAAAAATCCTTTCGGTATCCTGATTCAAACGCCATGAGGGGCAGGATGAGCAAACAAACCGAAAGGATCTTTAATATTTTATTCAAACCTAGTACCTGTAAGTGTCTTTTTTAAACGGACCGTTTACATCAACGCCGATATAATCAGCCTGTTCCTTATCGAGCTTCTCGAGTTTTGCGCCTATATGAGCGAGGTGGAGAAAAGCCACCTTTTCATCAAGATGCTTAGGCAGCACATATACCTTGTTCTCGTAATTCTTGCTGTTATTCCAGAGTTCAATCTGGGCCAGCGTCTGGTTGGAGAAAGAATTGCTCATAACAAATGAAGGATGCCCCATGGCACAACCAAGATTTACAAGCCTTCCCTCTGCGAGCACAATCACTTCCTTGCCATTTACATTATAAACATCCACTTGCGGCTTAATGGTATATTTACCTGCACCGTGGTGGTTGTTCAACCATTCCATGTCGATTTCGTTGTCGAAGTGGCCGATGTTACAAACGATAGACTTGTCTTTCATGGCCTTGAAGTGCCTGTCTTTGATGATATTGACATTGCCTGTGGCGGTGACAAATATATTGGCCCTTGTAGCTGCCTCATCCATGGTGACAACCTCAAACCCGTCCATAGCAGCCTGTAAAGCGCAGATAGGATCGATTTCGGTCACCAGCACGCGGCATCCCGCCCCTCTGAGTGATTCGGCCGAACCTTTACCCACGTCGCCGTAACCGGCCACAACGGCCACCTTGCCTGCCATCATGATATCGGTGGCCCTTCTGATGGCATCTACAAGACTTTCCTTGCAGCCGTATTTGTTGTCGAATTTCGATTTGGTAACGCTGTCATTCACATTGATGGCCGGCATGAGCAACGTTCCTTTTTTCATTCTTTCATAGAGGCGGTGAACACCTGTGGTGGTTTCTTCACTCAAACCCCTGATGCCTGCAGCCAGTTCCGGGTATTTGTCGAACACCATATTGGTCAGGTCACCACCGTCATCCAGTATCATGTTAAGCGGTTGCCTTCCTTCGCCGAAGAACAGGGTTTGCTCGATACACCAGTCAAACTCTTCTGCGTTCATGCCTTTCCAGGCGTAAACCGGAATGCCGGCAGCAGCGATCGCAGCCGCAGCGTGATCCTGTGTGGAAAATATATTGCATGACGACCAGGTCACCTCCGCTCCAAGTTCAACAAGGGTCTCTATCAAAACAGCTGTCTGGATGGTCATATGCAGGCAACCAGCTATCCGGGCGCCGGCCAGCGGCTTGCTTTGACCATACTCTTTCCTGAGGGCCATAAGTCCGGGCATCTCCGCCTCTGCAAGCCTGATTTCTTTCCTTCCCCATTCCGCCAGTGTAATATCCTTAACCTTGTAAGGGACGTAAGTGCTTGTTTCTGTAGTCATTATTTTGATTTTTAATTAGTGGCGCAAAGGTACAAAATATCAGGCATAAAACAAATTTTGCCGATATTATGCATGTTAGCCGCGGCCTGCCTGCCTCCTGCGTTTCAGTTCCGTATTGATCAGGTTAAGCTCCCTTCCGACCTGACCTTTCACCGAGCTGTTTTCCCTGGCCCTCCTGCTCAGGTACGGAAGAACCGCCTTTACGGGACCGTAAGGGACATATTTGGCCACGTTATATCCTGAATCTGCCAGGTTGTAACTAATGTGATCGCTCATGCCCAGCAGTTGGGCAAACCAAACATGATCATGGCCGTTCGGCAAACCTGCTTTTTCCATCAGTTCCGCCAGATACAGCGAGCTCTGCTCGTTATGGGTGCCGGCACATATACTCACCCTGTCAATGTGTTCCATGCAGAGCCGCAACACATCATTATACTCTTTGTCAGTACTTTCCTTGGTAGGCTGTATCGGGCTTTCGTACCCCATTTTAGCGGCCCTTTCACGTTCTTTTTCCATATAAGCCCCACGCACTATCTTAAAACCTGCAAAACAGCCCAGGTCTTTCAGCACAGCCTCTACATGCTGCACACGACCTGTACGGTAGCACTGAATGGTGTTGTAAATGATGGCCTTACGGGAGTTGTACTTTTTCATCATCTCGTAGGTCATGCTGTCAATGATGTCCTGTATCCACGAATCCTCAGCATCGACAAAAACCGC
>CALMKH010000156.1 GCA_937867025.1 uncultured Bacteroidota bacterium | reverse complement strand
AAATCCGGATCGTAAACCGTTATATTCAGATTGTTGGTATTGGGGATGCTGAGATCGGGATAATAAAATGAATTGATTACGATGAATGAGTCCTTCAGCAGTATCAGATTCCGGTTATTGGGAACAAAGTTGACCTGCCTGGAAACGGATGTTTCAAAAAGCGAGTTGGATCTCTTACGGCATTTTAACAATACCTGTCCCGCACTGCTGTATCCTACCAGGTAAAGGTAGCCCTTAGCCATCATAAAAGCTCCAGGCTGTATGTCCGGATCGCCTGTCTGGCATGTGATGCTGCGTGTGCGGTCTGACTTTTTTGACACCTGCCATATCCGGATGTCACCCGGGTGTCTGCCGTTGTGGGTGTAATAAAGATAATCAGCGTCTTCAAAGGTTATCGGTTCACGGAAGTCCTCCTCGGAAACTTTCAGGTGCCTGAGCTTGCAGCTGTATACTTCTTTGAGGTGATAATCGGACTGAGCAGTCTGGCCTGATGCGGCAAATCCCATAAAAGCAACTGCGAGAAGCAGGTAACGCATGAAACAAATATTGTATTTTAACTTCAGAAACACAATACCTGAAAACACGTATTTTTATCTACTCTAATTCCGTCTGAGAATAAGACGTTCCCCTATAGTATCACGTCGTAATTTTTGAACCAATAGCTCAACCCATTCATTTGCAAAACCCCTCAGAGCTTGAAATACAGTATGCTGTTTATTCCAAACGTCCAGAGACGTGTACGAATAAGCCCGTTTTCATCCACCGGAAGTACCCCATACCGCATCAGTGGTTCGATCTGCAAATGCAGACTTTCCCTCAGCCTTATATCCACTCCCATTCCCAGCATTGGCGATATGTTCAGCCTTTGCCAACTCTCAGTAGAGTAGCTTGTATACGTTTCGTCTGGCTGAGGATCCCTGAAGACGTGCATGACCGTTTTTTGTTCCACAAGACAATTCACATTGACACCTGTAGCCATGAACATGTCCATACGTTGAAGCCTGACCATCAAATAATTTATTTTGACAGGAAGATCAACATATTTAAAATGGTATTGCACACTGGCTGTACTCGTACCGTTTATGCCATTCATGGGATCAATCTGATCGCCAAAGATAACAGGCATCACCGCGCTGAACCCTTTATTGGAATAAAGCAGCCCCGTTTCCATGGAACTGATGTATCCAAGGTTTTTCCTGACCATTATTCCGGTTGTATAACCCAGTTTCAGGTGTTCGTTCTGATCCCTGGAAGCCTTTATGTTCTTTGCGACTTCTGCATCTGCCTGAAGGATGCGGGAACACATATCGGGCGAAAAGGCAGGACCGATCCACCAGCTTTTATCCTGTGCAAACGCGGTTGTGCCCACTGCCAGTGAGAGACAATACATGTATATAA
>CALMKH010000155.1 GCA_937867025.1 uncultured Bacteroidota bacterium | reverse complement strand
ACATACGATGATTTCCTAACGGACAAAATGCTGATTATTTACGCCATAAGGGCGGGCATTCCCTACTCCCTTTTTGCCCTGATACAGGATTACACACCTTTTACGGAAAATGACTGGGCCCATTTTTTAGATATTTCAACCAAGTCATTGCAACGTTACAAGGCCTCGGCAGGGCATTACTTTAAGCCGATCCATTCCGAGAAAATCATTGAGATGGCGGAAGTCACGAAAATCGGTCTGGATGTTTTCGGTGATATGGGTAAGCTTGGGCTCTGGCTGAACACTCCAAATTATGCCTTGGGAAAACTGAAGCCTCTGGAGTTGCTCAGGGATTCTTA
Organism: uncultured Bacteroidota bacterium; assembly: GCA_937867025.1. Lineage (GTDB taxonomy): Bacteria > Bacteroidota > Bacteroidia > NS11-12g > UBA955 > JABMMZ01. The sequence goes on along the minus strand of CALMKH010000155.1, from coordinate 22,636 downwards.
TGGAAAAGAACTGGTGATCAGCGAATTGATCCGTATTAATTACGGCATTTTTATATAATGAAGGTATACAGGCTGTCAAGGAAGCAGTTTGCGGATCCACTGTCAGGAAAAGGGGCGGCGATAAAGGGGGGCCGGTGGAATTCCACCGGTGTGGAACTTGTCTATACGGCTGCCAACAGGTCACTGGCTATGGCAGAAGTGGCAGTTCATTTGACCCTCGCCACTTTGCCGGATGATTTTATGATGGTGACCATTCATATTCCGGATGATATGCCGGTAAAAGAAATTCCTGAGGGCAATCTTCCCTCAGACTGGAAAGATTTCCCACATCCTGCATCCACCCAAAGGTTCGGTGACAGTTTCGTTGCAGAAAACAGGTATTGTGTTTTAAAAATACCTTCCGTGGTCACGCAGGGTGACTTCAATATCCTGATCAATCCCAATCATAAGGATATCGGAAAGATCGGCGTCACCGCCATGGAAAAATTTCCTTTGGATAAAAGACTATTTAAATAAAACAGAATATATGGCAGGCACTAAAAAAATTTTATCAGAAGAACAGCAGGAAGAACTGCTCAACACATTAAAAACCCGATTTGAAAAACACATGGTCCGGCATAAAGGCCTTAAATGGGCCGATGTGCAGGCAAAGCTCGAGGGCAGCCAGGCGAAATTGTGGTCGCTCAATGAAATGGAACGCAGCGGCGGCGAGCCGGATGTTGTCGGGTTGGATAAGAAGTCGGGCGAATTTATATTTTTTGATTGTTCACCCGAGAGCCCGAAAGGCCGCAGAAGTATCTGCTACGACCATCAGGCGCTGGAGGCAAGGAAAGAGCATAAACCGGAAGACAGTGCCATCAACATGGCGGACAGCATGGGCATTGACATACTGACTGAGGAACAATACAGGCAATTGCAGGAGCTGGGGAAATTTGACACGAAAACATCCAGCTGGGTGAAAACACCTCCTGAGATCAGGAAACATGGAGGGGCGATATTCTGTGACCGGCGTTACGAGCATGTATTCACTTACCACAACGGTGCGGAATCGTATTATGCGGCCCGGGGTTTCAGGGGTTCTCTGAAGGTGTGATGGTTTGACTGGAGGTGTTTACCAATTCATAAAGAAAATTGTTTTCTTCGGTATTATTGTAGAAAGTACCTCAGATGAAAAACATAACTGGAATTCTGGTTAATCATATTCTTGATAATCAGTCATATATAATCAAAATATATTAATTATTGGAAATTGATTATAAAAAATATACTGTCAAATCGCCAAATGCAGTAAGTTTGCGGTAAATCAACAAGTTTATGAACACTAAATATACAAAAGGCTTATGCCTGAATTTCTTATTGCTCTTTCTTGTAACAGTCTTTATAGTTTCCTGCAGCAGGAAGGATGTAATTACTCCTGACGAGGGAGGCGACAGCAGTATGACCGATTTATCAGTCCCTATGGGAAATGTTCCCGGTCAAAACATGGTGCCCAATCAGCTGCTGGTAAAGTTTAAAAAGGGAATGCCCCAGGCAGTAAAGGAAAAAGTGTATGCGAAAGTTAACGGTAAGCCCGTTGAGCATATCCATACTAAAGCCATGAAAGATGCAGGGGATGACGAAGGCATTGTTCTTATACACATGCCTGTTGAAGTCTTTGCAGCTGTACAGATATTGAAAGGATCTTCCGAGATTGAGTATGCCGAACCCAATTATATCTATACACATTCAGCCACATCTGACGATACATATTTTACCAATGGGAACTTATGGGGCATGTACAGCTCATCGTCTTCGCCATCCAATAGTTATGGCTGCGCTGCGGCGGCAGCGTGGAATAACGGCCATACCGGTTCTTCGGACGTTTATGTAGCGGTTATCGATGAAGGCATAATGAATAGCCACGAAGATCTGGCTGCAAATTGCTGGGTCAATCCGAACGACCCGGTCGATGGCGTAGATAACGACGGCAACGGGTACAAGGATGATAAATGGGGATGGGACTTTGCGAATAAAGATAATTCAACGTATGACAATGCCAACGATGATCATGCCACCCATGTGGCCGGCACCATTGCAGGCGTGGGCGGAAACGGCAAGGGTGTTGCAGGCGTATGCTGGTCGCTTAAAATGATCAGTTGCAAGTTTCTCGGCCAGAATGGCGGAACAACAGCCAATGCGATCAAAGCCGTTGATTACGTTACTGATCTGAAAACAAGAGCTCAGATAAATATTGTTGCTACGAATAATTCATGGGGCGGCGGCGGTTATTCCCAGGGACTTAAAGATGCCATAGACAGGGCTGCCGCCAAAGATATACTGTTTATTGCCGCGGCAGGGAACAATGGTACCAATAATGATGCGACGCCAAGTTATCCTGCAAGTTATTCAAGCAGCAATATTATTGCAGTGGCTGCCATCAACTCCTCAGGCGGGCTCGCCAGTTTTTCCCAATATGGGGCATCTTCAGTAGATATAGGGGCTCCGGGTGTTGGGATTTATTCAACTCTGCCGGGAAACAAGCGGGCACCCTCTGCTTATGGTTCTTATAACGGCACATCTATGGCAACTCCTCATGTAACAGGAGCGGCTGCCCTTTATGCGGCTCATAACGGAGGAAATGCGTCTGCCATCAAGGCAGCAATCCTTAACTCTGCCACCAGCACCAGTTCCCTTTCGGGAAAATGCGTAACCGGGGGAATCCTGAACGTAAGCGGGTTTTAATTATACGATTCCCAGGCGTCCTGTGATATTGCCGGGGTGAACAGAAAATGAATTTCAGGGTTACCTCGGCCACCACGAGGTAACCTCGTAATTGTGAAATGCCTTGGGTTTTTTGGCTTTTTCAGCGGCAATCTTTTCGTTCATCTCCGTTTTGGCCTGCTCAACGGAGCTCGATTTATGCACTCCCCGGATCTTGCAGTCGCAGTCGGTTACAAACTTATTGTATTTATAATAGATAACTGCTTCGCCGGGACCAACAGTATAATACGAAGGCAGCGGAACCGTGGTATATTTCGCCTTCAGGCTATCCTCCTGCTTCTTACACTCTTCAGCGCTTTTTTTAGGGTATTCGGTAATTTCATAATTGTTGCACTTGCCATCACATGCAGGTATAGGCCTGAGCATGACTAACATATAACTGCCGGCCTGGTGGGGTGAATGAAAAGATAAGCAGGTGAATATGACAGATAAAAGCAGGAGTCTTATCATAGTAAATGAGTTTTGTTTTAACAAAAATATTAAAATTATCAGATTTCGTCAAGAAGTTAATGAATTTAAAACTTCAGGTAAGCCATATTGATCACAAAATCATCTTTGGGAGGGATGGGTTGCGTTCTGGTCCAGTCCACCTTAAACACCTTTTTAACCGTCTGGTAGAAGTTTTCCCTGGCATATGGCTTGACGACATAATAATGCGCCTTGTATTCATAAGCTGTGTCGATATCCTTTTGTCGCACCGATACGGTAAAAATGATGATCGGAATATCCTTAAACCTGTCGATTGACTTTAGTTCTTTCAAGCATTCCAGGCCGTTTTTCAGAGGCATGTTAATGTCCAGAAGCACCAGTTTCAGATCCGCTTCTGTTTCCAGGTAATAAAACAATTGTTTTGAATCCCTGGCGTAAATCAATTCAACAGGAAGTTTAAGAAATTCAATGGCGGCGGCAAAAGCCTGCAGGTCATCCACATCGTCATCAACCAATAATACCTTCATAACATCTTCTTTTACAGTAGTCTGCAGTATGGAAGTATTCATGAAGCCGCACATGAGTAACCTCCGGATAACATATAAAAAACTAACGCTAAAATACTAGGAAATAGCAATTTATTACTTGCAGAATATCAACTAAAAATTGTAAGATTTCCTTGGTTTCGTCTCAGTAATTGGCCGTAACAAGCGTTCTATAACCTGCAGGCGACAGGAGTTTTTTCAGTAAAGCTGTGAGCTCATTGAAATCTGATGGTTTGTTCAGAAAAAGATTAGCTCCGAATTTACGGGCCTGTTGTATATCGATCAACCTGGCCGAGGTTGTGAACATAATGACAGGTACCCTGGCAAATTCCACATCTTCTCTTAATTCCCTCAGGCAGGCCAGGCCATTTTTACCCGGCATGTTGACATCCAGGAAGATGACATCCGGTGTTTTACCTGTACGATCTTTCAGCAGACTCTTCACCATTTTCTCGCAATCGGAAAATGTCTGAAGATCCGTTTTAATACCGAGCCTGCCGACAGCTTCCCTGAACAGTTCCCTGTCATCACCATCATCATCGGTAAGAACTACGTGTATGGTTCTGTCATTATCCGGCATAGTGTTGAACAAATATCATGGACGATCCGGTCTGAATCTTTACATATTTAATCTTTAAGCTTGCAAAATTTGAATATACATATAGACCTGTTTTCCGGAAGCCCTTGCATGGACACGAAAAAAAAGTGGGAATAATGCAAGTAAAGGGCATAATTATATAAAATTCATTTTTTAATTAAATTTAGTTTTGAAAAAGATATAATTTTAAAAAACGTTAAAATGGAAACACAAAACAACAACACAGCTGCGCAGGATAATACGAAAGATATTGTTATAACCCGGACCTTCGATCTGCCCCTCGATCGGATATGGCAGGCCTGGACCGAACCTGAAAGTTTTAAAAAATGGTGGGGCCCGAAGGATTTCACCTGCCCGGAATGTACGATCGACCTCCGGGTCGGAGGCAAAACCCTGGCATGCATGCGGTCGAAGGATGGCAAGGATTTCTGGTCAACCGGGACCTTCCTTGAGATAGTTCCGAAGAAAAGACTCGTGTATGAAGACAATTTTTCCGATGAAAAAGGCAATACCGTCTCCCCTTCATATTATGGTATGCCGGGTGAATGGAATGACGTGCTGGTCACTGTCGAATTTGAGGATTTGAATGGAAAGACAAAGATGGATTTAAGGCATAAAGGCATCCCGCAGGAAATGTACAATGACTGCATCCAGGGATGGCAGGAGTGTTTTGATAAAATGGAAAAAATAGGATCATGAAAGCCAAAAACAATTCACGGACAGCATCTTCAAGTCGCGCCGCAATTTCCAAAAAAGCGACGGCGAAGAAAAAACCCGATTCAGGATCACAGGCGGTGCAGGCTAAGGGAAGAGCTGCAAAGAAAGCGGATCCGGTAGTGCATTTCGAGCTGCCTCTGGACGATCCAAAACGGATCAGCAAGTTCTATAAGCAGGCTTTCGGATGGAAAATGGAAACGCTTGGGGAAGAACATGGCCATTACATTATTGCCACCACGACGGATGAGGTGGACAAGAACGGCGCTCCGAAAAAGATCGGTATGATCAACGGCGGCTTTTATACCAGGGATGCAAGCAGGCCTGCACAGGTTCCTTCACTTGTAATCGGTGTGGAAAGCGTCCGGGATGCCATGAAACGGATTGAAAAGGCGGGTGGTGAAGTGTTGGGAGAACCTGAAGAGATACCCGGAATCGGTGTGTTCGTGTCGTTCTTTGATACTGAAGGCAACAGGCTAAGCGTTATTGAGCCTCATATGGATATGAAGAAAGTTGAACAGGGGAGCAGGAGAAATAAGAAAACAGGGGTATAAATACTAACAGGAATTTAAGGCTGTTCAATCAGCGTATATGTTTCTTCGGGGAGTCTGAAATGTTTTTGATTCAATAAATAGCTGGCAGGCAGCACCGGGATAAAATCGGCGCCAAGGAATATATCGGTCCTGTGCAGTTCCTTGTTAATGTGTTCCTCATTGTGATAAATCCTGGCCGTTGTGTTAGGTATCTTCTTTACTTTTGACAACAGCAGTGTCTCATACGGCAGGGCCCATATGCCCAGCCATTCATCATGGTTCACCGTACTGTCCTGAATCAGCAGTTTTGCTTTTCCTGAAGGGTTTTTAACGGTAATCAGCTGATCCATCAGGTAAAGCCTTTTTTTGTACATCGGTGTGACCTGGTACATGCCGTAAAACGAAAACAGCAATATGCCGGTGCTGATTGCCATGGCGGGAATACGTATGCTTCTCCTCCCGGCATCCACCAGGTGGATCAAAGGATACACACTGACCAATACCCACGGCGTAAAGTTTTTTTCCATGAAGATATTACCATCGCCTCGATTAAAGAAGATGACGATCAGCAGCCAGAACCCGATAACCGAGCACATATAAAAAGCTAAAAGCAGGTACTGCCGCCTGATGATGAGCATCGCGGTGCAGTATATAGCAATAGCCAGGGGAACTATATAGATGGTGAAGAAATACGACCTGATCCTGAATTCGCCGAAGAAAAAATTGAAGCTATACACGTTTCCCAAATCCCCGAGAATCTCACCCGTCCTGCCCAACTGGGCGAAAAGGTCATTCTCATACCCGCTGCTCTGGCTTGTGAACTTCTTCAGGAGAAATATACCGGCAAAGGCGGCCAGAGCCAAAAGAACGCTTTGTTTTCTGACGTTGGCAGACGATCGCCATATAAGATGGTAAACAATCACAAAGGGAATGAGTATCATGGCCATGGGGTGACTGAAAAGCGCTGTCAGCGTGCATGAAAAATAAATAAGCCCTTCAGTCAGGGGTTTGGGACGCTGCTCCCTGAAATACTCCAGGTAGCCTGCAAGCAGCAGGGAGGCAGAAATAGCCAGGGCGGTTTCGTTCACAGCAAGAAAAAAACATTCGCGGTAGGAGATCACCTGCATCAGGACAAGAATGGCTGCAAGTCCTGACTGCCTTATTCTCAGCAGCAGGTAGAATGCGACGGCGTGCAGCAGGGTATGGCACAGGGAGAATGCCATCAGCACTAAGGTGACCGGCGTGTTAAGCTTTAGCAATATCCAGGGAATAAGCTGGTATAGGTATAACGCATGGCGGTTATGTTCAGCTGAAGGAAAATCTTTGTTGATCATGCTGAAGGCATAGTAGGCCGAGTCGAGGTAGATCACCCGTTCGCGGTAAAACCACAGGGATGCTATGCCCAGAACGGTAAACACCAGTATGCCCATCCATTTGACCTGTTTCATATGCAGCACAATAATACGGAATTGTGATTTAATCTGCATAGGGTGCCCAGTGAAGGAAAAGGCGTAGGTGGTTAATAGTTGAATCTAACAAAGGAAGGCGCAACAGTTCTGCCTTCCTTTATTGATGAAAGACATGTTCTTATATGTTTTCAGCGTTGCAGGATAAATGTCCGGGTGCGTGAAAATTCACCGTTACCGACGCGCAACAGGTATATTCCGCAAGGCCATTTGGCAACATCTATGGATTCTACGGATTGACTGACGTTTGCCTGATATAACAAAACACCCTCGAGTGACCAGACACTCAGGTCACTTCCGTTGAAGTCACCAGCTACCTGAACATTCAGGATATCATTTGCCGGTTGGGGATATATGGAAAATTGTAAGCCTGGGATATCGGAGACACCCACGGTAGCATCGCAATCAGCAGCAACCCTGACAATACGGATCCTGGTGGTAATGTTGCCACTTCCGTCCACGGCCTCATACACCTCCGTATAAATCCCGATAATGTTAGGATTCACATCGCTCGATTTCCTCACGAGGCTTACCTGGCCGCCGGAGTAATAATTGTCCGTCACCGTCGGTTGTACCGGATAGTATGGTGTTCTCCATTTGACACATATTGTATCCGGTGTGTTTAAATGGATCACCGGGGCAATACAATCGTCCACCCTCAGGTTCAGCTTCAGCTTGCTTTTGTTCCCGTTTGAATCTGTAGCTTCAATTTCTACAGGATACATGCGCCTTTGCAAGGTATTCACGGGGCCGTTCATTCCCCAGTTAATGCTGACGGTGATACTGTTCTTGTCCGACTGGTTATCCGTCACGGCGTACTGCATGATCCATACCGAGCCTATCTGTATGCAGACGGTATCCGCCGGGTTGCTGTAGGTGATAACGGGCGGCACCACATCCTTCTGGGCATGGAGTAATACCGGAAATAAGGATATGGCATACGTGATACAGGTTTTTGAAAGTAGTTTTTTCAGTTTCATAAGCGATAAATGTTTCATGAGATTATGGTTTAAATGTTCATCCGGCATCAAAGTTACGAAGGGATGATTACGGAATACAAGTTCATAACCTCAGTATGACAGGCTAATGACCAATATATGAGGATTTGGTGACATTAAGGCGCTTAAGCGGCTCAGCGCCATGACATACCTAATCTGATTAAGCCGACCTTACGGGCTGCCTTATAAGAGCCAGCCCTGTAAAGACGACATTAAAAAACACGCAGCTCCAACGAGCATAGATTGGCAAAGATTATGAGTTGCTCCCAGGTAAACAATAGGCGAAAAGACGTAATTTTTCGGAGGGGAAAAAACAATCACACGGGTTTCCTCTGTAAAGGGCAAAAATGACATGTTAATTTAAAAAACTCACATTTTCAGCATTTTTAGAGGTATTAATTAATAAATTCTCCCGTAGGGGGCAACCTTTGAATACGCTAAAGGGCATTCTTATATCTTACTTTGTAGTGCAGGACGGATGACTTGAGCGTTTGCGTGTAGCGCATCTGTAAATAATGCGCATCAATGGTCTCTATGGTTTGACATTTTCCGTCGACAATCAACGCATTCCCATTCAGCTTCCATCTTAATGTGTTTTGCTGTGGATCATCCGGTGCGCATTTTAGCTTTCCCCTGTCAAAAACCAAGGTACTGTCAGGTTTAAAAATGAGAGTGTCATCTTTGATACAGTCTGAGGAGATGCCGAAGAGATCCGTATCACCTCCATTAATTGGCGGGTTTACCACCGTTGATATAAGGACCCATTTGCCGTTGATCAGAGCCTCACAATTGTTAAGGATTTGCGCTTGTGTCCGGCTTTTCTGACTACAGGCAGTTGCAAAAAGCAAGCACACGAATATCCGGATATTTTTCATTTGTTTCATATCAATTGCAAGGTTTCCTGATTTTGAATTAGGGTTCTTAAGGTTGATTTATATTGGTCATCAAAGATTAATAGTTGAAACGGTGAAAACAATACCGGAAAACAAGTAATTTTTATTTGAATAGGTGATTGATGGTACTGTAATTGACGGCTTGTCACTTGCCTTGGCTTTTCCTGATTTCAGATATGATTTCTTTGACTTTTCTTAAATAGTATTCGTTGGTAATAATCTTATTTTCTATTATCTTTTCAAGAAAAATGGCATCCTCACGGGTGGGTACGACAAAGGCGTAGTCTGAAAAATAACCAATAAGGGTAGACAAGTTACTCTCATAGAAACGATCGTATCCAGGCATATCGCGAAATGCACCGTCTTTATACCTTATATACGTATTTTCTTCGGGAATTTTCAGCTCGCTTCCAAGTAATTGTCGATGTTCCCTGCCATTATTATTTGAAGGAATTGTCACCCCAATCAAATACTTAACCTGTGGTGTTAAACCACTTGCAACTTCATTTGTGTTTTCGATAAATGCGAGGCAATAATCCAGTTTATACCCTTTTTGTCCAAAACTATTCTCAAATATTCCTTTAAAGGAATCTTCGAGCTGTTTTTTCTTGTTGAACAATGCTGGATGTTTTCCAAAATCATAATTAAGCCCACACCGCTCATAAATTGTTTGATAAATCAGTGGCCTGGCTTCGTTGATCCTAAGATAGGCAAATGTTTCAATATATTTGTAATTCCGGTATCTATACGTAGGTTCCGGCATACTGTCTTTGGCTTGGAGAAAATACCTATAATTTGACAGAAGCAATGTAATTGTTGCAGAATCCTGCATCCCAATATTCATTAATGCTTCAGATACCACATTAAAAATTTCCCGGTCATCAAAATCAAGCAATAACAACAGCTGAGGAACAGCGGGTTTATATTTCATTTCACCGAGAGCCTTTATAATTTCAAACTTACCATCATTAACTATGTTGGCTACCGGATTCATAATGTTTGAATGCCGCTGATGCTTTTCATTTTGAGATACAAGGTGTGCCAGGAGTAAAGGGGCAATACTATCGGAAGGCAGGACTTTTTTTAGCTGCCTTACAGCTTCTCCCTGTACAAGGCCATGCCTGTCACTGAGTAAGGCTTTCAGTATATCCTTGCACTCTGATGTTCCGATATTCCCCATGATCATGGCCAATGCATATCTAGAAGCCGGATTCTTTGACTTAATATATTTTCTGAAAACAGAATCGTACCTATCATAACCAAGTAAATGCAGTTTCATTAGAGTCTGGGCATCCTTCTCATTCTCCGTTGCAGGCTTGAGAGAGGTTAGCAAGCCTTTACAGAACTCTGCTTTTGATTCGACTTGATATTCCCTCAGGAAACTTTCGAATTCTATTAATGAAAAATAATTCTGGTTCTTGTAAAATGTCGTTTCAACCAAATCATACTGCACCTCATTGTTTTTGATCCGCAGGTCGCCTGACGTAGGCGACCAGACCTGATAAGTCTTGCCGTTCTTATAAGCTTCAGCATATCTTTTTAGGCCAGGTCTTCTTTTTATTGCATTATTAAGATAGTCAATACCATTTGAATCGGGTTTATCAAATTTCAAAAAAACAATGTACCTGTCTCCCCGGTACATTCTGTCAACAGGACCGTAGCGGTTACTGAAACCCCAAATCCAGATCTCATCTCCCGTTTGAAGAGTGCCCTTATAGCTTGTTACAATCTTTGCCCTAGCCCTGAATTTGCCGTTTTTGGTGTATTGCACCATAGCGATGACGTCCGAATTGTCAAGCATGTCTTTCCATGTGGGGTCCTGCCACATATCTGCTTTAATCGCAGTAACTTTTGTCAGGCAAATGATCAGGAGTAAAGGCTTGATAAGGATTGGCATTTCCTGTATTAACACAAATATAAGAGTTTTTAGTATTTTGTTATCCCATGCCGTCAAGTGCGAGAATATCCGGGAATACCATGTAACAACTCTTTGATACCTCATTTTAAACATACGTGAGATTAATGAAACATTGGTAAACATGTACTGGCCAAGGCCACCTCCGGTAAACCTTCGGTGGCCAAGGATGGTAATGGCAGCCCCTGCGGAAGGACACAGCGAACTTGCCTGCAAATGCGGGCGACGCAGAAGCCCCGCAGGTGCAGTTTGCAAGCGCAGGTGTGCAATGCAGGGCTATAATGGACAGCCTGTGAAGGCCCCTGAAAAAAAAAACTCCGGATGCCGGTTTCGTTTAATTCCCAAACGGCTGCACATAATAGAATTGCCCCGTCAAAATATAAAGCTTCATATATAAGGTGAGGGGTTTAGAAAATCTTTGCTGTATCAAATCCGATCAAAATGATACAACACATGAAAACAACGCTATTCTTTACTGCGAGTCTTCTTATAATACTCGCATCCTGCAATCATTCCAGGCAGAAAATCATCAAAGTGGATCCGGCATATGCCAGATATGTGTCGGGTTACACTTCAGGCAATATCAGTCGAAGGCACCATATACGCATCGAGCTGGCTGAGCCATTCAAGAATGCGGACATTAAAAAAGATCCGCTGGGTATTCCCGATTCTGCGGTCGTGGAAGATATCTTCGATTTTGAGCCTTCACTGAAAGGTAAGGCCGTATGGCTCAACAACCGCATCATTGAATTCATCCCGTCCGAACCATTGCCTCCCAACCAGCTGTACACTGTAACCTTCGACCTGGAGCGGGTGGCCAAAGTAGATAAGAAATACAAGGAGTTCGTGTTCCAATTCGCGTCTTATCCCCAGCACATTACGACAAATTTCAACGGGCTTGAGCATTATGACGCCTACAACATCGAATGGCAGAAATTCAGCGGCAGCCTGCATACCTCCGATTTCGCCGACTCGCTCGAGGTGCGGAAAACATTACGGGCAATAGTTAACGGTCAAAGCAGGAACATCAAATGGGTGCATACTGGCAGCCACACCGACTTCTACTTTTATATCGACAGCATCAGGAGAACGGAGACGCAGGGCGAACTAAAGCTGGAATGGGATGGCGCGAACGTGCATTCGCCTGACAAAGGGGTTTACGAAACTGCGATATCCGCGCTCGGTGATTTTAAAGTGACCGAAACAAAGGTGCTGGATGAGGACGACCAGGTGGTGGAACTGCATTTCAGCGATCCGATACAATACGGGCAAAACCTCAATGGTATCATTACCGTCAGCGGTATAGACAAACTTACATATTCCATCGGGGGAAATACCGTACGCGTATTCCTTGATGAGCGGCTTGAGGGCAGAAGGGAGATCTCGGTATCGGAGGGCATTAAAAACTTTAAAGGGTATCATATGAATACTCCTTTCAGGGATTCTATAACGTTCATGGAACCGCAACCCAAGATCAAACTGTTCGGCAATGGCAGCATCCTGCCTAATTCGGGCGGACTGATATTCCCCTTCGAAGCCATAAGCCTTAAGGCAGTGGATGTACGCGTGATAAAGATCTACCAGAACAATATCCACCAGTTCCTGCAGGTAAACAATCTTGACGGGAAGGACGAACTGACACGCCTGGGCAAAGTCATACGCGAAAAGACGATCGACCTGACCTATGATAAGTCCAGGAACCTCAAACAATGGAACACGCATGTAATCGACCTGGGCGAAATGATACGTCCTGATCCGGGTTCCATTTACCGGGTAAGCATACGGTTCAAAAAGGACTATGCCATCTGTAATTGTGAGGAGGAAGAGCAGAACGTGTCTACAGACCGGGCCGCACATTCCGAGGTCAATCATGCCGAAGAGCTGGAATGGAATGAGAATGGCTGGTACCGCTATGGCTCATTCGACGACGGATATGAATCCTGGAACTATTACGGCGGCGACGGATACACCGGCTGTGATGAATCATACTATTATGGAAAAGCTGTAAGCCGCAATATCATTGCTTCGGATATCGGAATGATCTACAAACTTGATGAGAACAAACTGTCGCATGCATTCGTCACCGATATGATCACAGCCCAGCCCCTGGCCGGCTGCACGGTGGAATATTTTGATTACACAAGGCAAGTGATCGCGAAGGGCATAACGGATAAGGAAGGCATGCTAGATATCCAGCTTAAACAGAAACCATTCCTCATGGTGGCCAGTTCGGGTAAACAGAAAGGATACCTGAAACTTGGCGACGGATATGTCAATTCTCTAAGCAAATTTGATATAGAAGGTGAAATGGTGCAGAAAGGCATCAAAGGATTCCTGTATGGTGAACGCGGGGTATGGAGGCCCGGCGATTCCATTTATATGAGTTTTATGCTGGAGGATAAGGAAGAGCATCTGCCGGATAATCATCCTGTCAAGTTTGAATTGACGGATCCTAACGGTGATATCGTTTACCAGTGTACGAAGACCGAAAATCACAACGGGTTATATGATTTCAGAACTGCCACCGGGGATGATGCTGTCACCGGTTATTACATGGCTGTTGCCAGAGTGGGAAATAAATCGTTTTCGCAGCAGGTGAGGATAGAAACCGTTAAGCCCAACCGGCTGAAAATATATTTCGATATACAAAAGGACAATATAAGTTCACGCAACGGTGATACGATAGGAAAGCTAAGAGTGCAATGGCTGCATGGGGCCATAGCTCGCAACCTGAAAGCGGTGGTCAATGTGTCGCTTAACCAGGCCGAAACGCGGTTTGATGGATATAAGAATTTTGTGTTCGATTCACCCGTAAAGAAATATTACAGTGAATCCACCACCATATTTGACGGGCATCTTGACGCTAACGGGCAGGCTGCCATTAAAGCCGTATCCCCTGCCGGCCGGATAGCCCCGGGAATGCTCAGGGCGAATTTCGTGACCAGGGTGTTCGAGGAAGGCGGGGATTTCAGCATTGACAGGATCAGTCTGCCCTTATCACCATACAGGCATTATGTGGGTATAAGAACGCCGGAAACCAAGCGATGGGCTCTGGAAACCGGAAAACAGCATACCCTGGAAATAGCTTCAGTGACTTCCGGAGGCAAAGCAGTCGATCTTGAAAAGGTGCAGTTAAGGATATACAAGCTGCAATGGAGATGGTGGTACGAGCAGGATGATGAAAACCTGTCGGATTATGTGGCGCGTTCAGGGGCGCTGGTCATTGCGGATTCCATGCTCAGCACGAGGAATGGCAGGGCGGTTTACAAGCTCCGCATCAGCGACCAGGAATATGGAAGGTACCTGGTGCTCGTGAGCGATGTGAACGGGGGTCACCAGTCAGGAAAAATAGTGACATTCGACTGGCCCTACTGGAGCAGGGGGAATAAAAAGAACAGTGAAAATTCCAACATGCTGAATTTTTCGTGTGATAAAACACAATACACCACCGGTGAAACCATACAACTTTCTTTTCCTTCACCTTCAAGCGGGAAAGCCCTGGTAAGCGTTGAAACCGGCACTAAGGTCGTGCACAAGTTCTGGATCAATACAGTACAGGGAGAGACCCGGTACGAATTCAAAGCCACACCGGAAATGAGCCCGAATGCTTACATACATGTCACATTACTTCAGCCACATGCCAGCACGAAGAACGATCTGCCCATCCGGATGTACGGCGTAGTGCCTGTGATGGTGGATGATCCGAAAACACATCTGAAACCTATGCTGGCCATGGCCGATGCCTGGAAACCGGAATCGCGGGTCAGCATACAGGTTTCGGAAGAAGAGGGCAAAGCCATGAATTATACGCTTGCCGTGGTTGATGAAGGCCTGCTTGATCTTACGCATTTCAGGACACCTCAACCATGGAACAGGTTCTATGCCCGCGAAGCCTTAGGTGTAAAGACATGGGATATGTATGACGCCGTCATAGGTGCTTATGCAGGAAAGCTTGACAGGCTGCTGAGCATAGGCGGTGATGGAAGTAGCAGTGAGGGTAAGGGCGCAAAAGCTAACCGGTTCAAGCCCATGGTGAAGTTTATAGGGCCGTTTACCCTGGGGGCAGGTCAAAAGAGAACACATAGCATTGAGATACCTAATTATGTCGGATCCGTGCGCGTCATGCTGGTAGCAGAAAACAATGGCGCTTATGGCAGCACTGATAAAGTGGCTGCAGTAAAAAAACCGCTGATGGTGCTTGCCACCCTGCCACGGGTGCTCGGTCCTTCGGAAAGTGTATTTCTTCCAGTGGATGTGTTTGCCATGGAGAAGCATGTAAAGGATGTAAAAGTAGATATCGAAGTGAATGAGATGCTGACGGTTGACGGCGCCAGTCAGCAAAAACTGCATTTCGACAGGGTGGGTGACGAGGTGGTGAATTTCAAGCTGAACGTAGCCCAGAGGACCGGTATCGCCAGGGTAAAGGTTGTGGCTGTGTGCGGCCAGGAAGTATCAACCCAGGAAATCGAGATTGACGTGAGGATGGCCAATCCTAAAGTGGTGGACGCGGAAGCGTATGTGGTGGCGCCCGGAAAATCCATCAGCGGCAAGATGCTTTTGAGAGGCGTCAGGGGCACGAACAGGATGGTGATAGAAGCTTCATCAATTCCATCCATAGGTCTTGAAAAACGGATGGATTACCTGATACAATATCCACATGGCTGTATTGAACAAACCACGTCCTCTGTATTCCCTCAGCTTTTTGTCGGCAACCTGACAGAACTTAAAAAGGAACAGACGGATTTGATTTCAAAGCATATCAAGGCGGGATTGAAACGCCTGCAGTCATTCCAGACCTCTAACGGCGGTTTTGCCTACTGGCCGGGTGAAGGTGAGGACAGCGAATGGGGAAGTAACTATGCTGGGCACTTTATGATAGAAGCCGAAAAACTGGGGTACACTATACCTGCCAATATGAAAAGCAGGTGGGTGAAATACCAGCAGGATCAGGCAAAAAACTGGGTGTCCAATAATTCGTCCTACCAGCACCCTCATGGAGAAGAATCGTACCAGCTTATCCAGGCTTACAGGTTATTCGTACTGTCGCTATGCAACCAGTCTGAACTCGGGGCGATGAACCGGATGAGGGAAGAGAAGAACCTGTCGCCTGCTGCCAAATGGAGGCTTGCTGCGGCCTACCAGCTTGCCGGACAGCCCGAAGTAGCCAAAAAACTTATAGCAGGGCTTTCAACCAAAGTTGCGGCATACCGCGAGTTGTCATACAGCTATGGTTCTGACTCGCGTGATAAGGCCATGATTCTTGAAACGCTGAGCCTGATGGGCGAGCGCGAGAAATCGGAATCCGTGGCTAAGGAGGTGACGGAAGCACTCAACTCGGAGGGATGGATGAGCACACAGGAGACTGCTTATAACCTCCTGGCGATGGCTGAATACGCGGGGGTGAAAGACCATGCCAATGGCATGAACTTCACATGTGCCGTGAATGACAGGCAGGGTGTGAGGCATCAGAGCCGCAAATCCATTTGCCAGGTAGTGTTCACCGAAAAAGACCTGGTCAACAACAATATCGTTAAGCTTAGCAATAACGGGTCAGCTACGCTTTATGTCAAGGTGCTGGTGGAAGGGATACCGATGACAGGCGATCAAAGTGCATCGAGCAAAAACCTTTCAGTTGCCGTCAGGTATGTAGATATGAAAGGTCAGGAAATACAGCCTGACAAGTTAATCCAGGGCACAGATTTTATGGCTGTGGTAACTGTCAAGAATCCAAGCAAAAAAACGGTACTGAAGGAAATGACCCTCAACCAGATTTTTGCCAGCGGCTGGGAAATTCACAATAATCGAATGGACGAACAGAATGAGGTGTTGAACCAGGCGCGCTACCAGGATATCAGGGACGACAGGGTATATTCATATTACGACCTCGGCCCTGAACAGAGTAAAACCTTTACTGTCAAACTGAACGCTACATATCTCGGGCGGTACTATTTACCAACCCTGTACAGCGAGGCCATGTATGATCAAAGCATCAATGCACGGATTCCCGGCAAATGGGTGGAAGTGGTGAAAGACCAGGGTGTGGCGGTCAGGTAAAGTTGAGAACGAAGAGCTATATGCGAACACTACCTGGTATGGCAGATAATATTTTTGAGTTGCAGATTTTATTCATTGTTTATTTTTAGGACAAAAGCGGCGGCGATCATATCAAAGCCGTTTTTGTTTTTTAACCTTCGGATTTACATTATTATGTGCGGAAGGCATCGGTCGTCATTCTGTGTAAGGCTATAAACTTCTAGAGCTTTTCCAGCATGTCTATCACCTGGGCGCGTTTGCGCGTGGAGACGGGAACGGTCTGGCCGTTCGCCATCATAATGCTTCCGCCATCCGCCTTGATGAACTCCCTGATGAATTTCGTATTCACCAGGTGCGATTGATGTACCCTGAAAAAACCGTGATCGGTCAGCAGGTCTTCAAACTCTTTGAGGGTTTTGGTCACAAGAAGCTTTTTCCCGTCCCGGAAAAAGAATTCGGTGTAATTGACATTGCTTTCACAACGAATGATATCCTGTATATCCGCTACATGGATCTTTTCCTGTGTATGCAAGGCCAGCTTGGTATGAGGCTTCAGGTGGTTTTTCAGTGATTCGTTCAGGAGTTTGTATTTGGCGTTTTCATTCACCTGTTCACGCCGGAGCTTGTCAATCGAAGCCACGAGTTCGTCGGGATCTACCGGTTTCAACAGGTAGTCAATAGCCGCATACCGGAATGCCTTGATAGCATGTGCGTCCGAAGCGGTAATGAAAATGATCTTGAAAGGGATGTCAGGGAGTATATCCAGTAGGTCGAATCCGCTGCCGTCCTGCATCTGTATATCGAGGAATACGACATCAGGCTGGAGGGTCCTGAGCAGTCTGGCACCTTCAACCACACCTCCGGCTTCGGCTATCACTTCTACGTCGCCGGCATATACTTCGAGGTCTTTTTTCAGGGTAATCCTGGCTTGCTCAATATCGTCTATCAATATGGCCTTTATCATGTGTTTAAGAAGTCATCTCAAAAATAGCTTTTTAATCAAAGAGCGCAAAAGAATTGTTCTATACGGATATCCTTATAATGACTTTTGTGCCTGCGGCTTTTCCGTTCTCATCGTACAAGTCAATAATCTCAAGCGGTTTCAGGGGCTGATCCGTTTTTAGCAGGTTAAGCCTTTCCTCAGTCACTTTGAGGGCCACCGACTCATGATAGGTTTCCTTGCTGGCCTTGCTGAGCTCGGCTGCCTTTACCCTTCCTATCCCGTTGTCGGTGACCGAACATTCGAGTATATGATCCTTTTCTTTGATGTCTATGGTGATCATGCCGCGCCTGCCATCCATGAATTTCAGTCCGTGCTTGATGGAGTTTTCAATAAAAGGCTGCAGCAACATGGGCGGGGTGGTAACATAATCGGTGTCGATGTGCGGTTCTACGTGAATGACATAATCAAATCTGTCGCCGTTGCAGAATTTTTCTATCAGCAGGTAATTCTCCAGCGTATTGATCTCCTCACGGAGGGTAATGACCGAGTTCCGGGAATTATCAAGTATCTGCCGCATGAGCCGCGAAAATTTAGCCAGATAATACCTGGCCGCCTGTTCATTGTCGGTACCTATCTGCGATTGTATCGAATTCAGGGCGTTGAAAATAAAATGCGGATTCATCTGGAGACGCAGGGCTTTCTGTTCCAGTTCGAGGACTTCTTTTTCCAGCTGTATCTTGTTCTGGGCTTCAGCGGCCTTTTTACGGATGCTCCTTATACGCCACCGGAACAAAAGAACAATGACAAGAGCCAGCGTGGCAATAAAGGATGCAATGACCCACCAGAGTTTCCAGAAAGGCGGAGTGATGCTGAAATGAAATGTTTGAGGTGCGCTGTTCCAGACTCCATCTTCATTACAGGCCTTCACCATGAATGTATATTCACCATGAGGCAGGTTCGAATAGGTGACGGTGCGTTGCCTGGAAACGGGTGACCAATCGGGATCGAAACCCTCAAGTTTCCATTGGTAGCTTACCGCGTCAGGGTTGCTGAAATTGATACCCTGAAAATCGAAAGTGAGGTGGTTCTGGTCATAGGGTAATACAAGAGGCGCAATGGTATTCCAGTCGCCAACGTAGGTTTTGTATGATGTGGTCGAGACGGGTTCATAGAACAGGCGCACATCGGTGATGGAAGTCACCGGCGCATTCTCGTTGCGGTACTTATCTGCAGGAATATATTTTGTAAGACCGTTGATGGTGCCGAACCAGATGGTCCCGTTGGAATCGTTAAACACAGCGTTCTGGCAGGTTTCAATACCGGTAAAACCCTCGCCTTTTCCGAAGTGCCTTATTCCGTTTCTTTCCGAAGGGTCGAGACTGATGCGGTCGAGCCCGGTTTCAGTGCCCGCGTAAAGAAAATCTTTTCCATCGGTGGTCAGCAGGTAAATGTTGAGTGATGTGAGTTCGTTCTGCCTGTTGAATGGTATGACCTTGTACTCTCCCTGGTAAAGCGGAATACTGGCAAGGCCGTTTCCGGCCGTTCCTATCCAGAGGTTTCCGTTCCGGTCTTCCGTGAAACACCTGACCGCATTAGAGGGCAGACCATTCTTTGCATTGAAAATTGAACCGGCAGGTTTGTCATTTATCAAAACACCAACGCCATGGTTTTCCGTTCCGTACCATATCTGCCCCTTTTTATCATAATGCAGGCAGGAAATACGGTTGCTCAATAACCCGTCAGACATCGTAAACTGAGTAATTCCCGAATCCCCACCTGATTTTTTGATCTTATAAATTCCGGTCCCCGAAGTGGCAACATACAGGTTGCCGTCTTTGTCCCTGGCAATAGCCCGGACGTATTTTTTAGAGAATCCCGGCACTGCGAAGAAACCTGAATCATTGTACATGAACAGACCATTTGCCTCTGTTCCCAGGTACACATTGCCGTAAAGATCTTCAGATATGGCCTTGATTTTAATATCGTAAAACCCGTTAATGGCATTATATGTTTTAAATTTCCCGCTGTCTAACACAGTAAGGCCTTTATCCGAAGTGCCTATGAGTAAACGTTTCCTGCTATCACGGAAAATGCTGTAAACGAAATTGCCCCCCAGTCCGGAACTCTTATCGTAAGTGGTGAACTGCTTTCCGAAGTAATGACAGGCCCCGCCGCCCGAAGTCCCAAACCAGTAATTTCCACTTTTATCCTGCAATATGCTGCGCACATGGTTGTTGCTTAAGCCTTCGTTTTCCCCCAGCCAGCTGAGGGTTGAAGAGTTTATATGATACTGTGCGACCCCTTTGTTTAGCGTTGCCAGCCATGCATTGCCATTACGGTCAAAATAGATGTCAAAAACGCTTTGTTTATCAAGTTCAGGAAAGTGGCCGATCCGGCTGAAACTATCATGAGCGTACACATACAACCCTGCATTATAGGTACCGATCCACAAGCTGCCCTGACTGTCCTGTGAGATTGCATTTACCGGCACCCGAAGATTTTTGGTCCTGTATAGTTTTTCCTGCATGAAACCTTTGCCTGTTTCTGTTATCCTGCTAAGCCCCATGGCGTTTCCATACCAAATCTGTCCTTTTTCATCGGCATAGATGGTGTTGATCATGGTGACCGGATCATTCAGTTCCAGGCTGATATTCCGTGCGCTGTCGTTTTCCATAAACAGCACACCCTGGTTAGTGGCCAGCCATTTCCTCCCTTTTTTATCGAATGCGATATCAAGTATCCATAATTGCGGGTTTTCCTGTGTCAGGTACTTCGTATACTTTATGCCGTTAAAATGTGCCAGGCCATTGTTCGTGCCGATCCACAGATTGTGCTTCGCATCCTCGCTGATGCAAAAAACATAGTTGTTGTTCAAGCCATCCTTTTGTGTATAGGTTTTAAAATTGACCCCATCGAAACGCGTCATTCCTCCACCCCTTGTTCCCATCCAGAGATAACCGCGGCTGTCCTGGATCAGGCTGTACACCTGCGATTGGGCCACGCCTTCCCTTACGGAGTAATTCTTGAAATTGTACTGCTGCGCCTGAAATTTTGCGCTGAACAGTATAAACAAACACAGCAGGGCGAGTTTGGGGTGGGTTCGTTTAATCAAATCCCGAAACCGGTTTCCGTAACATATCCTGCGAATAATAGAACGTCGATTCTTATTTCGGTTTTTACAGGACATTTGAACAAATAAATGTCCAAAAATAGAAATAATATAAGATCTTTTCTGAAAAAACATAAACGTCATATCAGGCAGGGACTTGTTATTTGTTTTATCTGCTTTATCATATGGTATATCAGGTGTTTGCCCGACCATCTTTTCAGTGATCCGACGGCAACGGTCCTGCTGGATGAAAAGGGGAATCTGCTGGGCGCAAAAATTGCAGATGACGGCCAGTGGCGGTTTGAACCCGGCGACAGCGTTCCCCGTAAATTTGAAACCTGCCTCCTGCAATTCGAGGACAGGCGATTCTACAAACATATAGGAGTAAGCGCCAGGGGCATTGGCCGGTCCGTTATTCAGAATGTAAAACACAAACGGATCGTCAGCGGAGGCAGTACGATCACCATGCAGCTTGTGCGCATCATGAAAAAGAATCCGCGCCGCACAATTGGTGAAAAGGTGCTTGAAATGTTACTGGCCACACGGGTGGAAATACGTTATACAAAAAAGGACATTTTATCGTTATACGCTGCACATGCTCCATTCGGAAATAATGTTGTTGGTCTTGAGGCAGCAAGCTGGCGGTATTTCGGCCGCAGTCCCGAAAAGCTGAGCTGGGCGGAATGCGCGACACTCGCAGTATTGCCTAATGCTCCCGGGCTTATTTATCCGGGAAAGAATCATAAACGCCTGCTGGATAAGCGCAACAGGTTGCTGAAACGGTTGAAAGATATCGGTGTGCTTGATGAAACGTCTTTTCAGCTGGCGCTGATGGAACCGTTGCCGGAAAAACCCCTGCCATTACCGCGCCACGCACCTCATCTCCTGATGCGTCTGGTCAAGGAAGGGCACATAGGACAAACCATTCAAAGCAGCATTGATCTTGCCCTGCAGCAAAAGACCAAAGACATGCTGGATCAGCATACCCTGAAGATGCGGGAGAACCGGATCTATAACGGGGCCGTTCTCATTACATCTGTGAAAACCGGAAAGGTGTTGGCGTATATTGGCAATACGGATACGGAGGAAAAGGAACATGGTTCGCAAGTGGACTGTATCATGGCCCCAAGAAGCAGCGGGAGCATTCTGAAACCCTTCCTTTATGCTAATTCGATGGCGGACGGCATCATTAACCCGCATTCCCTTTTGCTGGATGTGCCAACGCATTTCGGGAGTTTTGCACCAGCTAATTTCAGTCTTGAATATGACGGGGCAGTTACGGCAAGCCAGTCGTTATCAAGAAGCCTGAATGTTCCGTTTGTGAGATTGCTGAATGAATATGGAATGGAAAAATTTCACTACGAATTGAAAGGCCTGGGCATCACCACACTGAATAAACCGGCACAGCATTATGGTTTATCCCTCATCCTTGGAGGCGCCGAAACGAGATTATGGGATTTGAACAGCGCTTATGCATCGCTGGCCCAGTCCTTAAGAGGAACGGAGATAAAAGGCGCCGGATTTATCACTGCGAATATTAAAAGAAAGGCTGGAAGGTCGATTGACAAAGCGTGCATACATGCCATGTTTGAAGCCATGTCCGAAGTCAACAGGCCGGATGAAGACGGCAACTGGAAAGCATTCGCCAGTTCGCAGAAAATAGCATGGAAAACAGGGACAAGTTTTGGTTTCAGGGATGC
>CALMKH010000154.1 GCA_937867025.1 uncultured Bacteroidota bacterium | reverse complement strand
GATAAAGGCCTCGACTTTGGCATTTTCCTGTATCTGCTGGCAGAACCTTGTGCCTACTGCTTCTGTTGCATTATCAGTAACGATCACGAATTTATTGTCGGCCTTCGACCTGAAATGATCGAGCATGGCCCTAGCCTCATCCTGGTGTTTTGCCTGATTCCGGTAAATATCGGCCGTCTTTTCAAGTTCCGGTCTCACGTTCAACCCGAAGAGCTCACCAAGTATCAGCAGGTTATAAGTAAGTGAGAATCCAAGGGCCATGCGGGGCTGATACCCTCCTTCAACTTCATACAATGGGAGCTTGTTTTCCCTGGCATATTGCATAAGCGTCCCGCCGGAAGAAATGCAGAGAATGGTAGAGCCCAGCGCCCTCGCCAGTTCATACATGGACAGGGTCTCTTCTGTCAGGCCGCTGTAGGAGCTAAGTATAAAAAGCGTTTTTGAAGAGGCATAAGCAGGAAGACTGTAATCGCTATACACTTCTATAGGTATGCTGCCTTTATCGGCATAATAAGTTCTTGCTATCCTGCCGCCTATTCCCGAGCCTCCGAGGCCTCCTATGATGATGTTAGAGAACTGGGACGCCTTCAGACCGTGCGACTTGTAGTGATCAAGCGCAAACTGTATCTGGTGATAAAAGTTTCCCAGGGCAATTTGATGTGTGATTTGTGCCATAAATTTAATTTTAGGTTGCGAAAATAACAATTTTGGAACTTAATTCTCAAATTTTATTCTTAAGCTCTACCTTTGCCACCTGATTTGAATTCTGAAGATTTACAGGAAGACCAGGACCTTTTTGAGCATCATCGTTTTGTTGCGGACAAGGGGCAAACCTTCATGCGCCTCGACAAGTTTGTCACCATGCGCATAGAAAACGCCACCCGTACGCGGGTCCAGAAAGGGATTGAGCTCGGCAGCATCCTGGTGAATGGCAAAGTGTCAAAAAGCAATTACCAGGTGAAGCCAGGGGATACTGTTACAGTAGTTTTGCCTGATCCACCCAAAAACCCTGAGCTTATTCCGGAAAATATCCCGCTCGACATACTGTATGAGGATGATGAGCTGATATTGATCAATAAATCTGCCGGAATGGTAGTGCACCCAGGGTTCAACAATTATACAGGCACCCTGGTCAATGCCCTTTTATATCATATACGGCAGTTACCCAAATATTCCGATGACATGCGGCCGGGGCTGGTTCACCGTATCGACAAGGACACCAGCGGTATTATCCTTATAGCCAAATCGGAAGATGCGCTCGTCTACCTCGCCAAACAGTTTTTCGACCATACCATCAACCGGGTGTACAACGCGCTTGTCTGGGGCGACATGGAAAAGGATCAGGGCACTATCAGGGGTAATCTCGCAAGAGATCTTAAAGACAGGAGGTTATCAGCGGTTTTCAGCGATGAAAACATAGGAAAACATGCTGTAACACATTATAAAGTACTGGAGAGGTTCGGTTTCTGCACCCTGGTGGAATGTACCCTGGAAACAGGCCGCACACACCAGATCAGGGCACATATGAAACATATCGGGCATCCGCTTTTTGCCGATGAAGCATATGGTGGATTAAAGATCGTCAAACACAGCCGCCTGCCTAAATACGATCATTTCATTGAAAATCTTTTTAATATCATGCCCCGCCAGGCTCTTCATGCCAGGACACTGGGATTCATACATCCGAAAACAAGAAAACCGGTACACTTTGAAGTGGAATTGCCGGAAGATTTCAGAACTGTTCTTGACAAGATCAGGACATATGTGCGATAAAGCGCAAACCCTTGCGATCTGTTAATTCAGCAGGTTCGCCGCTCTGACAATGGAATGGATTTTGGCATCCAGTTGCCTTAACGATTTTTCCATGATCTGAAGATATTCCTTGCCGGCTTCGTAATTTTCGTCCCTTATTAGCCCCATAACCCCCAGCGCATTGGCCAGCGGTGCGCGTACCTCGTGCGATTGAACATAGGCTATTTTCCTTAAAGCGGCATACTGCGACTCAATTTGCGAACTGCTTTCTTTCAGCAGCTCCATGCTCATGTTCAGTGCCATGGTGTTGGCCACCTGTTGCGTCAGCGCGTTCAGGCAGGTCAACTGTTCCGCCGTGGGGTATTTGGGTTTATTGTCAAATACGCAGAGTGTTCCAACGTTATAGCCATCATTCGATTTGAGCGGCACACCGGCATAAAACCTTACATTGGGGGCATATTTCACCAGCGGTGCTTCCCTGAAACGGTCGTCTTCGAGTGCATCCGCCACTACCATCACTTCATCTCCCAGGATACAATGCGTGCAAAAGGATGTTTCCCTCGGCATACTGTCTATCTCAATGCCATAATTAGTGATGATCCACTGTACATCCTTATCCATTAACGTGATAAGCGATACCGGGGATTCCAGGATGTGTGAGGCCAGCATCACGATATCCTTTAAACTTTTGTCGCGCTCGAAAGAAAAATCGAGATAGCGCTGCATGGCTGTTAATCTTAATGTTTCCGTTTCAGGTGTATTCATGTGTATGAGTGTTGCAGTTAAGGATATATACGTAAGATGCGGAAAAAAGTTTTACCTGGGCATGTTTTTTTCATAAGTTATTGAGTATAAATACTTAGTAACATAAAAAAACCTGATTTTTTTTCCAAAAATCCTTGTCATATTGACAACAAATATTTACTTTCGCTGCACACAAAAGCCGAAACGTCAAAAACGCATCAGTCAGATAACCGAACGTCAATTATTAAAGGCCATCATTTGAAACTGTCTATTTAAATGAAAAGACTCAGCAGGTTGTTGTTCCTGGAAGGGATCAAGGAGTCACTCGGCAAGGGCGATCTGGTTGCGAAGCAAAGATTCCATTTATTCAAGCTCGCAACGCTTTATACGCTTATCGTATATACGTCTTTTCTCATACAGATCACTACCATAGATGCCATGAACGCCAGGGTGCTCGTTCTGGTGACCATGCTTTTCATCGCCATTTCCATCAATTACCTCTGTTTCGCCCTGCACAGGCGCCAGGAAATCGCTAGTATAATGCTGCTCGGCCTGCTTTATACCATGCTTCACATTGTTGCCTACAGGTCCGGAGGGCTGAGGAATTCGACAATGATGTATATTCCGGCCATCATATTGCTGGCCTATATGCTGATAGGCAAAAAGGGCGGAATGGTAATGGCCTGCCTGGCTTTATTCCATCTCGCCCTGTTCTATTATATCAACCGCAACACTAGCTGGGTCAATTATGATCTTCTGGGCAACGATCCCAGTATTATTGATTTCGATTTTTTCCTGACCGCCGTTCTCGGCATTTTTATGGTTACTGTTCAGGCCGGGTATATTGAAAGAAGTAAAAATGAGATCATAGAAGACATAAAGGAGAAGAACAATGCCTTCATGGAGGTGACCGAAAGACTGCAGTTGGCTACGCGGGCGGCCAAAATAGGCATATGGGATTTTGATACGGCCACCGGTGAAATGGTGTGGGACGACGAAATGTTCAGGATATTCAACGCTGATCCCGAAAGCTTCAGGCCCGATTACAGGAGTTGGCAACAACTGGTTCACCCTGACGACCGCAACATGCGTAAAAGTGTCATTGCAAATGCGCTTAAGGTGAAGGATGACTTCAATATGGTGTACCGTATTGTCTGGCAGGACGGCTCTATCCATCATATTTTTGCAAATGGCCTTGTCCAGCGTGATGAATCCGGCCGCGCGGTAAGGCTTATAGGCGCTAACTGGGATATTTCGGAACGGATACTCAGTGAACAGAAAATACTCGAGCTTAATGAAAACCTTGAAAGAAAGATCCGCGAAAGGACGAAAGAACTGGTCGAAAAGAAAATGCTGCTCGATGAAGCCCAGCAAATGGCCAGGGTCGGCAACTGGAACGTTGATTTTATAACCAGCAATGTGATCTGGTCGGATGGCATCAGGGTCATGTTTGGTGTGGACAGCGAATACCCCGCAAGTTTAGAGGCATTTACTTCATTCATTCATCCGGAAGATCGCCAGTGTGTTATGGGAAAGTTGAGCGATCCTTCCGTTAACAGGGAGCCTATCGACGATGAATTCCGGATCGTGAGGCCGGACGGGAGTATACGGATCATTCATTCCCAGACACGCTGCATTTTTAATAAGGAAGGTGAAACGATCCGTATCTACGGTATCCTTCAGGATGTTACCGAGCGTATGATTGCCGAAGAAACGCTCAAACATTCCGAAGCCAACCTGCATACGATATTCGACAATACAAAGACCTGTTATATTCTCCTGGACACAGAACTGAAAGTGCTTTCTTTCAACCCGATGGCAAAAGAATGGGCAGGAAATGCGCTTAAAGCCGAGTTGCGCGAAGGCGACAGTTACCTGAGTTATTATCCGGCCGAGCGCCATGGACCTTTAATGGCCAAAGCGGCAAAGGTGCTGAACAAAGAAATTGATAAATATGAAATCAGCTACGTCTATAAGGACGAAACCATTCATTATTATGAAGTGCTTTTAAGTCCTGTGCTGATACGGGACAATGTGTCGGGTATATGTATCGCCCTTAGCGATATCACCCAGAAAAAGGAATCTGAAAAGGAAACCCAGGAATATGTGGAAGAACTGCAATTAAAGAACAAGAACCTGCGGCAGTTCGCTTTCATGGTGTCTCATAATCTTCGCGCCCCCATAGCCAAAATACAGGGCTTGACCTACCTTTTCGAAGATACAAAGGACAATGAGCACAACAGCACCCTGATCAAATTTATAAGTAATGAAGTGGATAACCTCGATCATGTGATCAACGACATGAACGCCATTATCACTACCGGGGATACAGAGAATATTGTAAACGAAAAAGTGATCTTCAGGAATGAATTCAAGCTTATTACCAAGGTCCTCGAAAACCAGGTGAAGGAAAGCAAGGCACAGATCATCAGTGATTTCAGTCAGGCCGAAGATATCATGTCAGTCAAGAGCTACGTGTATAGCATGATGTACAACCTGATTTCCAATGCCATCAAGTACAGGGAGCCGGTCAGGCCACTTGAGATCATGGTGCGCACTTCCACGGTAGACCGTTTTGTCTGCCTGTCTGTTAAAGATAACGGTATTGGTATTAATACTGAAAAACACGGTGAAAAGATTTTCGATCTGTACGCACGGGTACAGGGCTCGTCTGTCCCCGGAAAAGGAATGGGATTAAGCATGGTAAAAGTGCAGGCGGAATCCCTTGGCGGCAGGGTCGAACTTGAAAGCGAACTGGACAAGGGAAGCGTATTCCGAATTTACTTACCATTGCAATGATTTAAAAAATTAACAATTCGCATATACATAATAAAAAATTATA
>CALMKH010000153.1 GCA_937867025.1 uncultured Bacteroidota bacterium | reverse complement strand
ACAGATCTCCCCGGGTAAGAACGCTATCTTTCTCTCCATCTATCTGCTTCATTTACTCTCACTCGCCTTTGGCAGTAGGGACTTCGCATTGTTTAGCAAGCTCATCTAACGAATGTTAGCCTTATATGAAGTTCGAGTACCTCAGACCAGAGATTTGCCGCCGACTTCCTTCAGATTATCTGAGATCTCAGATAATCTGAATTATCCGTGAAATATGATTATCCGAGAAGTTCTACAAGAGACTTATTATTAATGGAATTTATTATTTTTTTCTCGGATAATCAAAAAAAATCATCTTGTTTTATAATACTTATGCAGCCGATTATCGGACTGACATTTTATAAAAGGAGATGGTTCTTTTGAGTAATTCAATACCCGCAGAACATCTAAGTTTAGTTATTGAACAAATGATGGGAGAGTTAACAGCTATTGGCTATCGCTGTTCAACTTTATCGGCATATCAGTGTGCTTTAAGTAAGGTCATCACATTTATGAAAGATCATGACGTTACCGAGTATTCCCATGCAGTCGGTCATCTTTTTCTTGAAATACAACTGACGAAGACAGGATTATCGAAGCGGTGGTGTAGCTATATAAAAACGGCCATAAGACGTTTGGATGGTTACATACAAAACAAGCCATTTGAAACAACTCACACCAAACGTCTGGCAGTTTGTCCGAATATTTTTGTTCCTGTTATTGATTCATATACGGCATATATGAACAAAAAGGGTTACAGTCCTTCTACTGTTGAAACCAGATGTATATATGCTGGACAGTTTCTCGGATCTTTAGAGAAACAGTCAGTCACTGATTTAAAATCAATAAGTTTTATACACATAGGCACTACATTTTCAAACATTAAATCGAAGCAGGGGTTCTGTGAAAATCTGCATCCATTTCTCAAATATTTGCATCAGACAGGCATTACTGAAATGGATTTTTCAAAAGTAGTCCCACGGTACTCATTCGCGGAAAAACTGCCTTCCATTTATACGGAAGAAGAGCTTATCCAATTGCTGAATGGTATTGAAAGAACTTCCGGGACCGGGAAACGTGATTATGCTATCATGGCACTGTCTGTTTCCTACGGCCTTCGTGCGAACGATATCTCATCTTTGAAGTTTTCAGAAATCAGTGATGGACGGTTGGCATTCTTGCAGTCAAAAACATCCGTCATGTATCAGGCGAATTTGTTAGGCAAAGTGTCTGAGGCGCTGCAGGATTATATACAGAATGGAAGGCCTGATTCTGACTGTGAATATATCTTTATTCGTAGTTCAGCACCCTACAGAAAGCTTTCACGCAGCTCAATCTGGTCAATCGCTTGTACACATCTGATGAAAAGTGGTGTAATTATTGGTTCAAGAAAACGTGGCTCTCATGCAATACGTGCAAGTCTGGCTACACACCTTGTCAATAATGATGTTCCTTACCATATAGTGCAGAAGATACTGGGGCATCAGGATCCCAATGCCACCAAACGTTATGCAGCCATTGATTTTAATAGGTTAAGATCGTGTGCGCTTGGGTGTCCAAAGCCATCCGGTCAATTTGCTGTATATCTCTCAGGAGGTGTGTGGAAATGAGAATTTTCACAAATCCATTGAATAATGAGATGGTTTCATACATTGCTCTCCAGAAAAATGCAGGAAAGTATATTTCCCACATAGAAACAACTTTTGCTGGGCTGGATAAATATCTTATCGATTCTAGCAAATCTGAAAAAAGCCTGAATGAGGCAGACATCACGGGATGGATATCTACGCTTCAGGTTGCCCATGCAACTAAAAAGAAATGTTTTTCGGTCTTAAAAGGCTTCTCGGTTTATTTACAGTCATTAGAAATTCACTGTACAATTCCATCATTTTCGCGTAACCGCGGGACGGCATATACACCGTATATCTTCAGTGATGATGAATTGTTGCGGATTATCGATGCAAGTGACAACCTGATCTATTCATTAAAACGCTTAGGATCTGATACGCCGATTGGGTTTCCTGTTCTCGTCAGGCTACTGTACACCTGTGGTCTGCGTTTGAATGAAGCGCTAAACTTACGAGTAAGTGATATCGATTTTGAAGAAGGGACTCTTATCATTAATAAAGCCAAAAGAAATCGGCAAAGGTTTGTTCCCTTGAAGCCATCCATGACAGAAATACTGTCTGCTTATTGTGCGCGTATTGGAATCATACAAATAACAGAAGCCTTTTTATTTTCCAACAACGGCAAGGCTTATAGCGACAGTTGGGCCCAGAGATGGTTCTCTGTAATTCTGAATAAAGCAGGAATCCACTATTACAAGAAAATAATGCACGAACGAGGTCCATGTCTACACTGTTTAAGACACACCTTTGTATTCCAATCATTCAGACAGTCAAAGAAGACGGTCGATTCATTAAATGAACTTGTGCCGATACTTTCCACTTATTTAGGACATGCAAATATAATGGAAACGGACAGATATCTGAGATTTTCCTATGAGTTGTATTCAGAAGCCCATAAGTCGATCAGTGACTACACGGAGGGAATTTTTCCGGAGGTGTGGTCATGAGAAAACACAAAAACGAGCTCTTGCCAGTATTATCCGGATACTTCACGGAATACCTCCCGATCATAAAGGGACTCAGTCCGAATTCGATCCGCTCTTACCAATATGCGTTTCAACTTATATTTGAATTTTTGGCATCTGAAAAACAGACATGCCCAGAAAAAGTGGATTTTAAAAATCTTGAAGGGACTGTTACCGGAGAATTCCTTGCATGGCTGGAAGAAAAAAGAGGCTGCAGCATAAGTTCCCGAAACCAAAGGCTTTCGGCGCTTTCATCCTTTGCGAGTTATGCAATGAATAAATGTTCTTCTTCTGCACTACGGTTTTATACAGATGTTTCCGCTGTTCCACAAAAGAAAAAGCCTGAACGAACTCCTATCTACTTTACCCGGACGGAAGTCTCCGTACTTCTCAAGCTTCCGGATGGATCCACAAAAGCATCTGCCAGAGACCGTGTATTGCTGAGTGTGCTTTATGCAAGCGGTGCAAGGGCACAGGAATTATGTGATATAACCGTAGGTGACATTCGTATTGATGGGAAAACATCCATCAAGCTTGTGGGGAAAGGGAACAAAGGCCGCATTGTTACCATCCCGGACAAATGTGCAGAGCTTCTGCTGTTTCACTTAAAATCAAAGGGCTTGTCAAACAAATTGGACAAATATGTTTTTTCAAGCCAGACACATGAACATATTAGTATTTCCTGCATAGAAGGTATTGTTAAAAAATATGTCAGGCTGGCAAAAAAACAAAACCTGGACATGTTTCCGGAAAAGCATTATACACCTCATTCTTTCCGACATTCAATTGCAGTCCATATGCTAGAATCAGGGATTCCTCTTCCGGTAATAAAAAATTATCTTGGACATACATCGATTGAAACGACCATCATTTATGCAACTGTCAGTGCCGATTTAACGAATCGATATCTAAAAG
>CALMKH010000152.1 GCA_937867025.1 uncultured Bacteroidota bacterium | reverse complement strand
ACAGGTTAATGGTTTTCAAAAAGTCCCTTTATGCTTTTTAGCCCGGAGGAATGGGAAAAAAATGTTCGTCTTTTTCCTTGAAGTGTCGTTGCTTTTTTCATCCAGACAATTTCCGGAATAGGTCGGTGACCAACACCGACCAAGTAGAGAGCAAATCCATGTCGTCATCCATTTGCATTCCAAAATGAATTTACATTATTTTGCAATATGGCTGCAACGAACCAAAGTGCCGGGATTCTTCTATACAGGAAACATCAAGGTGAATTGCAGGTATTTCTGGTGCATCCGGGCGGACCGTTCTGGGTAAAAAAGGACCTCGATGCATGGAGCATTCCCAAAGGCGAGTACGATGATAATGAAGAGCCTCTGGAGGCCGCAAAGCGCGAGTTTGGCGAAGAGACAGGTTTTGATATCTTCAGGAATGATACTGCCTTTATTGAACTGTCACCTGTGGTCCAGAAAGGCGGAAAACGTGTAAAAGCCTGGGCTTGTGAAGGAAATGTCGATCCGGCACAGTTGAAAAGCAATGCATTTACCATGGAATGGCCGCCTAAGTCAGGCAAACAGGGGGAGTTCCCGGAAATGGACAAAGGGGAGTGGATGAATCTTGAAACGGCAAAACAGAAGATCAAGGCGGCACAGATTCCATTGCTTGAAGAGCTGAAAGAAAAGATGTGAACCGCCGCTTGTTATTTTAAACGGGAAATGCGTACTTGCATACGGGATGGCAATACAGTTCTACCATATTATCCCTGAGCTCCAGCCTTATGTCAAAATGATATGCGTGATGGATGGCGGCCCGGCCGGGAATGCCTCTTTCAGGGTGCTGCCCGATACATGTGCCGAGCTTTTTATCAGTTGTCATCCGGGCATGATAGCTTCGGTTGATTATGCAGTGACAGGCAATACGTTCGGCAGTTTTGCCAATTTCAGAATGCGCAGGTATCTTGATGTCAGCATGAATCCTGAAATACGGTTTATTTCCCTCTGCTTCCAAACAGGTGCGGCATACCGGTTTTTTCCCGTAGCCATGCAGGAAGTGTCCGATTCGTCCATTGGGATTTCTGACATTTGGGGTAGAGCTGCTTCCGACCTCGAGGAACAAATCGCCGGGGAAGCACGTGAAGCAGGCAAGGTGCGGCTGGTGCAGGATTTCCTGCTGCGACAATTGCAGCGCAATAGCCATGGCGGCCAGATACAGCATATACTCGACCTGGTCGACCGAATGAAGGGCCAGATATCTGTAAGGGATATGGCCCGGGATACAGGCAATAGCGAACGCCAGCTCAACCGGTATTTTATCAGGTACGTCGGTATATCCCCGAAAGAATACGCTTCCATGAAGAGGTTCATTCATTCCTTAAAAAACCTTAAAGACTATCCTTCCGACAATCTTACCGGTATTGCCTATAAAAGCGGGTATTACGACCAGGCTCATTTTATTCATGAATACAGGATGTTCGCCGGACTCACCCCGGGCGAGCTGTTAAGCGGCAGGCGCGTGGTTATCTGCTGATGTCCGGTTTTTACAATTCTGCAGGTTTTTGCTTTCCTACTTTTGTCCTAAAAAAAAATATGCGTAAAGTAGTATTAAACCTTGCCGTCAGTCTCGACGGTTTTATCGAAGGACCCAATGGTGAGTTCGACTGGTGTTTTGCCGACCAGGATTACGGCATGTCGGCTTTTTTCAAGCGCATTGATGCGGTATTCATGGGACGGAAATCGTATCAGCTGACTGAAAACATGAAAGGCGGAGCGGGCATACCGCAGATGAAAACATATGTATTTTCAAATACGTTGAGTTCCGTTAAAAAAGGGGCGACGCTTGTCTCCGGGAATATCACTGAAGAAGTGGAAAAGATAAAGAGGGAAGAGGGTGGTGATATCTGGCTGTTCGGTGGAGCTGAACTGACGGCTTCGCTTATGAACGAAGGGTTGGTAGACGAACTGTCGCTGGCAGTTCATCCTATCCTTCTGGGTAGCGGAAAACCTTTGTTCAGTGGCATCAGCGGGCGGATACACCTTGACCTGACAGAGGCAAAGACATACTCTTCAGGTCTGGTGATCATTCACTATGTTATGAAGAAAAGTCACTAAGGACGCAAGGAAATCTTTCACACGTTATGGATTTCTTATCTCATTGATGGCATCCTGGTACGAGTTCATCAATTGTCGCTGGTCGGGATCATCGTCCGTTTCGAGCCAGTTCTTATGCAGCCATTTTCCCTGGTCCCTGTCATCCGTTACAAACAGCATCACATGGTCTTTTGTCTTGTAGGTTGAAAAGAGGGTCGACTTGTTCACTTTGTCGGCAGACAATAGCCGTGAAGACTGCCTGATAAACCCATACACATTGGCAGTATCCGCAGGTTTGTAGTTCTTAACAATATCTTCGCTGATGGCTTCGTCAATCACGGAGTTCAGCATTTTGTCAAGCAGGTCGGAAAACAGCATCTCATTATTAAAGATATCAATGGATGCCAGCTTTCCGTTTATGAAGCAGGCTATACCGATGGCATTTTTCCGGTTCCTGAAATGTTCGAGGATATGCTGGCGGTATTTTCCATTGATGTTCCTGATATTCTTGTTTTCAAGGGTGAGCTGCAGGCTGCTGGAGGATATATCTGATTTCACGTCCACTTTACCAAGTCCACTATAGTTTTTCGTAATGTTTTCATTAGCCTGGTCCTGGTACACTTTTACTTTATCCCATACTTCACCCTGATCGCGCGACATCTTGGCCGCTGCTTTGAGTTGTTTTGAAGACAAGGCATTCTGACTGCTTGAGAACATATGGGCTGATTCATTGCCCCTGTTATCCCATCGTCCGGCTTCTACACAAAAACTGGCCAGATTGACGTTCCTGGTTTTAGGCGCTATCACCACATCAAACTGTATGGTGCGGTCCTGCTTGCCTCCGCGAACAATATCGCCTGAATTGATATAGATGTAGCTCGAAGACCGGTTATCGAGTTTCAATTCATTTACATCGCTGGTCTCTCTTACAACCACAAGTTTACCTTTGAGCGCGTCGTCAAGGGTCACATACCTTTCACCTTCAATTTCGGCATGACCGTAAAGGAAGAACACCTGCAGGTTTTTGTAGGTGACAGGCTCGGAGGCTATGATGATCCCGGGGTGCAGTACGGGATCATCCTGAACGCTGCCGGTGTCACTCTGCCTGATGGTTTTGGAGCCGTTTACCGCCACATCGTTATGACGGACATTGGAATGGAGGGGGACTTTAGAAGAAGGGCTGTTTTTGATCCAGATGGCCAAAGCCACTCCCGACATCAGCAGCACCAGTGTCAGGATGGTGATTCTCTTTTTCATAATACTTGTTTTAATGATTTAGCCTGTAAAGCAGTTGAGTCAGCTACGTGAATACTGTTTGCGGACAAAAGGTAAATGGATTTTGTCAACTGCTTTAATACGTTGTAATAAACGGCTTACGGATATATTTATTTCATTAATGCGAAAAAATTTGAAAAATGTTGCAGACGATAGACAATGTATGTGTAGTACCCCCGTAAAGAACAAATTCCCCGAACGGCGAACCGCAGGGGGAATCTATTCATACTAGGAGCTTTAATGCGGAATTATATACCGCGGGATTATTGATAGGCAACCATCCACCATTCAACACTGCCGCCGGTGAACGGGCTTTTGAATTTGACGTTGAGTTTTTTGCCGGTCATGCTTACTATGGTCCATGTGGTCTTATACTGCGAACTCGCTTTGTCCAGTAATACCTTGGTCTTATTCTCCACGAATTCCCAGGTGCCCTGGTAGCTGGTGTTATGCAAAAGGTAGGTGCCGTTCTTGTTGATGGTCATTTTAAGTCCTACGGAGCTCGGGTCGCTGCTGCCGTTATGCGTGGCTGTTTTCACTTCCCAGTTCCTGCACAGGGTGTCCTCAAGGGCTACAACCGGATTTGACGGAGTGCCGGTATTGGAATTGCCGGCTGGGGCCGGTTCTTCTTTATTACAGGCCGCCAGGAATACGGTCATGCATAAGCCTGAAAGTAAGATAATCGTATAGAATCTGTTTTTCATACATGCAAAATTAGCGGTGCAAATGCAGATGGAATCTTAATTTTGATACTCAGGAAACAAGTGTTGACATACGGCAGGTACGTGGTTACATACGGAACCGGAAAACCTGGAAAACGGGGGTTTTTTATACGGACGCACTAAATATTCGTCGAAAAAAATGCAATTCCGACGAAACCATATTGTAAATGATTGCAAAAAATATTATGGATTTTGCTTATTTTAAATATATTTTTGCGAAAATTTTTCCAAGATGGAGAAACTTAACGAGATTATTTTCTATACCATGGATAAGTCGATCAGGACCTACCGCATATATGCCCAGAAGCAGTTGCGGATGAAAGGTTATAAGATCACCATCGACCAGTGGCTGATCATCAGGTGCATCCTGGAGAACCCGCACATTACCCAGCAGGAAATGGGTGAGATTGTATTTAAGGACAACGCCTCCGTAACACGTATGATAGAGCTGCTGGTAAAATCGGGCTATATTATCCGCAAGCCGCATGGCAGCGACAGGCGAAGGGTTTTGCTGACAGTAACGCCCCAGGGCAAAAAGATCATAGAGGATATGCACCAGGTAGTCATCCAGAACCGCCAGGTTGCCCTTGCCGGTATCAGCCAGGAGGAGATCATGCTGGTTAACAAAGTGCTTAACCAGGTGATCGAAAACTGCAAAGCCGGGTAGTTCCGGGCAATTTCCGGTTGATCAAAAAAACGTTTACAAAATGGATACGGGAGCTTATATTGCGTAAAAATTTCTACCCATGAAACGCATATTATATTACGCCGTTTTTATCTTATTGCTCATTGCTTGCAGACCAGGCGGAGACCCTGAAGAACAGCCACAGCCACAACCCCAGACCAATGTCATGGTTCACAACGGCAAGTCTTACAAGCTTACAAAGCATTTTGTTTATGTGGATACTGTATACGGGCGGTTCTATAACGAACACCTTTACAGTTATTCGTTTGTATTATTGTCAGACGGTTTTACCGTGATGTATGATTCGACCGATTTTACGGAATTTTCCGGAAAAGGAGAGGCAGCATCGTTCGATATCATTTCTGACCAGAATCCCCCGAAAGATGGCAGTTATGTATTTTCGGAAGATGAAGGTGCCGGTAAACTTATGTACTCATTTCTAGCCGTAGGATATGATGAAGCACTGGATTCTTCAGAGCAGGAAATAGAAACTGCGAGTGGAAGTACGCTGAAATTCGCTGCAAAAAACCCGGCAAAAAAAGAATACCGGCTGGAAGTCAGCACACCTGCATTCCAGGGGGCGTTTGAAGGTCCTTTTGTGATATTCAAGGATTACTGATTGTATACCTGCCGACTGATAAGGTTCAGTACACGGTGTTGAACATATGCAGGTAATTTTGTACCTGCATGAAACGATGTCCGGTAATCTTTCTTTTGGTTTTTGTGTCGTCCGCTTGCGCTCAATATACTGACAGCACCCCGTATTACGCAGGCTTATCATCCACCGGCACCTTCAACAAAACCAATACCAGCAGTTCGGGCTTGCTTAATAACGGCCTGACCTTCAGCGCCAGGAAAAAGGCCGTGAAATACAATTTCCATACGAAATGGCTCTTTGGACGGCAGGATGGAGAACTTACCAATAACGACCTGTCCTCTGCCCTGGACATGAACATCTACAAAACATTCCCTCATTTCTATTATTGGGGTTTGCTGAATTATGTTTCGAGCTACTCGCTCAGGATCAGGCAGCAATTGCAGGCAGGGGGCGGAGTGGCATATAATGTGATCGACCG
Source organism: uncultured Bacteroidota bacterium (assembly GCA_937867025.1). Lineage (GTDB taxonomy): Bacteria > Bacteroidota > Bacteroidia > NS11-12g > UBA955 > JABMMZ01. The sequence goes on along the minus strand of CALMKH010000152.1, from coordinate 6,155 downwards.
GAAAACTACGCTGCTGAACATCAGCGATGGCTTTATCTACGACTATAGCGACATCATTCTGAAAGACAGCAGCAGGGAGCAGTACGGCACTGTGCGGAACTCACTGAGGGTCCAGGTAAAAAAAGAGATCAGGGAGCGGTTCATATTTTCATGGACCGCATTTTACCAGCCTTCGCTGCAATATAAAGAGGACTATATTGTCAGGTCGGAGGCCAGTTGCGGTGTCCGCTTGAAAAAGTGGTTAAGCATCCAATCGGCATGTCATTATAACACGATCAGCCGCACAGGCAAAACCAACCTGTTCATAACGTACGGACTGACACTGGAAAACTATTTCTGATCTCATGATGTTGCAAATCATTTAACTTCCTGTTGAAATTTAAAAATTCAGTCTTACATTTGCATGTGCCGGTAAGAAGCATACTAGATAAGCGATACTGAAATAACCGGAATAAACATGTTACAATCCTATGATTAAAGCGGGAATAATTGGCGATTACGATCCGGCGTCTGTCAACCACCTCAACACGGATGCCGCCCTTCAGCATGCGGCAGCTTCCCTTTCACTGGCTATTGAGACGGAATGGCTTCCGACCGACAAGGTAAAGAAAAAAGATCTTCCGGAATATGACTTGTTATGGTGCGCCACAGGCAGTCCGTACAAGAGTATGGAAGGCGCTTTGCTTGCCATTCGTTACGCCCGCGAGCATAATGTGCCTTTCATAGGCACTTGCGGTGGTTTCCAGCACGCCGTCATTGAATTCGCCAGGAATGTAAAAGGCGTGAAGGATGCGCGGCATGCAGAATACGATGCAAGCGGAGGTACGTTACTTATCACGCCTTTGGAATGCGTGATTGCAGGACAGACCCTGGAAGTGATCTTGCGAGAAGGGTCTATAGCCTATGAAAGTTACGGAAGACAGAAACACATACGCGAACAATACCATTGCAGGTATGGACTGAATCCGGCCTTTAAATCACTTATAGACGAAGAGCCTATGTCCGTCACAGGACTGGATAAGGACCTGGATGTAAGGATCATCGAGCACACGGAAAATGATTTTTTTGTAGCTACCCTGTTTGTTCCCCAATCACAGTCGAGTGTGGAAAATCCTCATCCCCTTATCGTAAGCCTGATAGAGGCTGCCGATGCCTATTGCAGGAAAAGGAAAGTGATCAACCAGTTCCAGGATTAACGGCTCAGGATCCGTCCACAAATTCCTTTTCACTTTTTGAGATGACGATCGTTGCCACCCCGTTTCCGATCAGGTTGGTAATGGCACGCGCCTCACTCATGAATTTGTCGACCCCGAGCAGGAATGCCAGTCCTTCGACCGGGATCTTGTGCAGGGCAGTCAGTGTGGATGCCAGGACGATAAACCCGCTTCCCGTTACGCCGGCGGCGCCCTTGGAGGTGATCATCAGTATGCCTATAATGGATAAAAGCTCGAAGAAGGAAAGATCGACCTTATAGAGCTGGGCAATGAATATCACTGCCATCGAAAGGTAGATGGACGTGCCGTCGAGGTTGAATGAATAGCCGGTCGGAATAACAAGTCCCACAACCGGTTTGCTGCAGCCCATGCCTTCGAGTTTTTTCATGATGGACGGAAGGGCTGCTTCTGAAGAGGATGTTGCAAGTACCAGGAGCAATTCTTCCTTGATGCGTTTTAAAAAGGCAAAGATGCGCATCTTGTAATATCGCATAATGCTTCCCAGAACCAGGAAAATAAACAGGGCCATGGTGATATACACACATATCATCAGTTTCGCAAGAGGCAGCAAGGTCTGCAAACCGAACTTTCCCACCGCGAATGCCATGCCTCCGAAAGCGCCGACCGGAGCCAGGTACATAACCCATTTGAGGAGGAAAAAAATATAATGCGCGACGCGTTCAAGCGTATCGATTACCCTCTGGCGTTGTTTTAAAAAACTGAGCCCCACACCGGTGATGAGGGCGATGACCAGCACCCGCAAGGTGGAGTTGTTTAGCAGGAAATCCGTCCAGCTGAAAGCTTCCTGCCGGGATGTGTATCTGGAAGGGTCTTTGGCGGTGAGCCCTGCAATATCGAGATCACCCGGGCGTACCACATAGGCTACAATCAGTCCGATCACCAGGGCGAACGTGGTCACCACCTCGAAATATATAAGCGCCTTTATACCGATACGTCCTACCTTCGTGAGATCGCCGACACGGCTGATACCCAGCACAATGGTGAGAAAGATGATAGGGGGGATAAACAGCTTGATGATCTCAACAAATCCTTTTCCCAGGATCTCCATTTTCACGGCTTGTTCAGGGTAAAAATGACCGAGAAATATACCGGCCAGAATCGCCAGCAGAACCTGGAAGGCAGTGTTGCTAAGTATTCGGTATAGGACAGGTTTTGCCTCCTGCATTGGGATGGTGCAAGTTAAAGATAAATAATTGAATACTGAAAGAAAGAAATATGGTATGGAAAGACAGCCATTTACAGGTTGATGATTCATTTTTTTTGCAGTAAAAGGGTTCATTTACAGGCGGCTCTGTACAATTGTATGACACAGTGACATAAATCATTGCAAACACACGAAATAATGCTTATGTTTGTGATAACAAATGTTTTTTATGCAGCGATTTTATTTTGTGCTGATATGCGTCCTTGTTGTGGCATGCGAGCACAAACCGGTAGTGCCAGGAGATAAAGGCACCGGAGGAAACGTAGATACGTCGGCCATCTGCAGTCCCGATACTGTATACTTTGCGAATGACATTCTCCCGTTGATCATTTCGAACTGTGCGATGCCGGGATGTCATGATGCGGCGTCACACCAGGATGATATAGTTCTTGACAACTATAGCAACATCATGAGCAATGGCGAGATACGGCCTGGCCGCCCGGACAACAGCAAGCTTTATGAGGTGATCACTGATAATGATCCGGATAACCGCATGCCGCCGCCGCCAAAATCAGCTCTTCCCCAGGATGCCATCGATAAGATAGCCAAGTGGATACAGCAGGGCGCAAAGAACAATGCTTGCAATTCGGGCTGTGATTCCGCGAAGGCCTCATGGACAAATGATATTTCAAAGATCATCAGTACCAGCTGCCTCGGATGTCACAGCAGCGGCAACGTATTGCTCAATTCGTACGATGCCGTGAAGACTGTGGCACTGAACGGCAGGCTGATGGGGTCGTTAAATCATATGCCCGGTTACCTGCCTATGCCCCAGGGAGGCAGCCTTTCAGTATGCGATATTAACAGGTTTCAAAAATGGGTGAACAATGGGGCGAAGCAGGATTAAATATAACCTTTTAAGTGCCACTGTCATGGCAAATATCCTGCTGGGCGGCTGTTACTACGACAAGGCGGATAAACTGTATCCGAATGCCGCATCCTGTGATACCGCGCAGATCACGTATAGCAGCCATGTGCGGCCTATTATTGCAGCCAACTGCCTGAACATGGGATGCCATACCAGCGGCAATCCGAGCGGCGGATTCAACTTTGAAACCCACCAGGGACTTTCATCCGTCTTACCAAACGGACGCCTGTCGAACGCCATCAATTACAAAGCCGGCGGAAGCAAGAACATGCCGCCTTCCGGCAAAATGGACGATTGCACAATCAAAAAGGTGGACGCCTGGATAGCACGGGGCGCTCCCAATAATTGAGATATGAACACCATTGGGGTACATACAGACTGCCCGTTTACGCATAAGCACCGATCCGGTCACCTTATTGCCTCAAATATTGCAAGATTCACATTAAATCCTGTAAGGGCATTTCAAACGGCGGAGGGCAATTTTGTGAACACAGAAATACTGCGATGAAAATCTTTGCCTCTTTTATCATTTCGTTCGTATGTTCTCTCATTTTTGTGGTGGCCTACCGGAATAAAGCCGTATCGCCTTCCTGGGTCATCATGTTCTTTCTTGTGCTCTTCTTGTCGGGACTTGCAGCCCAATACTGGCTTATGCCGGCCGGTCCCACCATTTACGGAGTGTCTTGGGTTCCGCTATTGGCTGTTATCCTGGTGGTGACCCTTTTGTTCGCTTCTCCTTCACCCGGGCATAACAATCCTCCCGCATTTACCATGAGGGAACCTGTTGCCTTATTCCCGGTCATGTCACGACTTTTTATGTGGATACTCCTGCTCGTGTTGCTTGTGGCAATCATTCTGGGAATCATGCAGGAGCCTTCTTCGCGGTATGAAGCGGTAAAAATGCTGAAGCCGTAATGATCCCGAGACAAGACGGAAACGGTGTGATCAGACCTCTTTTCCGTCACTGCCAGATATAACCATTCATTTAACCTTTTAACCAATCATGTCAACCGAAAGCCTGGATTTCAAAAAACTCATAAACAACAATTCCATCGAATTGCGACACGCACATATCGACCGCCTGCTTGACGAGATAGGCGACGCCCAATATGTCATGGTAGGCGAGGCCTCGCACGGCACGCATGAGTATTATACATGGAGGGCCGAGATCAGCAAAGCCCTGATTGAAAAAAAAGGTTTTTCATTTGTAGCGGTGGAAGGCGACTGGCCCGATTGTTACCGGGTGAACAGGTATGTGAAAAACTATCCGGAATCGGGCGATAAGGCATTTGATGTGCTGCATGCGTTCAACCGCTGGCCAACCTGGATGTGGGCCAACTGGGAAGTGGTGGCATTCGTTGAATGGCTGAGAAAGTTCAATGACAAAAAACCTTCTGGAAAAAAGGTGGGGTTCTACGGATTGGATGTGTACAGCCTCTGGGAATCGCTCGATGCCATTATTGATTTCCTCGACCATGAAGACCCCAGGACCAAGCAGGTGGCCATGCACGCCGTGGAATGTTTTGAGCCGTATTCGGCCGACGAAGGCCAGTCGTACGCAAAGGCCACCCTGATGGTGCCTTCATTGTGCGAGGATGAAGTTGTGGACCTGCTTTCTTCCATACGGAAAAATATGGCAACATATGAAAAGGACCCGGAAGAGGCGATGAATGTGGAATGGAATGCGCAGGTAATAGTGAATGCTGAACGGTACTACCGTGCCATGGTGCATGCGGGTCCTGAATCATGGAACATCCGCGACCATCATATGACGGATACGCTGGACAGGCTGGTCAGGTTTTACGGGAAGAAAGCAAAAGCCATTATCTGGGAGCACAATACCCATATAGGCGATGCGCGAGCAACGGATATGGCAGAGGAGGGAATGGTCAATGTCGGTCAGCTGGTGAAGGAAAAGCACGCTGACAGAGGGGTGTACGCCATCGGTTTCGGTTCATATAAAGGTACTGTCACTGCGGGAAAGCAGTGGGGAGATGATATCAGGACCATGGCTATTCCCGAGGCTTTGCCAGGCAGCTGGGAATATATGCTGCATCAGAATCAATCGGGCGACCGCATTATTTTCATGACGGATGAAATGAAGAAAAGGCTACGCCGGAAGATCGGCCACAGGGCCATAGGAGTGGTGTACCGCCCGCAGTATGAATACCTGGGCAATTATGTGCCAAGCCAGATACCGGAACGGTATGATGCCTTTATTTACCTCGATACCACATCAGCCCTTCACCCGCTTCATATCAAGCCTGATGGGCACCAGATGCCGGATACGTATCCGTTTGGGGAATAGACTTTACAATCCGGCGAAGCGTTCCCGGTAAGGATAGCGGTTATATATACATTACGAGGTAATGCCGTTGCCCGATACTGTTTATCAATACCAAAAACTTCCTTACTTTGCAGCAATGAACAGTCACACCCCCGACACAAGGAAATTGCCTATGCTCATTTTGTATGTGTCAGACCAGGAGCGGAGCGCCTCCTTTTACAGGAACATACTGGGCAGTGAACCGGTGCTTCATGTGCCCGGAATGACGGAGTTCCTGCTTACCTCGTCCTGTAAGCTGGGACTCATGCCCGAACGTGGAATAGCCCGGATACTTTGCCCGGTGACGCAACACCCTGCTGAGGGAAACGGCATTCCAAGGTGCGAACTGTACCTCATGGTCGATGACCCTGAAAAATCATTACAAACAGCCATTCTTGCAGGCGCTTCGGAAATCAGCAAGGCAATGCCGAGGGATTGGGGCGATACGGTGGCCTATTGCCAGGACCCTGACGGTCATATCATAGCTTTTGCGCGCTGACACTTCACCTGGTATACCCTGGG
>CALMKH010000151.1 GCA_937867025.1 uncultured Bacteroidota bacterium | reverse complement strand
TTAACAGGGAGGATCTTATAGATGATACGGATTCAAGGTATGAAAACCTGATGAAATATATGGACATCTGATAACAAATCCTGGCCATTGAAATATCTAACGCTGATAATTCTGTGTTGTGTCACGCAGGCAAATTTTGCCCAAAACCTCGCAGACAGTTTTTTTACGGTAGACACCATCATCATTACAGGCAATAAACGGACAAAGGCCAACATTATCACACGGGAGCTCACATTCCGGCAGGGTGATACCATCCGCAACTGGGAATACCATCGCGAACAGAGCCGGAAACAGCTTATCAATCTTTTCCTGTTTAACGAAATACGCATTGATCGCGAAGGAAATGTCGTGGTCGTCCGTGTAACGGAACGCTGGTACCTGTGGCCCTATCCTGAGCTCGATTATGCTGACAGGAATCTTTCCCAATGGTTATTGACCCGCGATCCGAAAAGGCTTATATACGGATTAAGGCTGGAATGGTATAACATCAGGGGAAGGAATGAAACCATGCAGCTCGATTTTATCACCGGGTATACGCGGATGATCAATTTCGGGTATAAGGTCCCCTACTTCAATAAGCGGCAGACCTGGGGTGCGCAGATTTTTGCAACATACAGCAGCAATAAGGAAGTGTGGTATAAGACCGAAGATGATAAGGTGCAGTTTTTCCGCGACCGGGACCGCGACCTGATACAACGCAGGGGCCTGGAGTTTGCAGTGACGCACAGGAAAAAAATATTTTCGTATCACCAGTTCTATAGCGGATTTCTGATAATAAGCATCCGGGATACAATCAGGAAAAACGAGGTTAATCCCGGATTCCTTTTTGGAAATGCGCTTGCCCAGCGGGAAAATTATATCGGGTATAATTTTATCCATGACCGCAGGGACTTTAAAGGTTTCCCTCTCCACGGGTATCTCGTTAAGTCAGGTCTCGAAGCAGCTAAGTTGATAGGCGGGGTTTCAACGGTCAATACCATAGCTTTCAAAACGTCGCTGTCCAGGTATTTCCGTCTGGCAGGTCCTTTATTCGGCTCCTTCAATGTTACGGGAAGATATTACAGTTTAAAAAACCCTCCGTACAATAAAGTCCGGGCTTTAGGTTATGGCAAGGATTATATCCGCGGATATGAATTGAAGGTTATCGATGGGTCCGATTTTTTTCTGGGCAAGGTGGAAACCAAATACCGCTTTCTTAACCGGACTTATCCGTTTATGAAAAGGGTTAAAAACTATGAAGTTTTGCCGCTTGCCTTGTATCTCAGCGCATATTTTGATGCGGGGTTTGTTAATTATGATGTTCAGAATTCGGTTTCCAGGATTGATTCCGTGGTGAACAAACTGCCTAATAGCTGGCAGTATGGCTTCGGTGCGGGATTGAATATTGTGATGTTTTATGATTATTGTTTCAGGGCCGAATATTCATTTGATAAATTCCTGAACAACAGGATGTATTTCAGCTTTGTGGCGTCTATGTAATAGATCATTTGTTTTTTTGACTTTAATCCCATATATTTGTATAACTTAGTGAGGATCAAAGCCATCATATTAACCCTTGTGTTTTTGCTGGGAGGCAGCGGCCTTAGCATTGATATTGCACAATGCTGTGACAGTTTTGCCGGTATAAGCCTGTCTTTTGCCCATCCTGCACACGAGGATGGAAAAGAATGCTGCGCCTGCATAAAAGCTGTCAAAAAAAGCAGTTGCTGTGACGATATCAACGTACAGACTGTTATTAACCCGGTTCTTGCCCTTGGAAAAAGCAGCAAATTGCTTGTATCTCACTTTGATTTTAAAGTATTCCGGTTTGTTGAACGGAACATCGCAGTTTTGCCGGATGCCGTTCAATATCAGATATCACACAGGGATCTGCATCTGAACGATCCCGTTCCCGTCCTGATCAAAAAACGCGTGCTCCAGATTTGAGAATGCGCGGGAAACGTTGTTTCCTGCCAGACTCCTGCTAAAAGGCAGAAGTATCGACCCTGGGCATGAAAGCCGCCATGCCTGTATTACAGAGCGGCAAAAAACAATTTAATAAAAAACATTTAAGATCATGAAAAAAATATTTTTAGTGGCATCGTTCGCCATTATAGCCGGTAGCAGCGTATTATTCGCTTTAAACAATAAAAACAACAATTCATCATGCTGCAAAGAGCAGGCTTCCTGCTGCACAAGCCAGTCATGCGGAACCGAATGTTCCTGCGGTGACGAATGCACAGGTTCAGGTTGTGAATGCGGTTGTGAGTGTTGCAAATAACATCAATCAAAAACTATATGGTCACGGGCTTTTTACGTCCGTGGCCATATGTAAATAAAAAGATAAAATATGAAACGAATTCAACACATAGTGCTGCTGCTCGCAGCTGTTATATGCTTCGCATCGTGCGAAAAAAAGAATACTCCGGAGCCTTCGAACACGAATACTGCCAACTCGGCAAAAGTGACCATTGCGTTTGCAAACGAAGTGGACGGCCAGCCGCTGGAGCTCGGACAAATGAAATATACCAATGCCGCCGGGAACCTTTACCAGGTCAACCTGCTCAAGTATTATGTCAGCAATGTCATACTCGTTAAGAGCGATAATACCGAGGTGAACCTTGGAAATTACGACCTTATCGATGCATCGGATTTGTCAACGTGTAAAGTGGAGGCTGCGGATATTCCTAACGGGACATACACCGGTATAAAATTCAATATCGGCATTCCTTACGACCGCAATCACAACGGCGCACAGGACGGCGATCTTGATCCGGCTTTGGGAATGATCTGGGACTGGAACACAGGCTACGTGTTTTTTAAACATGAAGGCAAGTACAGGAACAGTTCCGGTGTCGACAAGAACCTGGCATTCCATTATGCGACGGACAGGGCCTTTACAGCTATTGAAGTGCCTCTGACCAATCCTCTTGTCGTCAATGGAACAGCACGGACCTTGAAGTTAAAGTTTAACCTGAATAATCTGTACACCACACCAACCAACGTTGACTTTAACGTCGATAACAGCAGGCAGTCGAGCACAGCAGCGGATTTCCCATGGCTTGACAACCTGAAGGAAAGTTTTTCAGACGCGTTCATTTTCGATAAAGTGGAGTAAAACTGCCTGAATCATGAAAAACAGTATCACCATTGTCTCAATGGTATTGGTATGCGCTATTGCCTTTTTTGCATCGTGCAAAAAGAACGTATCCCCGATTGAGGAAAAAGGTCTTACCCCTTATGTGCTGAATATTCCGCCGGGATTGCCACCCATGATCATTCCCGCGGATAACCCCATGACAGAAGAAGGGGTGGCGCTGGGGAAAATGTTGTTTTACGACCCAATTCTCTCAGGAGATAACACCCAGTCGTGCGGGAGCTGCCATAAACAACAATTCGCATTTTCCGACAGTACCATACGTTTCAGCATAGGCATCGATAAGTTGCCGGGCACCAGGAATGCCATGCCGTTGGTCAATCTTGGCTACCAGAAACAATTTTTCTGGGACGGGGGAGCGGCCAACCTTGAATCGCAGGTCATCGGCCCGATACAGAACCCGCTGGAAATGCATGAAACCCTCGTTAATGCCCTGGCTGAGCTCAATGCTCATCCGCAGTATCCGGCCTTGTTCAAAAAGGTGTTTGGCGGCGACAAGATCACTACATCCATGGTGATGAAGGCCATAGCGCAATTCGAACGCACCATGATATCGGGCAACAGTAAGTACGATCGTGTCAAAAGAGGCTTGGATGTGTTCAGCGCCCAGGAGCAAAGGGGGATGCAGCTTTTTACAAAAATAGACAAGGGGGATTGCGGTCATTGCCATGTCATTGGCAGTACCTTCAGTGATTTTGAATACCGGAATACCGGTCTTGACAGTATTCCCGCAGATTCCGGCAGGGGCCGGATCACGCTGAATCCGTCTGATGACGGTAAGTTCAAAACTCCCTCGCTCAGGAACATAGCCCTGACCGCTCCTTACATGCACGACGGGAGGTTCGCCACCCTGGAAGAATGTATAGAGCACTATAATACCGGGTTCAGGTATACAGCGAACCTGGATCCTAACCTGGAAAACAGCAAAAAGGGCAGACTGAATCCGTCAGAAATACAGGATATTATCGCATTTCTCCATACGCTTACAGATACAGAGTTCATCAATAACCCAAAGTTTAAGAAATAAAAATAACGTACTGAAAAGGCCGGATCATTTTTGACCCGGCCTTTTTTTATGAAGGATAATATATCCTGAATTTTAATTTGTACGTTTCTAACCGTTCATGCTGACCAGGAATTCCTGATTGTTCTTGGTGCCTTCCATGTACTTCAGCATCATCTTCATGGCTTCTTCGCTGTTCATGTCGGCCAGGTGGTTTCTCAGTACCCAGAGTTTCTGCATGGTGCTCTTGTCAAGCAGCATATCTTCACGGCGGGTGCTTGAGCTTACAATGTCAATGGCAGGATAGATACGTTTGTTGCTTAATTTCCTGTCGAGCTGCAGTTCCATATTTCCGGTTCCCTTGAATTCTTCAAAGATTACCTCGTCCATCTTGCTTCCTGTCTCAGTAAGGGCGGTAGCGATAATGGTCAGTGAACCGCCGTTTTCTATATTCCTGGCGGCTCCGAAGAATCTTTTCGGTTTTTGAAGTGCATTGGCATCCACACCGCCTGACAATATTTTCCCGGAAGCCGGCTGCACAGTATTGTACGCCCTGGCAAGCCTGGTGATCGAATCCAGCAGGATAACCACATCGTGACCGCTTTCGGTAAGCCGTTTTGCCTTTTCAAGCACTATATTGGCAAGCTTTACGTGCTTGTCTGCCGGTTCGTCAAAAGTGCTGGCGACCACTTCAGCTTTTACGCTTCGGGCCATATCTGTCACTTCTTCCGGCCTTTCATCGATCAGCAATATGATCATATACACTTCCGGATGATTGGCGGCTATGGCGTTGGCAAGGCTTTTTAATAATTGTGTTTTTCCGGTTTTAGGCTGAGCGACTATCAGTCCCCTTTGTCCTTTCCCTATAGGCGACACCAGGTCGATGATGCGGTTGCTGTAGTTGTCGTTCTTGTCGACAAGGTTTAATTTTTCATCAGGGAATAAAGGCGTAAGGTGTTCGAAACTTACCCGGTCGCGGATTTCTTCAATGGTTTTGCCATTGATCTTTTCAACCTTCACAAGTGCGAAATATTTTTCACCTTCTTTGGGTGGCCTGATGGTGCATAATACGGTGTCACCGGTTTTAAGGCCATGTGAACGCACCTGGTGGGGAGCGAGGTACACATCATCCGGAGATGCCATATAGTTATAGTCAGGGGACCTGAGGAAACCGAAGCCATCCTGGACCACTTCAAGGACACCCTGGGTGCTGACAACACCTTCGAGTTCCAGGAGTTGCTGTATCCTGTCCCGCTTGGCCGCTTCCTTTTCCTGTCTTTCCTTTTCCACGCGCTCGCGTTCCTGCCTTTGCTGTTCCTGTTGCTTTTGATGTTCTTCATTCGGATGGCGCCTGCTGTGTTCCACAACCGGCTGATTGCGGATTTCGGGCGCCGGAGGATTAACCTCTGCAGGAGGGGGCGGATTAATGCCTACAAGTTCTTCGGGGTTGCCTATCACCGGAATATCATCAACCGGTTCGATAATTTCCATTTCAGGGGATTCAAAGCTGGCTATTTCATCCGTGATGGAGGTATCTTCACCGGAAGCGTTTACTTTAACAGGCTCATTTTTCTTTTTATTGAACTTGGTTTTGACTTTAGGTTTGCGGGGCTTTGCTTCAGGTTCAGGCTCCTGGTTGTTTCCTGAATTGATGCCGGAAAGCCGCGCAATCAATTCCTCTCTTTCCAGTTCAGAGGCACCGTCTATTCCAACGGCGTTAGCAATCACCCTCAATTCTTCCAAGGGCTTGTCTAATAAATCTTTTTTTTCCATTTAAAAATGATAGAAATATAATTATAATAATTGTGATTGTTTACAATGAGAAACCGAAATGACAAAATGCTGGGAGGTGTTGAATAAGACTTCTAAGACTAGCAGTATGTTTGATTCAACACTGCAAGTATACAATTAATTTTCCGATAATCAAAAATAATATTTACGGCTGCGATTTTTTGCTTTCTTCCATAGCCTTTTTTCTCTGGCCCTTGGTGAAAGGTACAGGCAGGTATTTCGCCGGATGGTTATAAAAATCCTTCAGTATCCTGTCAAGATCCTGGCTGGTCTGGTTCAGGTTGTTATACAGGGCCTTGTCGTTTACCAGCAGGCCGAGGCTGCCTTCTCCCTTATTGATCTTGTCCATTACCGCCCCCAGGTCGTTGATTACGGCATTGGCTTTATCGACCGTTTCCTTCAGTTGCAGGGCGGCCATGTTGTCAGTGGTCGTTTTCAGGTTGGCCAGTATCCCCCTGATATTGTCGTCGTAGTTCTTAAGATTGGCAGTGATGCTCTCCACATTGGAGAAGATATTGGCCAGTTTAGGCATGTTTTGCTCAAGAACGGCAGCTGCATTGTTGCTGGTCCTGGTAAAGGATTTGAGTGACGTGTTAAGGTTGCGGATGGATTCGTTCAATTCGCCTTCCGCCAGCAGGCTGTCGAGGGAATTCACGATGCTGTTGATCTTGGCATTCAGTGGTTTCAGCACATTGCTCATGGACTGCATAAGCGAAGTGTCGGCTATGGATGTCAGGGTCTGGCCGTTCTGTGCAAATGTTTTTACACTTCCCATCTGCAGGTTAAGGGCTTTGCCCCCCAAAAGCGAGCTGGAGACCTGCACAGTAGAGTTGACAGGGATGTCAATATCCTCCGTTATATCGAAATACACCTTGAAATTGCCATCGGGCTTGATCATTTCAATATCCGTTACATTTCCCACCTTGTAACCATTGAACAGGACCGGGGTTGAGGTGCTTATTTCCTTGACATCGCTTAATACTGCGTTTAATGTATGCCTCTTGGAGAACAGGCTTCCGCGTCCGGCCATATAATTGTAACCTAAAACCAGGAAAGTGATGGCAATGGCCGCCAGGGCGCCGACTTTTGTTTCATTTGATACTTTAAAAGCCATTCAGTTAAAACGCAAAGATAGACCATTTGGCAGGAATAAAAAATGTCTTCTGTTTGTACTGTCATAAAAATAAGACAAGTATATTGGCTTAAAAATAGGTAAAAAACAGTATTCTTGTGCGGAAAAATCTGTTTATGAAGGAAAAAAAGCATCCCAAGGCCTTGCCTTACCTGTTCTTTAGCGAAATGTGGGAAAGATTCGGTTATTACCTGATTATTGGCCTTCTCACCAATTACCTGATGGAACGGTGGGATGGCACCAACGGGGGATTTGCCATGAGCAAAAAGGAGGCATTCGATATTTTCGGCACCTTCATTGCATTTGTATTCCTGACACCGTTTGTCGGCGGGCTGCTGGCTGACCGCAAGCTGGGTTATGTCCGCTCGGTTGTCCTTGGCGGAGTGCTGATGGGTCTGGGTTATTGCCTGATGTCGGTCCATGACCTGGTTTACCTGTATACCGGCCTGGGACTGGTAGTGGTCGGCAACGGCTTTTTCAAACCTAATATTTCCACCCTTCTCGGAAACCTTTATAACAAGCCCGAATTCAAGGCCAATAAGGATGTTGGCTATAATATATTCTATATGGGGATAAACGTAGGGGCGCTGATCTGTAATTTTATCGCAGCATATTTAAGGAATACCTACGGCTGGGGATTTGCTTTTTTGGGAGCGGGGGCCGGCATGTTCCTGGGTCTTGTCGTATTCCTGCTCGGACTCAGGCATTACAGGGAAGGCAATATCATCAAACCCGTGACAAGTGAAGATATGCCTTTGGCCAAGATATTTTCCACCATATTCCTTCCTGCTATTATTTTCGGTGCATTGGGCTGGCTCATACCAGGTGATATTTTCGGAAGCGACAGTTCGGACGCATTTATATTTTCAACGCTTCCGGTGATTTATTTTTATGTGTCGTTATATGTGAGGGCGAGCATGCAGGATAAAAAACCCATTGCAGCGCTTCTTGTGGTAATGCTGGTGTCAGTGATGTTCTGGGCGGTCTTTAAACAGAACGGAACCGCTCTCACCACCTGGGCCAGGTTTTATACCGACAGGACTGTGCCTGAACCTGTAAAACCGGTGTTTGAAAATCTGCAATTGCTGGAAAGTGTGTCGCCGGAGATAACACTGGTAGATCAGTACGATGCCACGTTTGATCTTATAAAAGACGATTCCGGGAACGTGGTGAAAGATACGGGACGAGATATTTATTTCAGGAATATGCCTGCGGGTGAAATACCGGCCGGAAATGCTCCGCTTAAGGTGGTGAATACGGAAATTTACCAATCCATCAATCCATTCTGGGTAGTGGCATTAACGCCTTTGGTGGTCGCATTTTTTATGTTTCTCCGGAGGCGGAATAAAGAACCTTCTACGCCATCAAAGATCGCCTGGGGGCTTTTTATCTCTTCCCTTTCGCCTTTGGTGATGGTGACGGCGGTGTATTTCTGTCATAACGGAGCGGAAAAGGCAAGCTCATGGTGGTTGTGGGGAGTATATGGAGTCATAACGGTTGGAGAACTTTTCCTGAGCCCCATGGGCTTGAGCCTGGTGTCGAAACTGAGCCCGCCCAGGCTGACTTCCCTGATGATGGGAGGCTGGTTCCTCAGCACTTCCATTGGCAATAAGCTTTCGGGAATTCTTGCTTCATTGTGGGACACCTACGACAACAAGGCAAATTTTTTCCTTACGAATTGTCTCTTGCTGTTTATTGCCGCAGTGATTATTTTTATATTGCTTAAATGGCTTAACCGCGTGTTCCGGGAACATGCCCATTAGCCTTGTTATGGCAGGGATTTTGTAATGTAGTACCAGAGTATTTGTAAGTGTGTGGGCCGAGTTTCCCATACGCCGCTATCCATACGTTTAATCCAATGATAACCAGGTGTGCAGGGTTGCTCCTTGCTTTATTGTCAATACATGTCGCTTATGCTCAGGTGGAAATTCCTGCAGCTTATAAGAGTCATTTCCCATATCATACCGGTCACACGGCATTTGAAATCAATGTTGGAAAAGAGGGAAAATTCCATAAAACCTGCACGATGGATCCTGAAGATCTGGATACCAATGGCATGGCAGACGTTTCACACATTATTCAGGCGTTTATGAATAAACAGGCGGTTTCCGCAGGTAACGATACATGTGTAACCATTGTCTTGCCTGCAGGGAAATTGCGCATACAGAATACCCTGGAGATTCCATCCAACATGGTGCTGAAGGGGCAGGGGAAAACCACCGTTTTGCTTCTGCAGACCGGGGAGAACAAACATGGGATACATATCGGTCCCCGCAATCATGGCGACGGGTTCAGCTTCAGGTTAAAAGCCAGCGTGGCGAGGGGCGACAAAACCATCAGCATCGACCGGCAGGATTATCAGCAATACCTGGAGCAATATGGCCAGCTACGGTACATAGTCCTGCAAAAGCTGGACGATGCAAAACTGCTTACTTCCGGTTGGGCCAAGGGTTCGGTCAGGGAACATTTTTACGTGACCGGCGTTGAATTGACAGGCACATCGGCGGTGGTCAGCCTCGGACACCCTCTGGCGGCGCTGGAGGGTATAGCGGATGTGGAGGATATACGAATGACTGCGCGTACGGCGTTCTCCGGGGATTCCGCGCTCACAAGGGTGTACTCTCCGGATTATGTCCTGAATGCCGGTGTGATGTGTATGCAGCTGCTGCGCATTGACAGTACGGCTTCGCAGACTTCCAATATTTATCTGGACCAGGCGTATAACTGTATTGTAAGCGCCGTAGACAGCCGGCAAACCAATTATTCACATATATGCATAAACAACAGCGCCTTTAATCTTGTCAAACGTTGCCGTATTAGCGGAAGTTTCGGTTATGGCGGTGGCGGCAGGGGATATGGCATTGTCATGCAAATGGGAAGCTCATCCAATGTGGTTATGGATAACCATCTCGAAAAGCTGAGGCATTCCATCCTGTTACAAGCCGGGGCGAATGGCAATGTCATTTACGCCAACTGGTCGGTGAGCCCTTTCTGGGAAGAAAGTCTGATGCCGGCTGACGCCGCAGGCGACCTGGTGCTGCATGGCAATTATGTGTATTCAAACCTGTTTGAAATGAATAACGTGCAACAGGTGGTGATTGACAATTCACATGGAAGGAACGGGCCTTTCAATATGTTTTACAGGAACAGGATAGCTAATTACGGCATCCTGATGAGCGCTTCGAATGGCAGCGACAGCCAGGTATTCGTCGGCAATGAAATAACGAGTCCGGACCTGTTCAAAGGTTTATATGTTCTGAAGGACAAGGGTCATTTCGAGTATGGAAACAGGGTGAAAACGTCTGTCATGCCACCCCAGACCCATGATCTGTATCCGTATTTTATGTGGCGTCCTGATTGTAAAAAAAGCCATCGCGGCATCCGGGCCATTTGTTTTCCCGCCGCTGAAACCGCTCCCTACGGGGCTCCTTTTTTTGATACGGATGATACGCTTCCGGCGGCTGCGATGAGTAACAACCGGTGCCACGCAGATTATGACAGGCAGTTTGAAAATTTGACGAACGTCACTGATGCGGAAAGCATTCAGCAATTCGCGGTATATCCGAATCCGGTCTACAACAGTTTCGTTGTTGAAAACGCGGATGAAGGTGTGCTGAGCATGTATAATGCACAGGGAAGGCTTGTGCGTGAATGGCGTATAACTGCGGGGAGGAATGGGTGCGATGTGGCCGGTTTTCCACCCGGAATGTATTTACTCAGGCTGCAGCTAGTTTCGGGTGGCATTCAAACCGCAAGGATTGTATTGAGGTGACAGCGATGTCATCGGAATGATATAATTTTTCATGAAATTGGCTAAATGATAAAATTTACGTATTTTTACCACGTATTGCTAAAAGAACCTTAATAACTTAACTTTGTATATCGTATCCGTTTTGAACAACTAACTGTCTATGATCAAACTCTTTAAAATCCTGTTTGCCTTTATATTATTACTGTTAACATTCCCAGGTCATGCACAGGTTATTACATTAGGTTCCGGATCGTTTACGGGATCTAATTTTGCCGGTCCCTGCAACACAAGTACCGTTTCAGGCGCTCATTCACGTTATGCCTATATTTTTCCTGCTTCGCTTCTCACGTCTCTGAAAGATGGCGACAGCATCCGCAGCATATCATTCATGCGGAACGCCGGAGGCAGCATCAGCGGAGGGGCCAATATGAAAATCTATATCCGCACGACGGTCAATTCCGATTACGGCTCAAAAAGCGTCAATTGGGCGAACCTGACAGGCGCTACAGGAATGAAAAAAGTATATGACAGCGACCCAACCTCGGATATAGGCGGCACAAGTGGCTGGGTGAGGTTCACTTTTTCGGCTCCTTATGTAGTAGATACAGTGCTCGGCAAGAATCTGGAGGTGCTGGTTGAATACCGCCAGAATTCTTCCCAATCGTCCGATATATTCTGGAACTTTGAAAACAGCGCCACTGTGACCGGATACCAGACCAACCAGACCAAATTTGCCCGGGTAAATGGGGGAACCATTGCCGATACAACCAATTTTTCTTCCGAATTGCATCCCAGCATGCGCATTGAATTTCCGCGCACCGATTTCGACCTGTCGGTAGGCAGGATATACAGCCTTGGAAAACTGCCTGTGCCTCTCGGAAATCCGGACACGGTAAAGGTAATTATCGGTAACGTCGGGAAAAAACCAAACCAGAATTTTAAAGTCTATTTCAGAAGCAAAGGTGCCAACGACCTGATTGATTCGGGAACATATACACTGGATTACCTGGAGGAAAAACTCATTGTCCTGCCGCTGCTTACCCCCACGTCAACCGGACTGGATACGCTCGAGGTGACAACAGGTCCTGACGGCGACAGCTCCAACAATGCATCTTCCACATTAAGACTTGCCACCGATTACATATATTCCTATAAAGATCCTGCACGGCCGATTGCCGGCGGTATAGGCTTCAACGGAAGCACAGGTGATTTTGTCGCAAAGTTTTATTCCAACAGCCAGAAAGCCATCAACCAGGTGAGCGTTAGTTTTGCAGGCACCACGCAAAAGTTCAAACTGGGCATATGGGCAGCGGATGGTGTTGGAGGAAAGCCCAAAACAAACATATGGACCTCGGATACGCTTCAGTCGGCTCCGAACTTCATAACGCCGATTTTACCTCCTGTTTCCGTGAACGGGCCGTTCTATATCGGGGTTCGCCAGATAGGGACCACCAATGTGGCATTCGGTTATCAGCCGGAATTGCCCGTACGTCCTAATACATTCTATTACACGGCGCCTACGGGAGATACCAACTGGGTAGATTTTGCGCCTGACGCACCGTTCAAGTTTGTCATCGAACCGAGAATCCAGGCCAACAAAGACATGGCTCCCATCAGGTTCGAATTCCCCCGCGATACCATTAAACTGATGGATGTCGTGACCATGGCGCCGAAAGCTACAATTCTGAATTATGGCGCTGATGATGCCGTGACACCATTCAACATCAAAGTGAATATTCACAGGAACAATTATCTCGAATATACGTCGACAAAACAGGATACGCTTTATAGCGGGGGAAAACGACTGATCACGTTTGATTCGACTTTCCTTCCCACACTGGCCGGCGATTATATTGTAACTGTCATAACTGCTTTGCCGGGAGATCAGATGAAGGATAATGACACGCTGAGGTACAAGTTCATTGTGGCGGCATTTAAGGATGTGGGTCCGGGCATGGTGTTCGATCCTACCCCGAGCTTCGATTACGAGCAGTTCGTCGATACGATATACCCGACCGTGTATATTCAGAATTACGGCCTGGACAACCAGGGGCCTTTCACGGTAACGGCGCTGATATTTGATTCAACCAAAACGCTAATATACAGTGACGTCAAATCGTATTCCCTTACGGCACTGAACAGTGTGCTCGCTTCTTTCAAGCCATTTCCATGCAGTGTGAAAGGAAACTATTATTTTACTGCATTTACATCGCTGGGCGTGGATGTCGACCTCACGAATGACACGGTGAGGCGCACCTTCAGAATTGTAAGGAGCAATGATGTCGGTGTTACTTCGGTGGATTATCCCGCCAACAACCAGGCCCTGGGATATCCTGTTCCTGCTAATCAGCCTTTTGTTACGGTGGAGAACATGGGTGATCTGAACCAGGCCGATCCGTTCAAGGTACATGCGCGGATATATTACAAGGATTCGCTGATCTATGCCGATTCGGTCACAACAAACAGTTTCCGCACCATACCGTCGACCGTTATTTTCAAAAATTTTAAACCTGTCCAGAAAGGTTATTACCGCATGGTGTCGTTTACAGACCTGTACAATGACCAGTACCGGAAGAACGATACCTTGATCAGCGTATTTGCGGTAGGCGTGCCTGATGATGTCGAAGTCCTGGCGATCAGCCCGGCTGCCGGCAGTGTGTTGCAGGTCAATACCGTATACCCCACCAGCGTAACGGTGAGGAATAATGGTTATAATCGGCAGAACAGCCCTTTCCCGCTGGCTTTCAAGGTAACCCGCGGTCAGAGCATTACCTATGTCAAGGTGATCAATATCACACTCGACAGCGGGGAAACGAAGACCTTCGTGATAGATACTTCGCTTGTACTGCCCTATGATTCTGTTTACCAGGTGACGGCGTATACCATGCTTCAGAAAGATTTTGTCAGGTCGAATGACACGCTGAAAGGCATATACGGGGCGGCCAAAGCATATGATGTGGGCGTGACAGCGGTTTTATACCCTCTTCCTTCGGACACCTTGCTGATAGGCACGCAGAATGTTGAGCCAAGGGTACGGGTTGAAAATCTCGGCGACAGCATGGTGGCCTCCGGATTCAGAACGACCATTAAAATAATGCTGGCATCCAACAATGCAGTGATCTATCAGAAATCCATCGATACCGGGTTTGCAGGCACAGCCGGCCTGCTGGACCTGACTTTTCCGGGCTTCAGCCTGAGCGGCTCTTCACAGGATATTAAAATAAAGGCCTATACGGAATTGATCACTGATCAGTTCAGGCTGAATGATACAAGTAATGGCACAGGCAGGTTCATGTTGCTGAAAGATGCCGTAGCCGTAGCGATTGTCAATCCGCTTAATAATTTCACCTATACCCGGTCGGATGCGGGTATTACGCCTTCGGTCAGACTTCTCAACCAGGGGATCAAACCGATCGCAAGCTTATATGCGCGGTTGCTGATAAAGTATGTCGATACGGTTACCACTGCAGAGACGGAGGTCTACCGCGACAGCACTATATTATCCAATCTGGGGGCGTCCGAAACCAGGGTAGTGAATATGACCATGCCGCTCACATTTTCGGACAAGAATACCGGCGTTTATAAATCCTATCTTAGCATTGTGACGCCTGATGACCAGAACGGGCTCAATAATTTGCTTCAGAACGGTTTCCGTATTGACAAAGGCATTGGTATTGATGATATCGCGACCACTGTGGCCCGCATATATCCCAATCCGGCCGATGATGTCATACGGGTCGATTTCAGCAGGCAGGTGGATGGCGGGTACCGCATGGATATATCCGATATTCAAGGCAGGACAGTGCTTTCTGGAAGGCTGTCCGGCAGCAGTGAATGGATAAGCGTAAGTCATTTATCCAGTGGTACTTATTTCCTCAAAATTGATCAGCAGGTGATAAAAATCATTGTGCAGCATTAAGTTTTTTATAACTTTGCAGTTGCATGTTAGAGGCAATTGTAAATGGTAAGATAGTGTCTGTGGCGATAGATGGCCGGCAGGCGAATGTCAATGGCGAAAGCCGCGCGCTGGATATACTTTCCATACAGGACGGCAAATTCTTTCATCTTCAGTACAACAACCATTCGTATTTTTTTGAAATACTGTCTTTCGACAAGGGCAGCAAAACCTATAAGATCGGTTTTAACGGACTGACATATGAAGTGGGCATCAGGGACCGGTTCGACCAGCTGTTACATAGCATGGGCCTTGACCATGCGTCAAAACCGAAAATAAATGATGTAAAGGCCCCCATGCCAGGACTGGTGCTCAGCGTAAAAGTGTCCGCAGGGCAGGAGATCAAAAAGGGTGATCCCATATTGATACTCGAAGCCATGAAAATGGAAAACATCATAAAATCACCTGTTGACGGTGTTGTCAATAGCATCCTCGTTTCAGAGAGGCAGGCTGTTGACAAGAATCAGGCATTGATAACATTTAATTAAGAATAAGCATATGAAAACATTACATTACATTTTATTCGTTGCGGTCGCAGCGGTTTTATTCAGCTCCTGCAGCAGTCTCAGTATTTCCAGGAAGCGGTATAGCAGGGGGTTGAATATCGACTGGACTTCGGCTAAGGAAGAAAAAAAGAAAGAAACGGTAGTGAGGGTGAACCCCAGGCCTAAATCTGTAGATGTAGTCAAAACTGAAGACGAAGAAAACAGCGTTGAAACAGCTGATAAGGATGATTTGGCTCAGTCAGTTGAAGAAGAGGCAATCAATGATGACAGTGACATGGAGCTCGCCCCCGAGGCAGTTTCTGCAACGGAGACGGTCCTTACTTCCGCTGAAAAGAAAAGAAGCCCCGTTAAGGAAATCAGGGCTATTGCTAAGCTAAAAAAACAGCTCAGGGATGCCAGGGCAGATGTTTCAATGGGCATGGCAGGCAAAACCGCGGGCATTGATTCCACAACGAACGATAGCGATGTCGCCCTGATCATACTGATCATCCTGGCCCTGATACCACCATTGACCCTGCTCGCCGTATACCTGTATTACGGAGAAATTAATATTCATTTCTGGCTCAACCTCCTGTTCCTGTTATTGGCCGGCGGAGTGTTCCTTGGAGGTGCTTCCGTAGGATTAGGTTTGCCTATCATACACGCCCTGCTTGTCGTTCTTGGAGTCTTTGGCTAAGAAATATTAAAACTTATGACGTTAAGAAATGCCGGTTTTACGCCGGCATTT
>CALMKH010000150.1 GCA_937867025.1 uncultured Bacteroidota bacterium | reverse complement strand
ATGGCTGCCGCGGTTGCGATAAGTGTTAATTTATTAGTCATATTTTTTGGTTTGATTTATGGATACAAAATTGCCAAGGCCTTGTATTCATATTGTTATACAAATTCCCGAAAAAGTTGTATAATTCATACTTACATCCATCTTACGGCCTGAATTATACATATTTGATCGGTTGAAATATAGATTTTACGTTTTTAGGGATTGGATTTGTCAATATGCAATCTTTTAATTAGTTTCGGCATGTTTATGAAACTAAAATGCACTTACGGCAAAACACTATTCACATGCTTCCTTTTCATTACCGTTGGTAACGTTTATTCCCAAAAGCTGAGTGGTGAATATTCCACAAATGGCGCTAATATGTCAGCGCACGAAAAAGACGGCAAATTATTTATCGGAGGTGCATTCAGCGAAGTCGGTAAGCACGCGAACGGGTTTACTGCCGTGGATTTTCTGAATGGAAAGTTCAGGCGGGAAAAGGTATTCCGTACCAACAGCAGGGTTTTATGTATGGAGGAAGATGGAAAAGGCGGGTTTTATGTAGGAGGTTATTTCACATTCATTAACGACACACAAACCATGAGCCTTGCTCACCTTCATCAGGATGGCTCTATTGATCAATTATTCAAATTCAATTTTAGGACAACCAATGGCGACGGTCAGGCGCGGTTCATGCATAAAATAGGTGACACCCTGCTAATTTCGGGATGGTTTGATACAGTTAACGGTAAAGCCCGTAAACAGCTCTGCGGTATCAATTTGAAGAACAGAACGCTGATGGACTGGAGTCCGCAAACCTCTGGAGCGGTCGAAGCCATGCAGCACAATATGGATTATGTGTTTCTCGCAGGTAGTATAGTGTCGTATAATGATCTTAAGGTTTCCAATTTTGTTACACTCAGGCGGCAGGATATGTCATTTGTGCATTCAATAGGATATGACAGCAGGCTTTTCAGTCTTGTAAAAGATTCATTCCGTATTGTTGCCAAGGGCAATTATCAGAATTCAGGATGGCTAAATACCGGCATTGAATTTATTGATACGACTGATATTCAGAAAATGATACATGGCATCCAGTTGACCGGATATGTTACGAAAATGGAAAAAGACCCTAAGGGAGGCTATTATGCTGCAGGCGAATTCACGATCGATAAGTGGCCCGCTATACGTAATCTTATCAGACTCAATCCGGACCTTAGCCTGGATACGACATTCCTGTTCTATTTCAACAATAAAGTATATGACATGGTGGTCAGTGACAGTTTTATATTCTGTGCGTCTGATAATGTTACAGTCAATGGAAAGGCATACGACTTGCTTGCCATTGTCAATCGGGTAACAAAAAAACTGCATAATTATAATCTGAAAGGTCTTGCCCCGATACGTCGCCTGTACACTTACAAGAATGAACTGATCATCAGGTCGCTTAATGAACTGACAAGGTACAGGCTGCCCGACTTTAAAAAACGCGATATGCCTTATGGGGATCTGGACGGTATTGTGGACAGTAATTATATGTATATCACAAGCGGGCAGGGGTATATTTCAATGGGTAACACAAACGTGACCCGGTTTAAGCAGAACGGCAGGATCAGCAGAAACCTGGCCAAGCAGTACCTTAGCGAATGTAATGCCGTTGTCAGCGACGGAAATGGAGGCTGGTTCATTGCAGGCAACGGGATAAGGCATGTTTTGGCGGATGGCACTCTCGATCCAAAAATGTGGTTCGATTTCCAGATGAACCGCGCTGAATGTCTTTTGAAGAAAGGTGATTCCTTGTATGTGGGAGGCTCGTTCCATAATATAATTATAATGAATTCAAATTTCCAGACAATTTACCTGAGCAATTTTGCGGTCATTAACATACAAACAGGCGCAATTGGCAGCTTTGCGGCCAATATTAACAAACAAACCCCGTCTTACTATAACAACGGGAACATTAAAAAAATGATGCTGATAGGTGATACATTGATTTTGTCAGGGATAATCAATGTAACAGGCACCTCAAACTTTGTCAGCAGGGGTAATCAGCTTAAATTGAACATTAAAAACTTCAATTACGGCATCAATACCAATACCTTTGACAATGATATCCAGTCGCAGTGGGAATCGGACAGTTTTATATATTATGGCGGATTCTTCAGGAAAGTGAACGGTATTAAACGGCCAGGGCTTTGCAGGATAAGCAAGATTACCGGTCAGCTGGATGCCTGGAACCCGAAAATAGACACGACTACAGCGGTACATGAAATAGCAGGGGCCGATAGTTTTGTTTATATTGCTGCAAGAACCTTTGCCCCACTCAAGATTAGAAATTATTTTTGGAGGATAAGCACGAGAACAGGACGGATTGTGCCGTTCGGTTCTGAGCTCGATTCGGCATTTACCACTGTTTCGGGCTTTGCTGTCTGGACTATCTTGGTAAATAAGGACACGTTGTATATGGCGGGTCTGTTTAACAAGAATATTGGAAGCAAATCATACATCAATGCTATAAAAATTGACCGGCACACGGGTTCCCCCCTCGGATTTCATGCCAGATTCGGAGGTGTTGTAAGGTATATGGAGCAGCTTGGCAATGGCGAAGTCTTGATGGGAGGCACATTGTACGATGTCGAAAGGGAGGATAATGTCTTATTGTCGCGGTTTGACCTGGATGCAGATACGCTCGACACCTGGAAAATTAACAGGCATGTGGGGTTCCCGCAGGGAAAGGTGGTCTTTGATGTCAGCAAAGACTATGTCTATTTTGCTCACCCCGATTTTCATAACACCACCATAGATGGTGTGACCAGAAATATTCTTTTCAGGGCAGCAAAGGCAAATGGTGCAATTACTGCTTTCAACGGAAAAATACCTTATTCGCCCGGTATGGGGGTCTACGATGTGAAGTGTTTTGGAGATAAGACCTACCTTGTTTCAAACTCTTCACAGAGTGGTTACCTGTATAAATTCACCGGGACAAAAGATAGTCACCAGATGGTCCAGACCTGGCAAACGCCCGAACGCATCTGCATGGGTGCTTACAATTTGCCGTTTCTTGCTGGTAGCTATAAAATGTACAACATCCGTTCAGCGTTTGAAAGCTTTAATGCTTATACAGGCAAGTGCGAAAAAGGAATGAACAATTATCCTGGTACTTTCAGAACCGGGTGGTCCTCTTCTGTTTTTTACAGCTACAAGGATAGCATCTTTTACCTGCTTGAAGGAAGCAAGGCCCTGGGGAATTTGGGTTTGATCTACAGGGTTAACCCAAGCATCAATGAAGTGGTAAAGCTGGATGTAATGGGACAAGGGTTCAATGGTTTTTACAGAAAAGACTCGTCACTATATATATATGGCAATATTGAGTATGTTTATTCTGAAAATGTCACCAGACCAGCAATGGGCATAGTGAGATTTGATGAAAGGAAGAATAAGGTCGATCGCAGGTTTAACTGCGGACTCAACAAATATGTAACGGGAGTTATGGCTGTTAACGACGCTTTGTATCTCACCGGTGACTTTGACCTTGTAAACCGGGAAAAGCGTTATAATATGTGTGCAATCGATATCAAGGCCGATACAATACTAAGCTTTGCACCCGATCCGTCAAATACAGTAAGGGATATTATAAGCCATGACACGGCGCTGATTATTCTTGGTGATTTTACGAGTACAAAGTATGGAGCGGCAGCAAAACTGGCGATGATCGATATGAGGCTGGGAAAAGTATTGCATAATTTTAATGCTCCGAACAGCGGCTACACGGCCTATGACATGGCATCGGATGGGATACACCTGTATGTATGCGGAAACCTGCCTAATTACAACGGTACGGGCATCAGCCACCTGGTGCGTTGGAATCTTGCAACCAAAATCCTGGATACCTGGGACCCAAAAATAACGGGATCGTTGAACAGGATTGCTGTTGATGACAGCTCGGTTTATGCCACCGGCAATATTACTAAGGTGGGAAATGACAACCAATTGTATTATGCCAGGATCCGCAAGTATGATGGGGCTAATATAAGGCAGAATTTCCAGCTTAAAGCGCCAGACGGAGGCCAGTCTTATGAAGGTTCGGCTTCAGGACTGTTCCTTACGGATAATCTTGTGTACCTGAACGGGGATTTTGAATTGGATGCAAAAAGGAGAGGAGTAATCGCCATCAACAAAAAGAACAATACACCAACAAATTATCATGTTGATTTTGATGTGTCACCGGAGGTTTTTTATGACATCATCCAGTATGATGAAAAGCTGCTGTTAAGTACGGCGGATATTGAAATCAACAACGTGCAATCAGGCAATATTGCCATACTTGACCGTTACCAATCCATTAGTTACCCATCCATTGCCGGTGCGACGGTAAAAGGGCATTATACTAAGTTTAACAGCTCACCAAACTCCATTTATATTTCTTCAACCTACAATGGTGTTGAATTCCTCGTTAACAAATCGCAGTTGGGCAATTTTCTAATTCTCGAAAAAGATAGTAATTCTGAAGGGTTTTCATCATTTACTCCGAAAGTTTCTGGCAATAAGGGGCGGGTAACAATAACATTAAAGGGCGCGAAGTTTGGCTCGGACGATGCTGTTTACCTGACCATGAACGGCGACACAATATGGAGTGTGGAGACCAGCGTGATAGACAGGAATATCATGATCGCAGTATTTGAGTTTCAAAACGACAGCCTCGGGAATTATAACCTGCATGTCAAATTCAGTTCAGGGGTAATTTATACCCACAGTCAAAAGTTCAGACTGGAAAAAACAAACAGCTGCGATATCAGAACGTATATTATCGGATATGATCTGGTAAGACCTGACCGCATGTATGATTATGAACTAAAAGTGGAGAACAAGACCAATACGGACGTGGAAAATGTTCCTGTATTTTTAAGTGTTACTTCCAACGGGAGAGTTCAGGTTGAATCCATGAGCAGTTATGACAGTTTTATATATACCCGGGTGGATAGCATTGGTAATTCAAGATACCCGGGCAATTTATACTCATTTATCTTACCTCACATGAATAGCCAGGAGATATTCAGTATTCCCATACGGATAAAAGCTCCCCGTAACGATTCCTTTGTTGTGCATACTTGGAACCAGTTGCCGCTTGATAATCAACGAAAATTTAAATGCCTTTCACAGGTGTGGAATGTATTTGCAGGGAGCTCTGTGTCCGCTGTTTGTATCGCTCAATCCATTGGCGGAATGGATTCACTATCTAAACTTCAGAATGAATATGAGTTTGGCAACCCACCGCACGTAACTGATTGTGCTTATTTTTACAAAAGTACGTCAGTGGCATGCAACGGCTCTTTTTCAAATGCCGCACTGGGTATGCTAAACAGGTTCTTTGCAAACCCTGTGTGGGTAAATGGTGTCGATTCAGTATGTTTTTCGGTTAATGAGGGACCGCACATTGATTCAGCCATTATCTTGAATGGGGCAAAAGGTAAATTGGTAGTCAGGGTTGTTAATTCAATCGACCCGAATGACAAGACAGGACCCAGAGGATATTCGGATCGTAATCTGATGACCGAATTTCCGGATATATTCAGCTATGTAATACGTTTTGAGAATGATAGTGCCGCTTCAGCACCAGCTCAAATGGTAATCATCCGGGATACGATAGATAAAAAATTCTTTGATATAAGTCATGTGACTATTACATCCTTCAGAGTAGGGGATTTCAGGTATTATTTTCCTCCTGGGACATCTGCCGTCGACAGGAATTTTGACTTCCGGGAAAAAGCCGGCATTGTGCTGCACCTGAAAACTGATATTGACACGGGCAAAGGAATTATTACATGGACATTCAATTCGCTTGATATCAGCACACTGTCAGTTGAATCACTCAATCCGGCCTATGGATTCCTGCCTCCCAATAACTACACTAACCGTGGTCAGGGTGCGGTATCGTTCGATATCGGATTAAAACCAGGTACCCCTGCGTCGGCGATTATAAAAAACAGGGCGGATATTGTATTCGATGAAAACAAATCCATACTGACACCCTACTGGGAAGTCAACAGGGATAAGGTCAGGCCTTCCAGCAATGTATTGCCGCTGGCAAAGACAATCAAAAACCTGTCATTCCCCGTTTCCTGGACAGGAAATGACGCCTCTGGAATAAAGGAGATAGAGGTATTCATTTCAGACAATAATCTGATCTATTCATTCTGGCAGAGAAGTTTTTCCGACAGTTCGGTAACCTTCACGGGAAAAAGAGATAGTACGTATTATTTCTACAGTGTGGCTACCGATGTACTGGGCAACCGGGAATTGATCCCGGATTCCTTTGATGCTTCGACAACTGTCAGCATTACCAGCATAGCGAACATTTCGGCAAAAGGAGCTTACACCATTTATCCTAATCCTGGTAAGGGTATTGTGAATATTAAAACAGAAAGAAAAGATGCCCTTACAATCAATGTATATTCATTGGATGGCAGATTGCTCAGTGTTATCGAAGGCGAGGGTTCGGGAATAAGCTTCTTTATAAACCGGAAAGGCATTTATATTCTGGAGATACTGTCGGGGGGTGAACGGATCGGTACGGAAAAGTTAGTGGTAGAGTAAACACCGGATTGATCGTTATTATATCGCTGATCATCAAAAAATGACATCGCTCTGTTGGATTATACCATTCGTTTTCTTTGTTTTACAAACCAATATTTAATTAATCTTATGAACATGCAGAAAGACGCGATCAACTGGGTGGAGATACCCGTATCGGATTTTGAGAGGGCTAAAAAATTCTAC
>CALMKH010000149.1 GCA_937867025.1 uncultured Bacteroidota bacterium | reverse complement strand
TTTGTATGCACGTTATGGTCACTAGCATCGTCTTTGTGAAGACTGCCTGGTATCCGGGTTTCGGGTGATGTCACCGGCGCCGCTGATTCTTTTTCTGCAAGTACCTGTTCCTCTTCCACTGTTCCGGATATCCCGTTTGTTTGATACGATTCCAGGATATAAAGCAGACCGCTGGAGACGAGGATCATTGCCGTCAACAGTACAACCATCAGAACGGGCCTTCTATTCTTTTTCTCAGGCGGCAGTTGTGCGTCAATTCCTTCCCAAAGCCCGGGCCTTGGCACAGGAGAAAATTCTTCCGCTTTATTCCTTAAACGCTCTTCAAATGATTTTTGAGGCATATATTTTTATACTTTTTTTTTCAAGGGCCACAGCCAGTTTCTGTTTGGCCCTGTGGTATTGTGTTCTTACCGTTACTTCTTTTATATCGAGCATGTCCGCAATTTCCGAATATGAATATCCATCAATCGCATAAAGGTTGAGTATGGTCCGGAATCCTGACGGCAGGCGGTTGATCTCTTCAATGATGTCTTCACAATCCATTTTTTCGATTGCCGGAGCAGGTTCCGAGAACATTATGTCCCGGTCTGAATCCAGTTCTTCAAAAACCATCCTGCTGTGCTGTTTGATGTAATTGATGGAGGTATTTATAATGATCCTTCGCATCCAACCCTCAAACGAACCCTGGAAGCGATACTCTGAAATGTGGTTAAAAATCCTGATGAACCCTTCCTGTAATAAATCATTGGCTGTGTCGTAATTTCCGGCAAAACGGTAGGCAATACCCAGGAATTTTCCTGAATACAAGCGAAAAAACTCCGATTGAGCCCTGCGTTCATTCCGCTGGCAGGCCCTTATCAACGCTTCCTCATGCTTATCATTTCTCTTCTTTTCGTCAATAGGCATTATGCATTAAACCACATTCGCAAAACATGACTTCATATACAATCAAATAGACAGGATGAGGCAGCTGTTTGTTGCATATTATAAAAATATTTTTTTTCTGCCTGTTCCTCAGAAGCTTACACAAGCTGAACAGTAAGACCTGTTCGCAGCTTAGGTTCTATATAGGTGGATTTCGGTGGCATGATCAGCCCTTCATCTGCAATTTTGAAAACCTGCGTAATATCACATGGAAAAACGGTGAACACAAGGTCATACTGTCCGGCCTGCACATACTTCTCAACAAGGTCTATCGAAGTATTGCCTTTAATATACGATAAACGCAAATCTGTTTTTGAGTCACTGATATCCAGTATGGAACGGAACACAAAATCCTCGAGTATGGATACATCGAGGTCCTTCACCGCATTGGAGGCCTGGAACTCTGCCTTGAAATCCAGGCGGTACCAGCCGGCCGCTGTACACAGCCCGAACTGCCTGGCTTTTTCAGGAATAAAAGGTTTATCTGTCTTTATGAGGTCAAAATCACTTTTCAGCCGTTCAATAAAATCCGGTTCGTTAAACATTCCGGATGACTTATAAGCCCGGTAAAAACTATCGATGTGTAATCGGTTGGCGGGAACAATATAGGCGAGATAATGGCCGTCCGGCTTGCCCTCCCGCTTATAAAAACCTGCAGAAGCCGCGCTCCTGTGATGACCGTCAGCAATATAAAAATCTTTCAAATGCCTGTAAGCGCTTCTGAAAGCTTCTATCCTTGACGGCTCTTTTACTTTAAATATCATATGCCTGAGCTTGGCCTCGTCAGTGAAATCGATGTCCGGTTGCTGTGTGTTCACTACCTCTTCAAGAAGGTTGTCGATTTGTTTATCCTCCAGGTGGGTTAAGAGTACAGGTTCACCTATAGCCCTGCATATCCTGATATGGTCGATCAGCTGATTTTCCTTTTCCGTAAGCGTATTCTCATGCAGTTTGATCCTGCCCTCGAAATAATCATTTGAGGACACATTGCATATCAATCCCAGGTAGCGCTCGTTAGTCACAAGCTTCACCTGGCAATATACATACAATGAATCGCTGTTGTCCTGCACCATCGTGCCTTCCCTGATAAACCTGTCCACGCATTGCCTCGAATACGGAAAATGTTTTTCCGGATCCTTTTTCTCGTTAAATTTAAGATAAGGCTTTACCACATGCAGGTAGCTCCTGGGATTTGTCTGAATGGTGTGCAACTGCTTCTCTTTATCGTCAAGAGTGGTGCTGGCAGACACTTCTATCTCCGATCCGGGCGCAGGCAACAGTGCTTTAAAAGGAAATATATCTGGCAAGGCTTTTATTTAAAAAAACTAATGATCTGTTCAGCCATTTCGTCACCAATACGTTTCTGGGCTTCTGCAGTGCTTGCGCCGATGTGCGGGGTGAGCGATACATTTCGTAGTTTCAATATGCCGTCATATACCGGAGGCTCTTTCTCAAACACATCTATACCGGCATATGCCAGATGACCGCTGTTCAAGGCATCCACGAGATCATGCTCATTGACTACTCCTCCCCTTGCGCAATTGATCAGACCCGAGCCTTTTTTCATCAGCTTCAGTTCCGGTTCCGCAATGACATACCCCTGACCTCCGGGTATGTGCAGACTTACGAAGTCGGCATGCATCAGCACTTCGTCTTTAGAAATGGTCCTGACTAGTTTTTTAACCGGAGGGATACCGGCATCCGGATGGAAGGTAATTTCCACTTCAGCCTCAGTGATCATGGGATCAAAGGCAATGACATTCATTCCCAGGCCAAATCCCATACGCGCAGCCTCCCGGCCTATTCTGCCGAAACCAATCAAACCCAGGGTCTTTCCCTTCAGTTCAATACCGGCAGAAGCTGTCTTTTTCAAGGCATTGAAATCCTTTATCCCGTTCTCCGGCATTTCGCGATTGGTATACTGAAGCATGCGGCATACAGAAAACAAATGTGCAAATACAAGCTCTGCAACGCTTGTGCTGCTGGCTGCGGGTGTATTTACAACGGCCACACCTCTTTCTTTGGCATACGTCGTATCGATGTTATCGAGTCCCACTCCTGCGCGTCCGACCAGTTTCAGGTTCGGCGCAGCATCTAGAACTTCCCTTGTCACTTTCGTGGCGCTTCGTACCAGCAATATATCATAATCCTTGATGCGTGAAGGCAATTCCACCTGCGGAATATTCGTTGTGTCGATGAAAAATCCCCTGGATTCCAGAGCTACTTTTGCCGACTGGTCAATCCCGTCATTAGCTAATATCTTCATATGGCTTTTATTTGTTAAAATTCCTCATCACTTTTACCAGGGCTTCGACGCTTTCCAGAGGAAGCGCATTATAAAGACTGGCCCTGTAACCCCCTACGGAACGGTGACCTTTTATCCCTGAAATGCCTTCGGCTTTCCATGCGGCATTGAATTTCTCCTCCAGCGACTCATCGTTCAGCAGAAAACAAACGTTCATCTGCGAGCGGTCCTCTTTATCGATAGTGCCCCTGAAAAGCGGGTTATTGTCAATTTCGTCATACAGCATATCCGCTCTTGCGGCAGCCCTTCTCTGCATTTCGTCAACGCCCCCCACCTTCTTCACCCATTTCAGGTTCTGAAGCATGGCATAGATGGGGAACACAGGAGGTGTATTGAACATGGTCTCCTTTTCAATATGCACTTTATAGTTCAGCATGCTGGGAATAGGACGGCTCACCTTGCCGAGTATATCCTTTTTTACAATAACAACGGTAACACCTGCAGGACCCATATTTTTCTGTGCTCCTGCGTAAATCAGACCGAATTTTGAAACGTCAACCCTTTTGCTGAGTATGTCGGAGCTCATGTCACACACCATGGTCACCGGGCTTTCGGGAAAAGCGTGCATCTGGCTGCCATATATGGTATTATTGCTGGTGCAATGGAAATAATCCGCATCAGCGGGGATTGTATAGTTTTTCGGGATATAGGCATAGTTCCTGTCTTCCGAGCTTGCCACCACTTCCACATTCCCAACGTATTTCGCTTCTTTAACGGCATTGGCAGCCCAAACACCGGTTTTCA
>CALMKH010000148.1 GCA_937867025.1 uncultured Bacteroidota bacterium | reverse complement strand
ATATTAATGGTATCCCGTGATACGCATGGTGCATCCGTGACGCTTACCCAGTATTTGCCTCCGGATTTCACATTTATGGCCGGAGTTGTTTCACCGGTGTTCCACCTGTAGATCTTCCCGGGAATATTGGTGAACAGCCTTTTTATGAACGGTCCGCATATCAGCGTGTCATCGGGTATCTTCACCTTGAAGTTCTGTTTCACATTGATGTCATATTCCGACGTGTCAATGCAAATGGTATTGATGGTAATAAGTTTTACCGTGTAATTTCCCGGCTTCTCATACGTGTACTCCGGATGCATGGCGTTGGATGTGTCATCCGTTTTGTCGGCATCGCCAAAGTCCCAGAAATATTTTACGCCACCTTCGCTCCTGTTGGTGAAGGATGTCTCGGTCCCGGAGCAATTGAGCTTGGGCACTGCAAATGATGACACCACGTTAAACACGCAGTTGCTGACATTGAACTGAAAATCGCGTTTGGTTTCACCGATCTTTTTTCCCTTTCGGAATTCATTCACCTTAATGCCAATGACAAACTGCCCTGTCTTGGTAGGTGTGAGGGTGAGCTTTCCGGTTTTGGGGTCTATACTTAATTTAGGGTTTCCATCGATCTGGTCGTAGGTGGAATACCCGTTCCAGGTAACCAGGGTGAAATCCTTCGGATTGGTAGAGGTTTCACGTTCCGGCAAAGGGTCTAAATTAGTGGCTCCGATAAAGGGGGTGTATAATTCGTATGAAAGCGAGTCGCCGTCAGCATCGGTTGCCCCGTGGTCAAACTTCAGGGGCGCATTGGTGCAGAGGAAGTTTGGCGGAAGCGATTTGAATACCGGGCTGTTATCGACCGCCACAGTGCTCATTCCCGGTATATGCGTCCAGTATGTGGCCCCGGTAGATTCGGGGTTGATGATATTATTGATGGAGTTATTCCTGCAGCATCTTTCGAAAGTGATGGTATAACCGTCATTGTTCTTCGGCATTTCAACGTCCAGCGTATACGTGTATTTATCCACACAGGCGTTAGGCTGGGTCTTGATGCATTTATAATTCACGTCGGAAACCCTGGTGGGTCCGCTGCGGGCGTTCTGAAGCGGATAATACTGCCCCCCGTTGTTATAAAGCGAATAGGTATTTGAAAACTTGTCGTAGCTGTAAACGTTGATATAACCGTTGCGGTCTTGTTCAATGGCCTCAGGACTACCGTTGATGCAGTCGACGTAGAGATAAAGGGTGATCCTGTATTTGTTGGTGAAACCGTTGGTGCTCAGATATTTATACATGATCTCGCCACCCACGATATGCGTAGCCCATAATTGGGGTACAACACAGCAAAGGGCTATGAGTATCAGTGTTTTCTTCATCCGCTCAATTAATTAGACTCAAAAATACATGAATACGCTGCACTTTTTTTAACTTTTTTGACAACCGCATACAAAAACGAGATTATCAGTAAGTTATTTTATTTACTGAACAGGCATTCCGGTCAGTTTACTATATTCGTTCAAAAACTGTTCCGCTTCCTTCACCTGTCCGGCCTTTTTCAGCTCATTGCCAAGTATCCAGTAAGGTTCAGGATTCTTCGGCTGTAACTGAATGGCAATCTGGAGGTTCATGTAGGCAGAATCAGTTTCATTCAGTAAGAGCTGGGACTTGCCTAAGCCCAGGTAACCTCTTCCTTCGTTGACATAACTCTGAAGGAACGTGTAGAAATAATTTTTAGCTTCTTCAGGGCTGTTCTGCTGAAGCTTTATTTCCCCCATAAACAATGGGGCGGACAGGTTCTTCTTGAATTGGTGGGCGAGCCTGAAATAATCAAAGGCGAGTTCACTCAGTTTCTTGTCAGGATTGTTCTGGTCCTTCATCATGGCCTGTGTATAGTATATTTCGCCAAGACTTAAATATGCTTCATAGTTTCCGTCCCTGAGTTCGAGGGCTTTTTTATAGAATAAGATCGCGCTGTCATAATTCATCTTTAATTTATAAGCATTTGCCAGTCCGCGGGCGTATTCTTCCTCGAGAGGATTCCATTCGTAAGCTTTTTTGTAGAAATAGAGGGCGCTGTCGCCGTTATTTTTCCTGATGTACCTGTTGCCCATAAAACCGTAATGATTTTTGTTTGGCGACTCTACAACGGCTGCTACAGTCACTCCATCCACTTTCACTTCATGTATGGTGCCCTTCGGCGGCCAGTATTTACCCAGTATCTGGTTCCTGGAAAGGGTTCTTGTTGTCCAGATCGCGTACGACCAGTCACTGTTGGCCCATTCATACTCGCGAGTCCATGCATATTTGGCATTCTTGCCTTCAGGTACAAAGGTTTTTAACGCTTCCTGGATATTGTTGCTGCTCACTTTCAATTCGCCTTTCACAACTTCGGGCCTGTTTTTGACAAGCCATTGAAACGCCTCGCGGGGTGTTTGATTCCAGTAATCCAGTTCGTAGTTGCCGTTAGCGCCTTCAACACCTCCGGCAATTTCATTAAAATACAGGTATTGGTAAGGGTGATTCGCAATACTCCATATGCCTGGCTTGATAAAGCTGAGTCCTATGACGACCATCACCGCTATCTGGACCTTCCGTTTGAAAAAGGAAGACAGCCAGTGCCAGCCCAGCATGGCCAGCGCGACAAGGGGCGGATAAATGAACAGGAAATGCCTCCAGCCGTTATAGACATAGGAGTTTTTGTAAATTAAGTATCCCGCAGGAAAAATGATCGAAATGCCGATCAGGCATATCATGAGTTTATAGGTCTTGTCAGATCTGAACCATCCGGTCAGCACACCAAATACCACACCGGCAATAACAGCCAGCGGAGCCGTAAGCATAATAAGTTTCGGTTCGTAATACCATGGTTTGATGTATTGCCTTACGCCTTCAAACAATTCATAATATGTCAGGTATGAGAAGCTCGAGAATTCCGTAACGGCCTTGTATACATTCGTAATGGGAGCGCGCAAAGCGAACGGCCATAAGGCGATACCGCCGATATAGGAGGCAATGGTTACCACCAGGCCGGTAAAAACATATGGTTTCAGAGAGTCGGCGAGCTTCTGCTTTTTATTTATGGTAAACAGCCAGTGAACAAGCATGAACAGGCCTAAGTAAGCATAGAGAAGAACGCCGTTAGCCCTGATGCTGATGGCAAAGGCAATAGAGGCGGCGAGCATTACCTTGGTTTGATGTCTTGCATTCGGAAGTTCCTTCAGCAGTTTCAACAGGTAATAAATTGCCATGATATAACCAGCCGCAAACGGAATATCCTTGGGGTTGTTGAAACAATGCCCGAAAAACGAGGGTGAACAGACCATGGCCAGGAGGGTGATAAGGGCCGGCAGCCATCCCGACAGTAAACGGACTGTCAGAGCGGTGAACAGGATTGTCAGGAACCCAGTGATCATGTTCAGGAAATGCCTTGCCTTGTATTCATTTTCAGCGCCGATGATGCTGTTGACGGCCGCACTGATAACGTCAATGCTCATGCCGTAATATACGTTGGTGAAATAATCCCTGTGGCCATCCTTCTGGAAATCGAACATGGTGGTGTCGCTTCCAAAACTGGTATAATATTTCAGGACATCCTTTGAATACGTGTTATGGTTGGGTTCGTCCCAGGTGATGTTGTAATCAAAGCAGATAAAACACATAACAGCGAGAAGGGCGGCGGCCGTAATACCGAATATGCGTTTATAGCCGCGGTGATTGATATCGCTCCAGGTGGTCTCCCGCATTCTGATCTCTGCAGTCTTAAAAAACGAATATATAATGGCCATTACGCCTTTGGAGAATCCCCCGAAGAAAGATCGTATGCCATCCCCGAAAGCAAAATCGTCTTCCTGCAATTCCATTGAAACACGGGTTGCAAGTCCTTCTTTTTCCGCAAGCGCGGCAATCTGCCATGCATCGCTTATTTTTTTCTCTATGACGATATTCCTGAAAGCGTCCCTTGACAATATAACTGTTTCACATGACGACAGGTTGGAATTGCTGCCGGTGAACAGCTTGGACCAGAAATTTGACCAGTAGCTGAGGTATTTGCTCAACACCCCGGCCTTCTGGGACAATTTTCCGTTTGCAACAACCACATTGCTGCCGTTAAACGCCTTGTTGGCATTAGGTACCCATCTCGCGACAGCCTGGGGTTCGTTGGCCAAAGGCAGGGTTACCGGTATGACATTCTTGATATCTTCCTGGAATGCGTCTCCTTCAATGATGCGTATCTTGCTGTCCTGCTGAAGGGTGTCGAGGAGTTTGGAGTTTAAGCCTTTGTGTGTGTATAATTCCAGGGGATTGTTGGACTTGAAGGCGATCTCTGCAAGCTGCGACAGATCATCCTCTGCCTGCTTACTGCCGTTCGACCGTGCAATGTATACTGCCGTATTACTTCCGTTACCTGTTATTTTATCACTGTTCGTCTGCTTCACTGCCATAGAATGTTAACTTGCTAAAAGGTCGAAAATTAGATCAAATTTCTTTAAATTCCAAATTGTTGAACCTTTGCGCTATTTTTGCAGCGCCCTTTATTTATAAGGATTTATGCATGGCTTCATCCATTGCATCCGAAAGACATGAAAAGGAAAATAAAAATAGTCCTGGAGTTGCTGCTGCGCAGACTTCCCGAAAGGCTTGAAATCATGGTTTCCCTTTTCTTCAACCGCCTTAAATCCAGGCTGGCCGGACCGTATAAACGGCATGCATTCCTGAAACCCTTTATCAGGCTATGTGATTTTATAGTCGTGCGTACCAATGGCGATCGGTTCATTGAGTTTGAGCTTACCAATATTTGCAATGCACAATGCGTGTTCTGTCCATATCCCGATATGCTGAGGACAGAGAAAAAATTTATGAACATGAGTGAGCAGGTACTGGATAAAACCATCAGGAAAATAAGCGGTTTCAAGGATGCGCTTATAAGTTTTACTCCAACCACCGGGGATACCCTCCTTCATCCTGACTGGGACCATTACATTGCCAGGGTGCTTGAGCAGAAAAGCATTTCCAAGGCCACTATGTTCACCAATGCCATCAAGCTGGATGATGCATATGCGGAAAGGTTTGTCAGACTGCTCAGCGAGGATGAAGGAAAAATGTCGCAGGTGTATTTTTCGGTTGGAGGTCTGGACGCAGAGACATATAAGGCCTTATACAAGGTCGACCGGTTTGATCTTGTCCGCAATAACATCAACGGTTTTTTGAAAAGGTTGACGGAGAACAGGATAGTTACGGGAATTCACATACATGTAAAACTTCTGAAAGGCATGGAATTTGATGCTGTCAGGGCGTCGCAGCTGTTCAATGTTCATGATTACCCTTTTGTCTATTTTTCGTATTCCGACCGGTATTTCAGTAATGACGGGTATAAGCGCAATGCGATCATAGACTATTATCCGGTGGACGAACCGGTCAAACAGCATGCATGTGCTTATCTCCTCAAAACACGTTTTGCAGCTGACGGAGGAATTTGGGCGGATGGTTGCGTGATTTCGGAAATGCCCGGCGACAGTTCGCTGAGGTTGGGAGATGTTGATGATTCCCATGATGTAATAGAAGAGGCGAGAAAAAGGATTATCGACAACTGGGAACAAAGG
This sequence comes from uncultured Bacteroidota bacterium, assembly GCA_937867025.1. Lineage (GTDB taxonomy): Bacteria > Bacteroidota > Bacteroidia > NS11-12g > UBA955 > JABMMZ01. The sequence continues at coordinate 9,884 of CALMKH010000148.1, read as the reverse complement.
CAGATCATTCCGAAACCCTGCCAGGGATGTACTGTTTACAGGTGCAGGCGCGGGGTGTGAGATGTTTGTCCCCGGCGCTTAACAGGGATCTTTACCGAATATTTGTAAAATACATCGATCGGATACAATGCCGGAACTTTTTTTGCGTTCTCTAATGCATGAAAAAGACCAAAATTTTTCTTTTTATCAGCATACTTGGCATTCTGGGTGTCTATGCCGTAACGCGTCAGCCGTTGATTAAGAAGGCAGTCAGTGTCGAACCAACAGACAGCCTTCCGGCATTCCGGGACGGCGATCTTATATTCCAGGTAAATACGGGTGGTCAGGGCCTTGCCATTCAACTGGCAACGCATTCGAGATACACGCATGTCGGGATATTGTTCAAGGAAGGAAATGAGTGGATGGTATACGAGGCTGTTGAGCCTGTCAGGGTGGTTTCACTTAAGGGATTTGCTGCTGCGGGAGATGACGGAACCTACGCTGTCAGGAGACTTGCAAAGGGCGATTCGCTACTGACATCCAAGACACTCGGACAGATGAAAGCGTACCTGAAGAAACAGGTCGGTAAACACTACGATATTCATTTCGGCTGGAGTGATGACAGATTGTACTGCAGCGAATTAGTCTGGAAATGTTATAACCAGGCAGGTATCAGTATAGGACCATTGAAAAAACTGAAAGAATTCGATCTTACCGATCCGATTGTAAAAACCATTATGGCTGAAAGATATGGTAAGAATATTCCATATGAAGAAAAAGTAGTTTCTCCCGGGGATATTTTTGATAATGCCGACCTGGTGGATGTATTATAGGTTACAGGATTTTCAGGGCCTGCTTGATCATATCCTCGACGCCAAGCTGCAACTGGTTGTTGTTTGTAGCTTTTAACAGGGCTTTCTCCGCAAGGCTTCTCTGAAAACCCAGAGCCTGCAACGCAAGCAGAGCTTCCTCAAACTGTTTGCCCGACTGCCCGGGCAGGCTTGCCAGTTCGCCGGGGGTTGCCATCCGCATCACTTTATCCTGTAATTCAAGGATTATACGCTGCGCTGTCTTAGGGCCTACTCCCTTAACGGATTTGAGTACGGCGATATTCCCTGTGCTGATGGCGCTTATAATCTCTGAAGGGGATTGACCGCTGAGTATCATTCTGGCAGTGTTGGTGCCGACCCCGTTCACCATGATCAGCTGCCTGAAAAGCTGCCTTTCGGTTTCGTCAAAAAATCCATAGAGATAATGACCGTCCTCTTTCACGGCGAGATGCGTCAGTATCCTTGCCTGCTTGAGGTTCCGCGTCTTTTCAAACGTATTGATGCTGATCTGCAGGTGATATCCTATGCCATGCGCATTGATCACAATAAAAGCCGGATTGGCGTGTTCTACAACACCCTCAATAAACTCATACATAGTTATTGGTGCATGATGGTAGACTCCTGCAGGATGGTAATCCAGTCGAATTTATCGGGAATAATAAGAGTCTTCATATCATTAAAAGTGTTCAGTATGTCTGTGCTTAACAGGTTTTCCTTTGCATTGACACGGTACTCCCTGCCCCTGTAACTGAACATTTCAATATTGGTGACGGTAGCCGCAGTACCTGAAACGAACATTTCCCGCAATGTACCGCTTTCATGCCAGCCGATCACTTCATTGATGCTGATCTGTTTTTCTATCACATTCATTCCCTGGCTTCTGAGCAGCGTGATGATGGAATCGCGCGTAATCCCCGCCAGAAGGCTGTCGTTGAGCTGCGGTGTGTATACGGCGTCCGGGGTAATGACGAACACGTTGCTGGTGCCTGTTTCTTCAAGGTATTGATGATGCTCGCCATCGGTCCACAATACCTGGTCGAAACCATCTTTCTGAGCCAGTCTTGTAGGATACATGGAAGCCGCATAATTGCCGGCGCACTTTGCAGCGCCCACGCCGCCCTTGCAGGCACGGGTGTAAGTTTCCTCCACCCTCACTTTCAATGGATGACTGTAATAACTGCTGACAGGGCAGGCATATATCATGAAGCAATAATTTTCACTTGCCTTCACACCTAAGAAATCATCGGTTGCAAACATGAACGGACGGATATAAAGCGAGCTTCCGCGCTTAGCCGGTATCCATTCCTTATCCAGCAGCAAAAGCTTTTCCAGGGCTTCCATGAAGATTTCTTCCGGGAGCTGCGGCATGCACATGCGTTCGGCTGAATGGTTGAGCCGCTTCAGGTTCTCAAGGGGACGGAAAAGCGTGATAACGCCATCTTCATTTTTTACAGCTTTCATGCCTTCAAAAATTGCCTGTCCGTAATGCAGGGCTGAAAGGGTAGGGCTGAGAGCTATTTTTCCAAAGGGTTCGATCCTGAAATCCTGCCATTGGTTGTTCTTGAAGTCGCAGGAAAACATGTGATCTGTAAAAACTCTGCCAAAAACAATATTTTCAGGGTCGAAGGAAGAAATATTTGATTTTTCGGCAAGTTTTGTTGTAATTTTGATGCTCATTTGAAATGCAAATTAAATCAATAAAAAGGATCAAAACAATTAAATGGATCAAAACCTGATTATTTCCGAAAATTTTCCTGAACTTATCAATCTTTTCGCGGGTAACGAAGTATACATGATCGATGAACCCAAGTGGTACGACGAGATCAGGAGCGAGGGGGGAAATAAGTACCGGTTTCTCAACATCGTTTCGCATCAGTCTGAAGAGGTTATACCCCTGGCTCAGAAGGATTTTTTCTTCAGGATGGCCAATGCCATCCAGACCGACCGCATCAAGATGGATGCAGATGGTTTTGCTGTTATTAATATATGGGATTATAAAGGATTGAAATGGCCAAACCTGGAGAAACTGTTCAGTCCCAAATACTGTATATTCTGGGGTGTGGATCCGTACAAGCTGGATGTGCCCTGTCATATCAACGCCCATACTACGTATCGCGAATGCCGGATCATTGCCGTGGAAGACATGCAGCATGTAGAAGCTGATATTAAACAGAAGAAAGCGCTTTGGGAAAAAGTGCAGAGAATGTTCGGGTTTGGCAAAAAATAACATGGGCATACAGATTCTTTTTGCCTCTTCCAATCCGCATAAACTTCAGGAAATAAGGCATATATTGCCTGAAAGGTTTCAATTGCTGAGCCTGGAAGATGTTGGCTTTGATAAGGAAATTGAGGAAACAGGCAAGACGTTCGAGGCCAACGCGGAGATCAAGGCCAATGCCATTTTCGAGAGTTCGGGTATTATATGCTTTGCAGATGACAGTGGTCTTGAAGTGGATGCGCTCGACGGAAAACCGGGAGTAAAAAGCGCCAGGTATGCCGGGGAGCCGCCTGATCACGCAAGGAACGTGGAATTACTGCTTTCACATATGAAGGGCAAGACGAACAGGAAAGCCAGGTTTAAAACCGTGATATGCCTGAGGCTGCCGGGGAAGACACTGTTTTTTGAAGGTGCGGTTGAAGGCCGCATCACGGAGGAGATAACAGGCGGTAATGGATTCGGGTATGATCCGGTATTTGTTCCGGACGGTTATGACAGGACTTTTGCAGAGATGTCCATGGAGGAAAAAAATGAGATAAGTCACAGGAAAAGAGCTTTGGAAAAAATGCTTGTGTTTCTTGAATATATAGAGTAATGCCGGAAATTCGCATCAATGATTTTGACTATGGACTGCCTGAAGAAAAAATAGCCCAATCGGCAGCAGAGCCCAGGGACAGCAGCAAACTTTTACATTACAGGAAGGGAGATATTGCCGACCATGTGTTCAGGGATCTGCCTGACCTGATACCTTCAGGCGCAACTCTTTTTTTTAATGACGCCAAAGTCATTCCGGCGCGTATTCTGTTGAAAAACAGCACCGGAGCCCGTATTGAAGTGTTTCTTTTGCAACCTCATGCAGCTGATTATTTTACGGCCATTAATGCCAGGCATACCGTGGAATGGACCTGCCTGGTGGGGAAGCGGAAAAAATGGAAACCGGGTGAAGTATTGGAGGCTAATGTTGGTGAAGTGAGGCTTCAGGTAAGGCAAGAGAACGAACAGGTCGTCCGGTTCTCATGGAATGGTGAATGGCCCTTCCTGCATGTATTGGAGCATTTGGGGAAAATGCCGCTTCCTCCTTATATAAAACACGAGTCCGGCGAGGATGACCGGGTGAGATATCAGACGGTGTATTCCAGGACGCCGGGTTCAGTGGCAGCTCCGACCGCAGGGCTTCACTTTACCGCTGACGTGTTCAGTCGGCTTAAGGATCATCAGGTGGATAGCCAATACCTTACCCTGCACGTTAGCGCGGGCACGTTCCTGCCTGTTAAGACCGAAAATGCGCTCGAACATGTCATGCACACCGAGATGTTCTCGGTCAGGAAGGAAACGCTAGAGAGTATGTCGGAGGCAAAGCATATCATTGCAGTGGGGACGACCTCCTGCAGGGTTCTTGAGAGCCTTTACTGGTGCGGGGTGAACATATTGCGGAAAGACAGGGAGCCGTTCAGGATACCACAATTCCCGTCTGCGGATGCCATGCCGGAAAGCAATGAGGCCCTCCGTGCATTGATCGGATATTGCCATGCGAACCAGCTTGATGAGATACAAGGCGAGACTTCGATCATGATCACCCCCGGTTACAGGTTCAGGTTCATAAAGGGGCTTGTTACGAATTTCCATCAGCCCAAATCCACGCTGCTGCTGCTGATAGCCGCTTTTATCGGTGAAAACTGGAAAAAAGTCTATCAACACGCGCTGGCTGAAAATTACCGTTTTCTCAGTTATGGCGACAGCTCATTCTTAGAACCTTAAAAGAATTTTTTTAAACATAAAAATTGATTATTTTTGCATTCTTATAACAAATCTGGCACGCATTTCGTTTAAGTATAAATAATCACTTACCACATTATGAAAATCAAGCTATTTTTTCTTGCTGCACTATTAGGATTGTTTGCCACCCGGGCAAGTGCACAAAAATTCGGGTATGTAGATACCGATTACATTCTCGGGCAGATGACCGAATACAAGGCCGCCCAGAGGGAATTGAACGAATTGTCGCAAAAATGGGAAAACGATCTCAAGATCATGAAAGATGAGGTCGACAAGATGTATAAGGATTATAAAGCCGAGGAGATCCTGCTGAGCCCGGCCCAGAGGAAAGAGCGCGAGGATGCCATAGTGTCCAAAGAAGATGCGATGAAGAAATTCGAGCAGGAAAAATTCGGCGTGGAAGGTGAACTGTTCCAGAAACGCAAGGAATTGATAAAACCCGTACAGGATAAAGTATTTGCGGCCATTCAGAAGGTTGCAAAAGCCAACGGCCTAGACTTTATTTTCGATAAATCTGCCAACATGAATATCCTGTTCAGCAATCCGAGATACGATCGCAGCGATGATGTGCTCGATGAATTGGGAGTGACTCCAGAAGAAACCAAAGAAGACAAATAAAAAATTTAAATCATAGAAATGAAAAAATCCGTTTTATCACTAGCCATATGTGCGCTGTGTTTTGCCCTGCCAAGTATTGTTAACGCCCAGAAAGTTGCGCATATTAACTTCCAGGAGATAATTACTTTGATGCCAGAGTATCAAACTGCCTCAACTGAATATGAACTTTATCAGGCATCACAGGAAGACGCCCTGAAGCAGATAGAAGCTGATGCCATGGCTGAAAATGAAAAAATGAGGGTTGAACAAGCCAAGCCTGCACCTAATCAAACCAGGTTGAAAATATATGCCCAGAATATCGAAATGCATCAGAGGAACTACCAGGAATTGCAGATGACCATTCAGGACAGCCTTAAAAACAAGATGGCCGAACTGGTGGCTCCGATCAAGGAAAAGATAGAAGCAGCCGTTTCCGAAATTGCCAAGGAGAAAGGTTACACCCATGTAATAGACAGCGGGTACGGCATGTTGATCTATGCTGATGAGGCGCATTCACTGGACGAGCTGGTTAAGGCAAAACTAAATATCAAGGACAAGCCTGCCATGAATCCCGGAGGAGGAAAACCAGGCAGTGTCAAAGGCGGTTCACACTAACCACAGCGGTGCGTAAATTCAAACCAAAGGCATCAGACCCCATCGGGGTTTTTGATTCAGGTGTTGGCGGATTGACGGTTGCCAAGGCTATACATGACCTTCTCCCTTCAGAAGACCTCATCTATTTTGGCGACACTGCGCATATGCCTTATGGGGAAAAATCTCCTCATGCCATTAAATCATATTCGGAACGCATTGCCGGTTTCCTGATGGAACAACCGTGCAAGCTGATTGTCATAGCCTGCAATTCGGCCTCAGTAACCGCTTTTAAGCAGGTCCAGCAGATACTTCCGGACAAGGACCTGGTCATCAATGTGATTGATCCCGTTATTGAACACATGGTGAAGGAACAGCCTTTTAAGCGGATCGGCCTGATAGGCACCAAAAGAACGGTTAGCAGTGCGGTGTATAAAAAGAAATTTGAGAAGGCTAATCCCGATATCACTTTGAAATCCCTTGCTACGCCACTGCTGGCACCCATGGTGGAAGAAGGGTTTTTTAATAATAAGATTTCTAGGACAGTTGTCCATTCATACCTGAGCAACCCGCATCTCAATAATATCGAGGCAATTATCCTGGCCTGTACGCATTACCCCCTTATCATTGACGAAATAAGTTCATATTACAAGGGAAAGGTTAAAATCATCAATTCGGCGGAAATCGTTTCACAGGCCGTTAAAACCTACCTTGAAGAAAGGCATTTGCTGAATCCGCAAACCAAGCCATCCAAACTCCGGTTCTTTGTTTCGGATTATACCGAATCGTTTGAAGAAACGGCAAAGATCTTTTTCGGAGGTAAGATAAAGCTCAGGGAAAAGAACCTGTTTAACGAATAAGGATTAATCCGCTTTCAGGAATTTCCTGGTGATCCTTGAAGTGCCGCTGCGGAGTTCTATAATATACGCGCCGTCCCTTAATTTTCTTACATCCACATGTCCAGCCTCCAGTGTTCCTGAACTGAAGACTTTTCCATTCATGCCGTATATCCGGTATGTCATGGTTTCGGAAGGCGTATACCTTAATTCAAGGGTATGACCCACAGGGTTGGGGTACACTTCAATTCCTGCCAGGATGTTGAGAGGTTCTGTGCCTGCAGGTTTTTCCAGCAGGTCTGAAACCGGGTAAGTCATTATCGAACGTGCATGCGTACCGGCAACAAGAGTCTCTTCAGACGGATTAAGCACCAGGCTGTAAACGGGGCATACCGGCATGCCTTTACCCACTCTTTCCCAAGAGAGGCCGTTGTCAATACTTCCATAAACACCCCCGTCGGTAGCAACGAACAGGATACTGTCATTCCCTTTTACAGGCAAAATGTCATTTACTGCCCATGATGGCAGATTGCCCGAGATATTCTTCCAGGAATTTCCCTTGTCCGTACTTTTGAACACATGCGGCAGCCATTCATTATACTTATAACCGGTAAAGGTCACATATATCGTGCTGTCATTATTGGGGGAGGTCCTTACGGCAGACACGTAACGTTTCGGCAAACCCTGGCTGATGCTGGTCCAGTTGCCTCCATCGTTCAGGGTTCTCCTGACATTTCCATCACTTGTGCCAGCGAATAGCTCGCCCTGGTTAAAATAAGATTCGGCAATGGCTGAAACTGTATGGAACCTGGGGCCGAAAATATTTCCATCGGTGAGGTCGTCGCTGACCTGGAAACTGATTCCGATATCAGACTCATACTTATACATCCTGTGGCTGGCATAATACACCACTGAGGAGTTAAAATGACTGATCTTGTAAGGGGTATCCCAGTTGAACCTTTCACTGCTGTCTGATTCATTGCCGCTGGACGATGTAATGACCTTCCCTTGGGAAAGGTCGGTATTGAACTGGTAAATTCTTCCGTTCTGTGTGGAATAATACCTGATTTCTGAAAAATCCGGATTAAAGGCAGGCGTAAATCCATCACCTCCCCAGAATCTTGCCCAGTTGTTGAGCATCGAAGCATTGCCTGCGGATGTACCGTTATCCTGGGCGCCGCCGTAATACACGTCGGGCTCCCATGGGTTATACGCCACTTTATAGAATTGTGTCACGGGAATATTTTCAATGTCTTCCCACTCCAGCGACCGGTCTGTACTCCTGTATAAGCCGCCGTCTGTGGCGAGAAGCAATGTGTCTGCGCTGACAAACTTCAGGTCGTGCTTGTCCGCATGTACATCATAGGTGAACCATTCGGGACAGGCGATCTCCCAGGAACCGCCACCGTTAACGGTTTTGTACATATCAACGCCGAGATAATACAGTTCGTCTTCAATGTAGGGATTCACTTTTATATGTCCGAAATACCATCCGAACCCACCGAGTGCAGAGGCGGGTATGCCGTCTGTGCCAAGGGCCGTCCATGATGCGCCGTTGTTAACCGATTTGTATATCCCCAGCATTTCATAGGAGGTGTCGACAATAGATGCGTAAATATACGAAACGCTTCCTTTGTAAAAGATATCGAGGTTTATCCTGCTGAGTTTGCCCGTCGGAAGACCGTTTTCCAATACCTGCCAGTTGTTGCCGCCGTCAGTGGTTTTATAAATGCGGGCACGTTCGCTGCTGAGCTTGCTCTCCTGGTTTGTCCTGATTCTCAGCATGCCGGCTGCATATAGTGTTTCAGGGTTATTTTTGTCCATTACCAGGTCAATAACCCCGGTTTCTTCTCCCAGTGAAAAAATTCTTTTCCAGGTTTTTCCTCCGTCAGCAGATTTATATAATCCCCTGCTGCTGTCCCTGCGCATGACAAAACCCATTGTTGCGGCATAAAGTACTTGTGTATTGCCGGGGTGTATAATGAGTTTTGTGACTATTCCTGTTTCGGTAAGCCCGGCATTGCTCCAGGTTTTTCCTGCATCCAGGCTTTTGTAAACGCCATTGCCGGTAAAGGCAGAACCGCTCATCGCGGGATCACCGGTGCCGGCGTAGATGATGTCGGAATTTGACGGGTCTATGGCAATGCAGCCTATGGAAAGAAAGGCGTTGGTATCGAAAACCGGTATCCATGAATTGCCGTTGTCTATGGTCTTGTAAAGTCCTCCGCATGCACTGCCGGCGTAAATGACATGATGGTCCTTAGGGTCAATTTCCATGCAGTTGAACCTTCCGCCGATATTTCCCGGTCCCTGGAGTGTCCATGACTTGTTGAACTTGCCCGTCCTCTTGGCATTCATGCTCCTGGCCTGCCCGAGAGCCTGGCGGAATGCCCTGATGTCGGTTTTGAATTCAGGGTAATTCCTGGTCATTTCAAGAAAATCGTAGGGAGCCATTTTGATAGATTCCTTATCAATTTTTTTCCTGGTGTGGCAGGCGCACAATAAAAGCATGGCGCCGAGGATAAGGCAGTAATTTCGTGTCATGTCGCGGTTGTTGTGAAACAAAGATAGAGAATAATATGTATATAAATCATTTCTGCACCGATAACTCGCGGATTAATTGACTTCTCGGAATTAATTGACTAAGTTTGCAGCCAAATTCGATATTATGTTTGATCTGGATATGATAAAAGCGGTGTACCAACGTATGCCGGAGCGCGTGGAAGCCGCCAGGAAACTGTTAAACCGGCCGCTTACCCTTACTGAGAAGATTCTTTATTCCCATTTGACAATCGGCACTCCAACCGGGACTTATGAAAGGGGAAGCAGTTATGTTGATTTCGCACCTGACAGGGTGGCGATGCAGGATGCCACAGCCCAGATGGCTTTGCTGCAGTTTATGCAGGCAGGCCGTCCTAAAGTGGCCGTTCCGAGCACTGTTCACTGCGATCACCTGATCAATGCCAAGATCGGTGCAGAGAAGGATCTTGAATTTGCCAATCAGGAAAGCAGGGAGGTTTTTGATTTTCTTTCTTCCGTGAGCAATAAATACGGTAT
>CALMKH010000147.1 GCA_937867025.1 uncultured Bacteroidota bacterium | reverse complement strand
GAAACCGGGGTTATCAGCCTTCTTAGAAAGGCAGGTTATACGGTCGTTCCCATAATAATGAAATAATACCTCAATTGCCTGGGCAAATCCGGGAATTTAAACGAAATTTGCACTTTATAAAACCATGAAGAAAATCCTTAATTTTTATATTATTTACAGGTTGCCTGTTGTTGTCGCACTGGTGATAGGCGGCGTGCTTTCACATGTATACGGCGACCCTATACTCGCATGGATCTTATATATCCTGGCGTTTTTCTCTTTATTGCTGTATTTCATGCTTGGCACCATGCGCCTGGTGAAGGATGCCGTCGAAGAAGGAAATGTGGATCAGGCCCTTATCTATATCAAAAAGATCAGGTATCCCAAATTGCTGGTAAAACCTGTCCGTTCTGCCTATTACATGCTGCAAAGCACACTTTCCATGGCTAACAATGATCTTGCTACCGCTGAGAGCAATATTCGCAAGAGCCTTCAGACAAAATCAACGCTTACCGGGGATATGACAGGCACCAACCTTATGCAGCTGGGATTTATCCAACTGAGGCAGGGCAAGGTTAAGGAGGGAAGATCGACGCTGCTGGAAGCTATTAAGGCAGGAATTCCCGACAAGGAGAGCCTGGCCAGTGTTTACCTTCAGTTGTGCTCCATTGAGATTCAGAGGCAGCAAAACAGGGTTGGAAAAGAGTATTTCAGGAAAGCGAAAGCCCTTAATCCTAAAACCAAGGATATCGTCGACCAGATACGTATCATGGAGAAGAACATTTCCCGGCTTCCGGGATAAAAAAAGGCAGGCCGTTGCGGCCTGCCCTGTTTCATTATTAATTAACACTTTTTAAATTCCGAACAAGCAGACACCAAAGGAGAACAGGTGCTGATGCGGATTCTGATCAGTTGCATAAGCCGATGGCCTGTACATATCGGTGATGGAATACCTTGCAAATAATTCCACGTTATGGATGCCGATCTTCAGCAGTGCGTTTAACTGTTCAGGACTGATCTTTATGTCATTGCTGTTCTTCTGCTTGAATTCAAGGGATTGCCTGTCGCCTTTCAGCACGACCTTGCTGTGACCGTTGAATCCGAATTCCACTCCGGCGGCGATACTGAAATTATCGTTGGCGCTATGATATTCCAGTAATACCGGAACAGAAAGGTACCGTACGTCCAGCCTGTTTTTATCATAGTTGTTTATTGAGTCGTTAAAGGCGCGCAGATGACCCTGATTGTCGATGTACTGCACCATTTGTTTGTTGGAATATTTCAGGTAATAATTGTTAAGACTTAAACCGTAGCTGAAAAGTATCCTTTCCCTGTACAGGTTCATGTCCTGTTTTACAAGGCCGATATTGAGGTTGACGCTTTTTCCGAGTCTTGGGTTAAAGGCGTTTGAATTTTCAATATCGTTCATAGTACTGGCGAAACCAATGTCAAAGGTAGGCAGGAAGCTGGTTTCGATAAAGTGTTTTCTCTTATCCTCCCGGCTCTTTTTCATCAGTTTGACGATCTTTTTCTGCAGTCTCGCAGCTTCGCCGGTATCATCGGCATTATCATCGTCGTCTATAATGATCGAGTGCCCGTCATTTGCCCTTGAAGTAACCGTTACCAGCACGGTATTTTTTTTCAGCGTATCGACAAACTTGAGGGTTTTGCTTTTTTCGTCCTCACCCGGCTCGATATTAGTTTCTATTTTGTAGGTACGTCCTTTGTAAGAGACCTTGACTGTGTCGTTCGCTGCGGTTGTCTGTGCGTTCCCCCGGAGGCCTGCATAAAGCAGGGAGAACATGGTGATTAAAATTTGAATTATTCTCATATTGATTTTTTTAATGATTTGGTGTTTAGAATCCTGCAATGATCCTGTATTGTTTATTTTCTATGATAAGTTTTTTGTTGGTCCTGGTAGAACTGTCATTTTCAAGCTTGATTTTGGGTTGGCCGAAAAGCCTGGTCAGTAATGATTCTTTCCTGACTTGCGGTATAACGATGCCGGAAGGCTTGCTGTTGCTGCTCATGGTGACAATAATGTGTTTGTTCGGATCATCATCAGCCGGTTCAGCTTGTTTTACAGGCACTTTAACAGGATCGGGCGTCTGAACTATAAAGGTTTCCTTATCGTCCTCCTGAGGGGTTTCAGATTTCTTTTCTTCGACAATATAATGGATGATCTCAGCGCTTTCGGGCACATCCTGCCTGCGGTTCACGGCGATATTCCTGATCTTGTCCTTCAAAGGTACTTTGGCACTGTCTTCCCTGGATTCATACGGGGTTTTAATCTCCGGTTTAGGGACCTGAAGCACCGGTTGCGTGGTTTTCTTTGGTTTTGGTCTCTCGGTGACAAGGGGTTCAAGTGGTGTACGGTTTATAAGGAAAATGGACAGTCCAAGCCCTAAAACCAGCATGGCAGCGATGGCATATTTATAGTTGAATGGAATGATGCGTGTTGTCCTTTTCTTTAAGGCAGCGATGTCCATGGATACGTTTTCGCCCGGCGCCGGCAGTATAGTCTGTTGCCAGGCTGTCCATAGTTTCCTGTATTTTTCATCAGCATGTATGGCGCTGAGAAGATGTTCGCGTTCCTGGCCTGTTATTTCACCTTCCAGTAACTGGAACATGATCTCGTCAATATTTTCATCATTTATGTGTTTCATATGATATGCTCTATTTTTACCAGATAATTTTTTAGTGTCTGTCTTCCCCTGAATATATATACCTTCACCTGTGACTCATTCAAACCTGTAATTTTGCCTATCTCGGAGTAATCATACCCTTCATAATCCCTCAGCATGATCACAGTTCTCTGTATTTCAGTCAGTTTTTCCATTGCTTTATTCACTATCTCCCTGACATCCGGCTGAATGGCCTCGCTTCCCTTTTCTTTTATGAATTCCGGCATTTCCACCATTTTTTTCTCTCGTCTTATACTGTCTATCATTTTCCTGTATGCCGTTGTGAACAACCAGCTTTTTGCCTTTCCGGGCTCCACTTTTTCACGGTTCAGCCAAAGACTTTCAAAAGTGTCCTGCACAATATTCTCCGCATCTTCCCTCACATTCAGGCTTTTGAAAATAAACCTGAACAAGGCATTTGCATGAGTGTCAACTGAGCTATTGTACTCCTTTTCAGTCATTCAGTTTAGTGGTTAAACGGACAAGGGTTTTAAAAGTTACAAGGCTAAGAAAAATTTAGCGGTTTTATACGTGGGATTATTGTATTATAAGCGGAAATACTGGATCAAAAATACGCTTTTTCCTTATTGAAAATAGTGATTATTAGTGTTTTATTGCAACAAAAAATATCTATTGTGAAAAATCATTCTTATCAAGCCTTAGTTTATTATCTTCGTTCTTGTTATGGGAAGTTTTTTGATCGCGGTGCTTAAAGTAACTTTACTGGTGGCTGGTTCTATAATAGGGACTGTTTCAGAAGGCCGGGGCTACAGTATTAAAGCAAATTCTTTAACTATCAATGGAACCACATTTCGATAAAAATATTTTACTTTCGGTGTTCATAAGCCTTTGCAGTCTTGTAAAGGGTCAATCTACAACGCCTCCGGAAACATACAATGATTTCATTAAGAAAACAAAGACTTTTAATGCTGTTAAATTAACAGTCCATAAGACAGAGATCCTGTATAATTCTTTTGACCGGAAAGAGACAGATACGACCCATACCATTGATACTATTTACGGTATCAGGAAGGGTAAGAAATTGCAGTATTTTATTGAGGGTAAGGTCAGAAGAAACGGCAATAACTATTATCCCTGGAATCATATTTATATTCATGACAGCCTGGCTTATAGTTACGACACCAGCAGCATATGGCGGCTTGACCAGGATGAAATTCGGCATCTTCACTTTCCGGACTGTTATACGTTCCTGGGTGACGGAAATGATACGTTGCTGTGGTTTCAACATGATACATTTGTCAATAATGCGGATGGGGGTTTTACCCATATCCACCATTTCAAGGGCAGCGAGTATGGTCCGCAGACTTCGATCCAGACGTTTCAGCTTGATTGCAATGGTGTGCTGACAGGTAAACATATATATACTGATCAGGAAAATACTTTACCTAAGTTTTATACAGAGATTCGATATTCAGATATCACCTATTATAAAAAAGCCCCACGTTTCATTGTCAGTAAAGTAAAGACCGAAATAGGAAAAGCAGTAGCCTTATATCAAAAAAAGAAAAAGAGGTAAGGTATACACTATGTAACATCATTGTTTAATGATACACCCACATCAGCACGGGTTCTTTCCTGGTTTGGAGAAAACTGTCAATAACGTGCATGGCATGTTCGGAAACGGCAGGACATCCCCAACCCTCAGGTGTTCCTGAAGGATAGGTTTCCGTATCACCCACCTGGTCCCAGCCATGCAGGACAATAGTGCGTTTATAGGCATTGCTGTTGGAGGTGTCGAGCCCGTAGAGGTAATATTTAATGTTGATCCCCCAATCGCTGTAAGCCCTTTTGCCAATTTTATACCTGCCCAGGGACGAGCAATGGCTCTCCGCAAGATTGCTGAAGCCTGGCGTGATTTTGCTCAGATCCGATCCCCAGGGGTTTGACCCGCAGCCATGACTGACAAGGAAACTGTCCAATACCTTCCGTTTGGCAGGATTTACCAAGAATGCCCTCCTTTTACCGGAATGCATGCCATAATTGATCAGGATTGAAAACGTTGTATCAAATCCTTTTTTCCGGGCATAGGCGAGGGATTTGCTGATATATGTGTCCTGTTCATGCAGGAGAGTGTTGTCACGCGAAGGCATATGGCGCCCGGCAGGATTGTTTTTCTTTGTGACAGAAAACAACACGCAAACAACAAAGACGGCGATAAAAACGAAAATGAGCGTTTTCAAGTGCTTTATTTTCATAAAACTTAATGCCAGGGGGTTTTATTGTGCAAACATAAAGCGAACTTTTAAGGCAATTCATGTTTTCCCCTTGGTTTTTTCCCCGCTTTTGCTAAATTTGTTTTTAATAACCGAGAAACATTAAATCAAACTTATGAATAGATCAATCTTAAAATCCGTATTATTCGTACTTGTACCGGCAGTATTTGCAGTGCTGCCAGCTTGTGACAAGAAACAGGACCCAGAGCCTGCACCTGCGGCAAAAACCCTCAATAAGGCAACCCTGACCCCGAAAAAATGGTATACTCAGGGGAGCTCTACTATTCATGATTTCAAGGCCAATGGAGTGTACGGCGATATGGGAGGGACGTGGCAATGGGTAGGCAACAGCGACACTATGGATATTGTTACCAAATCGGGATTTCCTTCAGTTAAATGGAAGATATTCTATAACACAGACACCGAAATGAGCGCTGAAAATACAGACAACAAGGTCACCCAGCTTTTCAAGGACAAACCTTGGTAACACATATGAAATCTCCTGTCATTTTCTCCATCATGCTCCTGGCCTCGCTTCCGGCAATCAATTCATGCAAAAAAAAGGAATCCGAACCAGCGAAAACCCTTAACAAGAGTACCTTGACCAACAATAAAGCCTGGTACAACCAAGGAAGCACGATCATTCATCAGTTTAGTTCCAATGGAGTGTATTCAAGCACCGGCACCTGGAAATGGGTCAATAACTCCGATACCATGGAGATCGTAACCGTGCAGGGCGGGTTTAAAACCTACTGGAAGATATTCTGGAATACGGACCATGAAATGGAGTGTCAGCGTGTCAATATAGGCAGCCCGACATCAAAGGAGCTGTACAAAGACCAGGGTTGGTAAGCAGGATCAAACCTCGGGTTTCTTTCAATTCAGTAATTCGCTTTCGACCAATAACCGGGGGGCAGCGTTAAAAATATGTTCATTACAATCCTTGCAAATGGCGTAATTTTGAAGCATGTTCAGCCAGTATGAGACTTTCCTGAAATATGTGTATGAGAACGGCGCATTAAAAAGCGATCGCACCGGAACAGGCACAAAAAGCGTGTTCGGTTACCAGATGCGGTTCAACCTGCAGGAAGGGTTCCCCCTGATCACGACAAAAAAGGTGCACCTGAAGTCCATTATCCATGAACTGTTATGGTTCCTGAAAGGCGATACGAATATTTCCTACCTCAAAGAGAACGGGGTCAGCATCTGGGATGAATGGGCCGATCCTAATGGCGATCTTGGGCCTGTATATGGAAAACAATGGCGTTCGTGGGAAGGTCCCGACAGGATGGTTATCGACCAGGTAACAGAAGCAGTCAACACTATAAAGAACAATCCAGACAGCAGGCGCATCATAGTTTCAGCATGGAATCCGGCAGATTTGCCTAAGATGGCCCTGGCGCCCTGCCACTGCCTGTTCCAGTTCTATGTGACGGATGGAAAACTCTCATGCCAGCTCTACCAGCGCAGCGCTGATATTTTCCTGGGAGTGCCGTTCAATATTGCATCCTACGCTCTTCTGACCATGATGATGGCACAGGTTTGCGACCTGGAATATGGCGATTTTGTTCATACGTTCGGCGATGCGCATATCTACACCAATCATTTTTCACAGGTGGAGCTGCAGTTGTCAAGAACCCCCAATGCGTATCCCACCATGCGGATCAATCCCGCAGTAAAATCGATCTTCGATTTTAAGTACGAAGATTTCACGCTGGAGAATTACCAGCCTCATCCAGCGATCAAAGCTCCTGTAGCTGTTTGATTTATATTGTTTTTTATACATAAATTGCGCCTATTAAATTGAACAGCGAGAAGACATACAAAAAACGAACATCCTTTTGGCCTACCATCATCAGCATGTCGCTGGTACTGTTCATTGTAGGATTATTGGGTGTTGTATCCATATATGCCAGGCACCTGGCTTCTTTTTACCAGGATAATTTCGAAGTATTTGTGTTTTTCAGCGATGAAACAAGCTCTGAAGAGGCCCGCAAAACAGAGCAGTCTGTCAGGATGCTGCCGTTTGTAAACTCTTCGGTATTTGTTGACAGGGAGATCGCCGCAAGGAAAGAAATAGCCAAAACAGGCAATGATTTTATTAAAACCTTAGGGTATAATCCTTTTCCCCATTCACTGCAGCTGAACATTAAGTCAGCATATGCTGAAGAGGCACAGATGCAGGCGGTGGAGAAAAAGCTGAGGAGTATTCCATCGGTAAACGATGTGGTGTTTGCCAAGGACGATCTTGGAAAAAATCTCCTTACCCAGATCAATAAAAACCTTAAAACTGTAGAACTGGTGCTGCTTTCAGTCGCTTTCCTGCTGCTGATCATTTCCCTGGCCCTTATAAACAGCACGGTAAGGATCAATATGTTTGCCCGCAGGTTCATTATTAAAAGCATGCAATATGTAGGAGCGTCAGACTGGTTCATTATCAGGCCTTTCCTTGGCATGTATTGCGTGTATGCCCTTTTATCGGTCCTTATCGCTGTTTTAATGCTTTCTGGCATTATTTATCTTGCGGAAACGCAACTTCATCAAAATAACTGGCAATTATTTTTACCTGAATATGCGATATTAACAGGATTTTTATTAGTTTTGGCGCTTGTTATATCATTGGTCAGCGTATATTTTTCGACCAGGAGATATCTCAAATTAAAAATTGATCAACTTTATTAAACAAGATTATGGCGACCCAAACTAAGTCTAAACAAGTAAAACAGGAAAAAAAGACCGTTAGTAATTTCATGGTGTTCAAAAGGCAGAATTACATTCTCCTAGTTACCAGTCTGGCAGTTATCATTATAGGTTTTATGGTGATGGGCATGGCCGGAGGAGAGGCTTTCGACGATCCGATGAAAATCACGGTAGCGCCCCTTATTGTACTTTTTGGGTTTGCGCTGGGCGTTTTTTCCATTCTTTATACCCCAAAAGATCTTAACAAACAGGTTGGACCTGAAGATAATAACCTGGTTAAGTGAGCATTTTTGAGGCTATCATCATTGCCATAGTAGAGGGGTTGACAGAGTACCTCCCGATTTCTTCCACGGCGCATATGATCTTCACCTCATCCCTCATGGGGATTGAGAAGGATGAATTTGTCAAGATGTTCCAGGTATCTATACAGTTTGGAGCAATCCTGGCTGTTGT
Source organism: uncultured Bacteroidota bacterium (assembly GCA_937867025.1). Classification (GTDB taxonomy): domain Bacteria; phylum Bacteroidota; class Bacteroidia; order NS11-12g; family UBA955; genus JABMMZ01. The sequence goes on along the minus strand of CALMKH010000147.1, from coordinate 53,341 downwards.
TGTGGTGTACTGGAAAAAATTTCTTGATCCCAGGAACATTGGTTTTTATGCGAAACTGGCTTGTGCCGTCGTACCAGCCCTGGTGCTCGGTTACCTGTTTGACGACAAGATAGAGGAGGTGCTTGAGAAACCTGTACCCATTGCCATCACCATGATGGCTGGCGGAGTGTTTCTCCTGTTTATTGACAGGATATTTAAGGATGGCCCGATTGAAGAGGAAAAAGACATATCCGTTCCGAAAGCAGTGACCATTGGCGTATGGCAATGCCTGGCCATGATGCCCGGTGTCAGTAGGGCGGCAGCATCCATTATCGGGGGCATGCAACAAAATCTCAGCAGGAAACTGGCCGCTGAATTTTCATTTTTCCTGGCTGTTCCCACCATGCTGGCCGTTACTATATATTCCGTTTTCCTGAAAGACTGGGAGGGAGGAGAGAAAGGGTATGAGATGCTGATGAATGACCAGGATACGCTTGTTATGTTCCTGACGGGCAATATTGTTGCTTTTATTGTGGCCCTGGCTGCTATAAAAAGTTTTGTAGGAATATTGAACAGGTTCGGCTTTAAGCCGTTCGGCTGGTACCGGATCATTGCCGGAGCGGTGATACTTGCGGTTTTATAGGGTCTTAGTTAATAGGAAACCCTTCCACGCCATTACGATTAACACCATAAAAAAACCTACTACCAGTATCATTCTCACCTTGCGGGGCATGGCGTTGAGCCGAAGACTTTCATCTGTGCTTTTCCTCACCTGGTAATCCTGTATTTGTTTTAAGGCAAGCATGAAGAAACACAAGATCCATGGATTTTTGTCAAACCACAAGGTGAGCAGAATTCCTCCCGCTACCAGCATTTCCTTAAGCATATTCAGGTGTGGATTGCTCATAATATGTTCCTTAATCACAATAACCCGGTCCTGTAGGAATTCCAGGATAAGCCCGATTTTATTTTTGACATAAAAGCAAAAATATCAGTGAATGCATCAAAATTCCAAGATACTGATAATTTATAGCTGGAAAGGGAGAGGCAGCCTCCCTCATCCCGCAATCATTCAATGATCGTATATGAAAATGGGAAAGTATTTCGCCCTTTCAGGGCTGGGAAACCTATTTGTAATGTGTAAATCCACCATGATACATCGTACATGGTCATGACTTATATCGCTTTCTATTCCGTCCAATCTGCAATAAACAAATTGGTATCCCGCGTGCCACCGTTGTTCCTGTTACTGCTCCACACCAGTTTTTTACCATCAGGACTAAACATCGGGAATGCGTTGAAATTGCTCTGGGTGGTAATCTGGGTGAGATTTTTTCCGTCAATATCTATCATGTACAGCTGGAACGCATACCCTTTTGCTGAGGCGTGGTTGCTTGAAAATATGATCTTTTTGCCGGAAGGATGAAAAAAGGGCGCCCAGTTGGCTTTGCCCAGATTGGTGACCTGACGCAGGTTCTGGCCATTCGTGTCACACACATAGATTTCCATATTGGTTGGCGCCACGAGTCCCTGAGCCAACAGATCTTTATATTCCTTGACCTCCTCCGGGGTTTTGGGCCTGGAAGCCCTGAATACGAGCTGCCTGCCATCCGGGGAAAAGAATGCACCGCCGTCATACCCCAATCCGGATGTTACCTGTTTCAAACCGCTTCCGTCAATATTCATGATCCAAAGTTCCAGATCGCCGCTGCGGCTGCTTGTGAAAACAATCTTATCGCCTTTGGGACTTACAGTGGCCTCAGCATCATATCCCATGGAATCAGTCAGTTGTTTTTTCAGCCTGCCTTTATTGCTGGAAACAAATATGTCAAATTCAGGATATACCGGCCACACATATTTGGCTTTGGGGTTGTAAGGCACTGCAGCAGGGCAGGTATCCATATGATGATGCGTGCTGGCAAACAATATGGACTTGTCGCCCGGCATATAATACGAGCAGGTGGTGCGGCCTTTCCCTGTGCTGATAAGCCTCGGCATGTACTCATCCCCTTTCTTAACGGCCTTTTTGATATCCATGGTATATATCTGGTCGCATTTTAATCCCCATGCTTTATTGTTGGTCTGGAACGTGAGGGATTTGCCGTTAAAGCTGAAATAAGCTTCTGCATTATCACCTCCGAAGGTTAGCTGTTTTATATTTTTGAGGTTGATCTCCCTGACGGAATCTTTTTGCTGTGAATATGCCTGAACGCAAAGAAATGAAAAAACAAGAAGTGTGAATAATCTGTTCATGTGTTGTTGAGGGTGTTAATTGGCACTAAAACGGGGTGCAATTTAGTCTTTTATTTCGAAAATGATACCGGATTGGTCCTGAATCATGCTGTTCCGTCGAATAAAGCATCTGCGGGATTCCTGTAGTTCATGAACCCAGCTTTCGGATTTGTACTCAAGGGTTTTCAAAGGAGAGCCTCAGAAGGTCCTGGGGGTTTTTCAGGTTAAGCTTTTTATTGACATTCCTGCGATGTGTAGTGACAGTATAATAACTGATATGAAGCTTTTCGGCTATTTCATGGCTTGTCAGGCCTTCGATCACAAGTTTGATGATCTCCATTTCCCGGGATGAGATCTGTTGTGCGTTCAGTAGTTTTTCAAACGTTTCCCGCGGGGAAGCGGAAGAGGTCAGTTTCTTGCAGCGGTAGGTAAGTCCTGATTGAATAAAGCCCAACGCTTCATACAGATCATCCAGCGAACAATTGGTATATAAGAGGGCATGAATCGAATCAAGGTCTTTCTCTTTCAGCTGTTCCATCTGCGTCGTATTGGCCAGCAGGACGGTCTTGATCTGTTTCTTTAATATGAGGTTCCTGATCTTGGGCTGGTAATTGTAAAAGATGGAATGATCACTGGTGATCAGTATGGCGTGTTCACGAATGGCATCTGCGGTGAATGCGTCAAAGCCTTTCAGCAATTTAATATTGGCCGAAGGAAATCTGCTTGTAAGTATAGAGCGGACGCCTTCCTGAATAAACAGATTGCTGACAAGCAGGTGAAATTCCATATGTTCTGTTGTATGTTGTTCCCGGTATTCCCCGCACCACCGGTGTGAGAGTAACAGGGAAAATGCAAAAGTACATTTTATTTAGAATTATTCTAAATAAATGGCAGGGGCAAGGGTCGTTCATTAAAAAATACCTAAGGTTTGGTATGTAAGAATATCGTGCGTGATGAATGGCATACGATTCTGCATCCGCACAAAAAATTATAGTGCATTAATCCTCGCGGCTTCCGTCATCAGCCATACGCACTATCCTGGGGATGAATTTAGCCACTATATCCACCAGGTCTCTCTGGGCTTTCATCACCATATGAATATCCTTATAAGCCATAGGTGCTTCGTCAAGACCTGCCCCAATCAACGACACATTGTGCTGTTTCAGTATCTGCTGCATGTCTTTACGGCTGATGCTCTGGATGGCTTTGGTCCGGCTCATCTGCCTGCCGGCACCGTGAGAAGCGGAATGTATGGAGGAGCTGTCCCCCTTGCCTCTGACAAGAAATCCCGGTGCGGTCATGCTACCGGGAATAATGCCCATAACACCTTCTCCGGCCGGAGTGGCTCCTTTCCTGTGTACGATGACTTCTTCCCCGTCCAGGATTTCCTTCCATGCAAAGTTGTGGTGGTTTTCGACTTTACCAAGTAAGGGCGCACCAATGGCTTTTGCAAGTTTGGCATGTATGACCTCATGGCATGCGGATGCATAATCACCCGCAAGGTTCATTGCCATCCAGTATTCATGCCCGGCTTCAGAGTTCAGGTCGAGATAAGCCAGGTTGACAGCTTCGCGCGGGAGTTTGCAAATATCCTTGGCAAGCCTGGTGTAGTAACCGGCAATAGTGGCGCCCAGTCCGCGCGATCCTGAATGTGTGAGTAAGGCGAGATAGCTGCCTTTCTCAATATTCAGCTGAATATCCTTCTGCCCGAATTCAATGATGCCCCATTCCACAAAATGGTTGCCGCCGCCTGACGTGCCGAGCTGCGACCAGGCCTTGTCCTGGAGGTTTTTGATAAACGGATTGAGGTTGAACTCTTTTCTGTCAAGTACGGCATGATCAGAGCGGTTTTGACCCTTGAAGCCTTCCCCCGCACCGAATCTGGTGTGGGCGATGAGTTCACGTTTATAGTGCGATTCATGCTGTATCAGGTGCGTTTCCGGTACATCAAAAATGGAAAGCGCCATCCTGCAGCCTATGTCAACGCCGACACCATAGGGTATGACGGCATTTTTGGCAGCAAGTACGCCGCCGATAGGCAGGCCATAGCCCTGGTGGGCATCCGGCATCAGAGCTCCGGCAACAGTTACGGGTAATTTCATGGCCACATCCATCTGTGTTTTTGCACCGTCCTCTATATATTGGCCACCAAACACTTTATACGGCCTGGGTTCATCGACAAGTGGAATTTCGCTGTTCACCGGCGCATTTGCTTCCTCAATCATTTTAGAGGCGATGTAACCCAGCTTCTCGTCATCCAAAAAATTCTCGGGATAGTCCTTCAGTTTCTTCAGGAGGGCCAGCAAATCTTCTTCAGGGACGTTGTCCATATGTTTCAGGACCTTTTTTACCAGACCAAGAACTTTGCCTTCTGTAAAGCCTATATCAAATAATATTTTTGTATCGATTGTCATACATCCTGATATCGTACTTCAAATATAATTCTTATTGTTGTAAAGCAGGAATGAGATAGGGTTGACTAATATCACTTCCCCAGGTTCATAAAATGTGTTGCAAAAGGGAAAACAGCCTGTTTCAGAGGGTGCTGATCAATAGGTAAACTCACCATGAGCTCCTTTAATAGTAAGCTTTTTAACGGGGGATGCTTCTACATGTCCGATCATCCTGGCTTCTATGCCGAACGACCCAGAAATGTTTATCAGATTATCAGCCATATCAGGCTTTACGTACAGTTCCATGCGGTGACCCATGTTAAATACCTTGTACATCTCTTCCCAGCTGGTTCCGCTTTGTTCCTGTATGGTTTTAAAAAGCACCGGGGTAGGGAATAAATTGTCTTTTATAATGTGCAGATTGTCTTTGACAAAATGAAGAACCTTGGTTTGAGCACCTCCTGTGCAATGCACCATGCCATGTATGTGTTCCCTGTATTCACTCAAGATGGTTTTGATCACCGGTGCATACGTGCGCGTTGGCGACAGTACCATTTTCCCTGCATCAAGCGGAATGCCTTCTACTTTATCGGTTAATTTCAAACGGCCGGTGTATGCCAGGTCGTCCGGGAGCAGGTCATCGTAGCTCTCAGGATATTTTTCGCGGTAAACTGCATGGAACACATCGTGCCTTGCGCTGGTGAGCCCGTTGCTGCCCATGCCTGCGTTGTATTCTTTTTCATAAGAGGCCTTTCCGTCACTGGCCAGTCCTACAATAACATCCCCTTGCTGTATGTTGTGATTGGAGATGATATCGCTCCGCCTGGCCCTGGCAGTTACAGTGCTGTCTACAATGATGGTTTTTACCAGGTCGCCTACATCTGCTGTTTCTCCGCCCCCGCTGAATATGTGAATGCCGAAGGGCCGAAGGTTTTCAATAAACTCTTCAGTGCCACTGATGATTTCTGCAATAACTTCGCCGGGTATGCGCTTTTTGTTTCTCCCGATGGTGCTCGACAGGAGCAATCCGTCCGTTACGCCAACACATAAGAGGTCGTCTATATTCATCACAATGGCATCCTGGGCTATTCCCCGCCATACAGACATGTCTCCGGTTTCTTTCCAGTATAGGTACGCCAGGCTGCTTTTCGTCCCGGCTCCATCAGCATGTATGATGTTGCAAAATGCTTCGTCATTTCCAAGCACATCGGGAATAACCTTGCAGAAAGCCTGTGGGAACAAACCTTTATCTATATGCGCAATGGCTTTGTGAACATCTTCTTTCTGTGAAGAAACTCCTCTTTCCGAGTATTTGTCTGTTGGCCGCATGAAGGCGCAAAAATACTAAGAAAAAATGAAGGTAAAACGAATTATTTGATCAGGGCGCCTGCCGGGCTGTCACTACTCGCTCTTTACCCTGATTAGGGCAAAGGAGCTCAGACAGGCCGTTCCATCCCTGGCGCGGGGATTGCCTCTAATCCAGGGAAATACCCATGGAGAGGACAATATTGCTTGACCTCACATTGTTGGTAAGGTAAGTAGTAGTTTTGGTTTTTAGGGTATACGGAACGGAATAATCGGCATACCCGCTATTCACGTAAGCCACGTCAAATGCATATGACTTTGTTTTGATGCCAAAACCCAGGGAGTATATGTTATTCACCAGGTCTTTCAATACCGGAACGGCACCTTCTTTATATGGACTTGGGTATCTTGCATAACCGGCCCTGAACCTGTATTGCTCATAAATGGCCTCTCCGCCCAGCCTGAAATTCACCGCAGTCGGATTGAGTGTTTTTTTGATATTCAGGTTTTCATTGGTGAATGAATATGCATCAGCGCCCCTGTCTTTGCTGATAATATTTGCAGAACTGTAATTGACGGTTTCTATATCAAGCGAAAGAAATCCTATTTCCTTGTTTACAAGCCCCACGCTAAAGACATGCCTTGCCGGTGTGGTGATCTTGTATTTGTAAATAGTGGCGTCGGTGCTGGCATTTGTATTAGGCCTGACATCCCCGAACTGGTCAATGGCCCCGAAATCAAATTCTGACATGATCGTGTACGAATATGAATCGGTCAGATTGAACACTGTTGGTGAATGGAATGCATATCCTAAGCGGAGGTATTCTGTCGGCGCGGCATTAACACCAATCTTCGCGTTGAAACCCATGCCGCCTGTCCGCAGGTATTGTTCGAACGTCACCTTTTTTATATCCCTCACGGAAGACACCTTTTTATCCTCTTCAATAAAGCTGTTGTTTTCAATATACCGCACACTTTTGGCGCCCAGCGATATGCCCACAAGGATGATATGCCTGTAATTACCGGCAAAACTAAAATTATAGTCATTCAAGGCGCCACGGGTAAGTATGCTTCCGCTCTGGTTGACATTAACGGTCGGATTTTTTCCGTACGCAGAGACATAAGCCGGGGTGGGAGATGAAGTGTCTTTATCAATGACCCAGGCCCTGTAGGCGAGATGCTCAAGTGAATACTTTGAAAAATTGTCGGGAATAGTCCCGGTCTCCGTTGCCCTTTCCGCCCAGTTTTCCGTAATGCTGCTGGATGAGTTATTGGCGTCGAAAATGCTTCGTTTATGAAAGTTGTTAAGCCGGTTGACGTTAAATCCGAATACGAAGTTGACAAATCCCTGGGGTTTTTTTGACTCATAATCCTCACCCCGTATATTGGCTATGAAACCGAGGTTCGGCAGATTAAAATTGAATTTGCTGTCAGAGATGCTTGTGCTGAGGTAATTTGCTTTATTCCTGGCAGTATAAAAACCCGTGCTTAAAAAGAAATTGCTGGTGCGGTACCTTGCAAGCCCTGCAGGATTTATTCCTGCGCATGAAGGATCGGCACCGATGGAACCGAATGCTCCTGCAACCCCGTACGACCTTGCAGTGCTTCCCGGAACCTGCATGGAATACCTGACGACATCTGCTTCATTCTGGGCATGTGCAGCTACCGAAAGAAGACACAAACACACTAGTGAAATAAACCTCATGCTGATAGAAAACGGCTATATATTAACGTCTGCGGGTACTTCCGCCTGAACCTGATGAGCCTCTGTCGCTGTTGCCGCCTGAACTGCTGCCGCTGCCACCGGAACTGCCCGAGGATCCTGAGGAAGGTTTGCTCCATGAACCACCGCTGCTGCTTCCGGAAGAACCACCCCTGTCACTGTTGCCGCCATCATACCACTTTCCGTTTCCGCTGTTATTATTGTTATTGTTGTTGCCGGAGTTCTGCTGCTGACTTGGTTGAGTATAAGGCTGGTTGTTCGAACTTCCGGTCCTGCGGGAATAATTCGGCCTCGAAGCTCCGCCGGAAGGCCTGTTGTAATAATTGTAGTTATTATAAAACTGACCCCTGTTGTATCCGTAGTACCCATAGCCGCGTCCATAGCCCCAGCCGTATCCGCATCCGTTGAAATAGTAAGGGTTATAGGTATAATACGGGTAATAGCCGGTCATCCATGAACCACCCCATCCATAAGTATAGAACGGGTCTCCGTATGGCATGTAGTATCCGTAGTATGGGGAAAAAGGACTGTTATAACCACCCATATATCCGTAATCCGGATCGACATAACTCATGCCTATCGACCAGCCTGTGTAGGGATTATAGAACATGGTCTGAACAAGTACCGGCTGGTAATTTGAATAATTGAAGCGTTGTGAACTGCCGAAATTCCGCAGGCGGTTGGAATAGCTGCTGGTATAATTCCCGGCATTGCTGTTCCGGTCCTTGTCCTGAAGGCTTTCCCCTTGGTATTCCGATGCTGTGGAGCTGGCTTTTTTCCGGGTATCGTTAACAGTGAAATAGACCTCATCAGTCCTTCCTGTTGCAGTGGAAGCCTGCTTTTGCATGGAACAGGAACTGAAAACAAGAGCGAGAATTGATAAATTCAAAATTTGTTTCATAATGCTGTTTTTTTATGCGCAAATTGCTTTTAAGTAATACCTTTGCACAATCAAAGGTACAAAAATTATTCCAATTAGCAATACATGGCTTTCGAAAAAATAAAAAGGAGTGAGAACTACAGTGAGTGGTATAATAATCTGGTAAAAGACGCTGATCTGGCCGAGCATTCGGCAGTGAAGGGATGCATGGTTATCAAACCTTACGGGTATGCAATTTGGGAGAAAATCCAGCAACAGCTCGACAAGATGTTTAAGCAGACAGGCCATTCAAACGCCTATTTCCCTTTGCTCATACCGAAATCATTCTTTGAAAAGGAAGAAAAGAACGCCGAAGGTTTTGCCAAGGAATGCGCTGTTGTTACCCATCACAGGCTGAAAGTGGAGAATGGACGCATTGTGGTGGATGAAAAGGCAAAGCTTGAAGAAGAACTGATCATAAGGCCCACCAGCGAGGCTATTATATGGAACACTTACAAAGGCTGGATACAGAGTTACAGGGATTTGCCCATACTGATCAATCAGTGGGCGAATGTGGTCCGCTGGGAAATGCGCACCCGCCTGTTTTTGCGCACCGCGGAATTTTTATGGCAGGAGGGCCATACCGCACATGCCACGTCGGAAGAGGCGATAGTAGAAACAAAACAGATGTTGGACGTGTATGCGGATTTTGCCGAAAATTTTATGGGCATACCCGTGGTGAAAGGCGTAAAAACGGAAAATGAGCGTTTTGCCGGGGCGGTTGAGACATATTGCATAGAAGGCCTGATGCAGGACGGAAAAGCCCTCCAGATGGGCACTTCACACTTTCTGGGGCAGAATTTTGCAAAGGCTTTTGATGTGCGTTTCCAGACAAAGGAAGGGAAGCTGGAACATGTATGGGCTACAAGCTGGGGAGTTTCCACCAGGCTTATGGGAGCGCTTGTTATGGCGCACAGCGACGATGACGGCCTTGTGCTGCCTCCCAACCTGGCTCCTGTTCACGTAGTGATAGTGCCGATATACAGGAGTGATGAAGAGCGCGAAAAAGTGTCGGATGCGGCAAGGGATATAAAGAAAAAACTCGAGGCACTGAACCTGAGTGTCAAGTTCGATGACAGGGACACCTTTAAACCAGGATTCAAATTTGCCGAATGGGAACTGAAAGGTGTTCCGCTGAGAATTGGCATCGGGCCAAGGGATGTCGAGAACGGGACAGTGGAATTGGCAAGACGCGACACGAAGGAGAAATCCGTGCAGAAACAGGAAGGCATCGACATGTACGTGAAAAATCTGCTCGAAGATATACAGAAAGCTATTTTTGACAGGGCGAGAGTTTTCAGGGATAACAATATTCATGAGGTTAATTCCTGGGACGAATTTGTTTCAGTTCTTGAGGATAAGGGAGGGTTTATTTCCGCCCACTGGGACGGAAGCGGTGAAACGGAGGAAAAAATCAAGGAAATGACAAAAGCCACTATCAGGTGCATACCGTTGGAAAATAAGCGGGAAGAAGGGAAATGCGTGCTTACCGGAAAGCCCTCCGCTCAGAGAGTACTGTTCGCAAAGGCTTATTAAAACACTATCCTTAAGGATGTAGTGGTCTGTTTTTTAAGAGCATACAATTCTGCTCTCTTGCATTTAATCAAATTATTTTACGAAAGTTACAAAAATGTCTTCCATTGAGTGGAAAAGTACATTTTTTTAACATTAATTTTGTCCTTAACAAAACAAACGTAAATATTATGAACTATCTATTATGCTTTCATCACCTTTCAAATCCCCTGAAAAAATTTCTTCTTTCGTGCCTGCTCCTGGTAATCAGCCAGGCCTGTGCCCAATGGCCCAAATACCACTGGGTAAACAATCCGGTCTGTACGGAAACGAGCAGGCAGATTACGCCGGATATAACATATGATGGCAATGGCGGTTCTATCGTCGTTTGGGCTGATATCCGCGGCAAAAGTTATGATATCTATGCCCAAAGGTATGATGCGCTTGGCGACGAGCAATGGACGGCAGGCGGTGTACTTATCTGCGGCAGCGCAGATGACCAGGTGCTTCCTCAGGTTGTATCCGACGGCAACGGAGGCGCGTACATCTGCTGGACACATTACGTCAGCGGCGCCAAGGCCATTCATGCTCAGCTTGTAAACTCCAGCGGAACTATTCAATGGGCTACGGATGGGGTTGAAATATGTTCTCCGGGAGCGGATAAGCTCAATGTGAGAATGGTATACGACAGTAACGGTTCTGCCATTATTGTCTGGGAAGATTACCGCAACAGCGAAGGGGACATTTATGCGCAGCGTGTAGGATCCAGCGGAACAATGGCATGGACAAGCGATGGCGTGGCTGTCTGTATTGCAACAAGGCATCAACGCACGCCGAGGATCACTATGGATGCAGGCAATCTGAATGCCATTATCACCTGGGATGACGGCAGGAACTCTAAAAAGGCCGATGTATATGATATCTATGCCCAGAAAATTGATCTCAGCGGGAGCATGCAATGGGCCACGGATGGGGTTGCAGTCAATACCGAAGTGAATGACCAGCTTGCACCTGATATTGTATCCGATGATTCCGGAGGTGCTGTCATATGCTGGTATGATACCCGGGGTGCAAACTGGGACATCTATGCGCAGAGAATTGACGCTTCCGGAGCGATGGTATGGACTTCCACAGGGGTAGGAATATGTACCTCTTCAGGCAACCAGCATAGCTGCAGAATAACGACCGATGGAGCGTTCGGCGCCATTGTTACATGGATCGACGGCCGGAACAGCGGAGCAAACCATGTGTATGTCCAGCGCGTCGATTATGCGGGCAATGCACAATGGACCACGAATGGCGCAGTTGTTTGCGGCAGCAGCGGGTTAAGGGAAATGCCGGTGATTATTTCCGACGATGCAGGCGGTGCAATCATGTCCTGGAGCGATATGCGAAACGGAAGCCATTATGATATTTACGCCCAGTCAGTCAACAGTTCCGGAGTCATGCAATGGACCACAAACGGTACGCTGATAGCTTCTGCCAGCGGCGACCAGCTGAATAATGTGATGACAAAAGATGAGTTCGGAGGCGCATTCATTGCATGGGATGATGCCAGGAGTGGCTCATCGGAAGATATATATGCACAAAATGTGCTGAAGGACGGGGGTCTCGGCGTAGTGCCGGAAATCCTTGTAAAAGGCAATCATATCAATATCCTCGACAACGATAACAGTCCCGCAGCCAACGATCATTCAGATTTCGGATCAACGCTTGTCATCACCTCCGTTGTGAAAACATTCAAGGTGTTCAACAACGGCAACACCGATCTTGAGATCACCAACATTTATACGACAGGCGCACAAAGGACTGAATTCGTTCCGCAGACCATCACATATCCCGTCACTATCGCCGCTCACGACAGTTTTGGCTTCCAGGTAACTTTTACCCCTGTGTCTGTCGGCGTCAGCAATGCCACACTGAACATCGATAATTCCGACAGCAATGAAGCCACCTATAATTTTGCGATAAGGGGCACTCTCAAGGCTGCGGAAATAGACATCAAAGGCAACAATACGTCTATTGCGGACGGTGATGCAACACCCGACCTGTCCGACAGCACCGATTTCGGCAAGACAAGGGTTAACAAGGCTCTGACGAGGATATTCACCATTGTAAACGCGGGAACTGACACGCTGAAAATAAACAATATAAGCATCAGCGGAACCCATGCGTCAGAATTTACATTCCCTACCATTACATATCCGAGAAAATTGGGTCCGAACAAAACAATGACAGTGCCGGTAACATTTCTTCCTGCTGCCAGCGGTCTGAGGATTGCTCAAATGAACGTTTCCAGCAACGACCCCAATGAAGCGACATACGATTTCAGCATCCAGGGTACGGCCGTTATACCGGCTATCCTTGTGAAAGGCAATCACGTGCTTATTGCGGACAATGACCTGATCCCAAGCAGTGCGGATCTGACCGATTTCGGCCAACTGAATATAAGCAAACAGAAAACCTCCGGTTTCAAAATTTTCAATACCGGAACAGAAGACCTCACCATTAACGGCATCAGCATAGCCGGGCTGAACAACAATGATTTTACAATACCTGCAGCCACTTATCCCAAAACAGTCAGTCCGGGAGACAGCCTGTCTGTCGATGTGACGTTCATGCCTCTGGCGCTTGGTGCGCGTGTTGCCGAGATGAGAATTGATAATGATGATGACGGCAAACCCCTGTATAATTTCAATATCCGGGGCACTGCCATAGCCCAGGAAATATCCGTAAAAGGCAATGGTGCGCTTATCAACTCCGGTGACAACACACCAGGTTCAGCAGATAATACGTTTTACGGCAATGTGATGAAAAACGGCAGCAAGACCAATCGTTTTTTTATTGTAAATACGGGTACGGATGAGCTGACCGTCAACAACATTGCTTTATCAGGAGCGAATGCAGGATCATTCAGCCTGGGGGCATTAACCCCGGCTTCTCCGATAGCAGCTGGCGATTCCTCATTTGTAGACATCGCATTTAATCCGGCTGTCAACGGATTACACCTGGCGACCGTTACCATAGCCAGCAATGATGCAGATGAGGGGATGTTCACGTTTGATGTCCTTGGAACGGGAACCTCACCGGTACTGGAAGTTAAAGGCAATAACAGGGTCATCAGTAACGGAAGCCTGGGCTTTTCACTGGCAAACCACACCGATTTCGGAAGCGTTGAAATACCCAATTCGCAATTACGCACGTTCAAAATGTTTAACACCGGCAACACCAATCTGCACGTGAGCACCATTGTTGTTTCGGGTTCCCAGGCGACCGAATTTACCCTCCAGGGCATTACTTTCCCGCAGGATATAGCCGCAGGTGACAGCTTATCCGTAAACATCAGCTTCATGCCTGCCGATACGGGTTTGAGAAGGACCAGCGTGCATATCCTCAGCAACGATCCCAGCCTGACATCATTCGATTTTGTTATCGGGGGCCATGCCACCAGGAAAGTAAACATTGATGAAAACCAGCTTAACAACGGCATATCCGTGTATCCGAATCCCGCCACGTCCGAAGTCCTTGTCAGTCTGGAAAAAGGAGAAGGGCTTGTGAGCCTCCTGGCGCTTGACGGCAAAGAGGTATATACCGGTACGGTTCAGGCAGGCGTTCATATTGTCGATGTTTCGGGAATAAGCGCAGGCATATACATTGTAAAAGTGAAAACCGGCGGAGCAGTGGCCTTGAGACGCCTGGTAATCCGGAGATAGATGAGCATAACAATATAAATTTCAGGTTGAAAGCCGGGCATCATTGTCCGGCTTTTTTTAGAAATTTTCCATCAACGGCATGCTTTACAGGAACCGTATCACCAGCATATGGATGGTGTGTTCCAGGGATTTAAATAAACATATAAGTCATTTCTGGCAATTGAATTACCTTTGTGAAAAATATGTACTTGACGGGTATAATCTTGACGTTTTTTCTATCCATCATCATGTTGGGAAAGAAAGAAAAAAGTTATGCTGACAAGGTATTGTCCCTTTGGTTATTATTTATCGGGATACACCTGACATTGTTTTACATTTATTTTAGCGGTCAATATATTCATTTTCCGTATTTGCTAGGTATGGAAATCCCCTTACCCCTTATACATGGACCTTTTTTATTCCTGTATACCACATCATTAACCAGCCAATCCACCAGCATGAAGCACAAATGGGTGCATTTTCTGCCATTTGTTATATCATATCTCTTTTTTATAGGTTTTTTCGCTACATCATATGATAACAAGATCGAGGTGTACCAGGCCAAAGGCAAGGGATATGAGGTGCAAATGTTCATTCTCCGGTTGGCTACCGCCATTTCGGGAATAGCCTATCTATCCAAATCATTAATTGTGCTGAAGAATCACAAACGAAATATTGCAAATCAGTTCTCCTATTTGGAAAAAATTAACCTTGATTGGCTGAGGTATCTGATCCTTGGACTTTGTATCATTTGGTTAATTATTTTACTTCATGTTGGCGATGAATACATTTTTGGCGCGGTTGTCCTGTATGTGATCTTTATAGGATATTATGGAATAAACCAGGTGGGTATATTTACGCAGCACCCCAATATTTATGGGGATTCAGGCAATAATCCACCCGGTTACAGTCCGGCAGTTGAAATCAGCGGAACGGCGGCCGGGATTAAGGATGAATCCACGGAAACAGCCTCTGAAAAGAAAAACGTCCATGCAAAGTATAGCAAATCAAGCTTAAGTGATGCAGCTGCAAGGGCAATCCATCAAAAGCTCGTCAAACTGATGGAGGAGAATAAACTGTACAGGAATCCGGAATTAACCCTGGCAGAACTTTCACAGAGATTGAATGTACACCCTAATATCCTGTCCCAGGTAATTAATACACTGGAGCAAAAGAACTTTTATGACTACATTAATGTCCAGCGAATACAGGAATTTAAACAGATTGTCAATGCCGGGGGAAATCAAAGGTTCACCCTGCTTTCACTGGCTTACGACTGCGGGTTTAATTCAAAATCCTCATTCAACAGGAATTTTAAAAAAATAGCCGGAATTTCTCCTTCGGAATATTTAAGCGGCCTGAATATGCGTTTGGAATAGTTCTTTCCCGGTCTCAACTCTCACATATAGGTCTCAACTTACATATACCATTAATTATCAGGCAGTTGATATTCCTTGAGTTTTCATAAAAACGTGTATTACCCTACCTTTTAGGTCGATGGGGCCTGTCCCTTGATTTTACTTTTGCCCCAATTTTAATACATAATAAAATATGAAGAATAAACAATTATTTTTGGCAATAGCCATTATTTCAACAGTTGCATTTTCAGCATGCAATAAGGAGCTCAAGATCAATGAAACCGGTAACCTGGTTCATAAAACAGTCGATGAGGATCCAAGCCTGCCCTCCATAACGGTTAATGGGGCAAAATTCCATTCAGAGGCATTCGGGCCGGCTGATAGCGCCATGATAGTCGTATTGCATGGAGGACCGGGTAACGACTACCGTTACCTGTTTAATTTCAAGGCATTTGCGGATCAGGGATACAGGGTGGTTTTTTATGACCAGCGCGGCGCAGGTTTGTCGCAACGGTTCCCTTACTCTACCTATACCCTGGACTTGGCCTTTGAGGATTTAAGGGCCGTAATCGCTCACTACCGTACATCTCCGGGACAAAAGGTATTCCTGCTTGGACAATCGTGGGGAGCCATGCTGGCTACAGCTTACATTAATCTGTATCCAAATGATGTACAAGGAACAATTCTTTGCGAACCGGGTGGTTTTATCTGGCAGGATGTATTGGATTATATAAGCCGTGCCCACGATCTTAACTATTTCGGTGAAGAATTAAATGATGCGGCTTACAGTGCGCAATTCATATCGGGAAAGAAGGACGAGCACGCCATCCTGGATTATAAACAGAATTTGCTGGACGCGGCATCCGATGCGGGAGGCTCCCTTGGCAACGAAGGCAGGGTTCCATACTGGCGGAGAGGGGCAGTATCCTATAAAGTCCATTTTGATCTGGCAAATAAAAACAGGCCCGACTGGACAACAAACCTGCATAAGTTTACGACCAAAGTGCTGTTCCTGTACAGTGAGCGCAACACGTCGTATGGTCTGTCTCATGCACTGAAAGTATCTTCGGCATTTCCCAATGCAGAATTGCATGAAGTGAAGGGTGTAGGCCATAACCTGTTTACATTCCAGAAAGGATGGGACCAGGTATATCCCATGATGCTTGACTATTTAAATACCCTTAAGTAAAAAACCACATATAATTTATAATAATAACATGAAACATTTCATAATCGCAACATTATTAATAAGCCTATCAGGCTTTAACAGCAAAGCGTTTGCACAGGAAATCAACTGGACAAATTTGCAGCAAGAACGGCATGTATTAAACATAAACACAGGACTGATGCACGGAGTAGTATTGGGGGCAGGGTACGGTTACCGCTTGAAAACCAGAATGCCTGTAATCCTTCAAGCCGAGTATTCCTTTCCTGCCGGGAAAAGGCTGACAGATGATTTTAAAAGTAAGCTGGGAGGACAGGTAAGGTTATATCAGATCAATAACTTTCACGTAAGCGCAAAAATAGCGGGTATTTTCAGAAGGCATGAAAATACGCTTGTGCGGATGGTAAATTTTGGCTCGGATTTCAGCGCCACCCTGGGTTACTACAAACCCAAATGGTTTGTGGCAGGTGATTTCGGCTTTGATAAGGCCATTGTAACACATTTCAAGCATACCGAAGTGTACAGGGATATATTTCCGGAGGTTAAAAATGGTTGGTACCAGCCTTCAACAGGCGGTAATTTCAACTATGGTCTGCAAATCGGATATTCCTTTAAAAGAAGTGATATCTATCTGAAGGCGGGGAAACTCTTAACACAGGATTTTAAAACCAAACCATTTGTTCCACTTTACATTCAGTTGGGATATACATTCAGAATGGATGCGGTAAAAAAATAATTGTCTCTTGTGGCTCAAGCCTCAATTGGCCGGGAGAGTTACCTTACTAATTGTTTTATATCTGACAGGTTTAAGGGATTAATAATGGAGTTGAACTTCGGTATGAGTCCCTTACTGTCGGGGTACGCTTTACACTGGGAGGTTAAAAGTTGGTTTTTCTTTGTTATTACGCGTTAAGCCATCCTTAAATATCAGGCATTATCGGTCCAAATTGCTAAAAATCTGAGAGTAATGTGTTTATTATAGTCAAAAAAAATGGAATAATAACTATAAAAAATAGCTGTTGTTAACAATAAACATGTTTTTTTCAGGAAATTATATCTTACTTTTGTAGCAAATTCGAGATTATGAAATTATATATCAGTCTTTTTGCTATCCTTGTGTTGTTCAGCAGGTGCCGTGAGTGTAACCGTGACATTAACTACGGAGAGCGCGTTTTGATCCCAGTGAAGTTTGAAGATTTCACCGTTCAGGAAATTAATGAAATGGATGCGATCAGGATAGACAGGACCACATTAAAGAGAGATTCTTTTGAGCTGACCCAGCTGATGGCGTCCTATACAGCTTATAACTATTCCACTATGATCACCGATCGTCCGTACAAATCCACTTACAGCGATTACGAAAGCTATCTGAATAATTCCGACCTGATCATCCAGTGGCGTTATGGCAGCGATACACTGTCAAACATAATCATTAAAAAATCCAAGTCTGAGGTGACCGACAAGTGTAACGAAGACGAGCCGAATGTACAAGTTGATGAGGTGTCTTTCACTTTCAGGGGCAAGCAGTACAAGAAAAACGAGGTCATTACCATGACCAAGGATTGATTTGAAGATCTGAACTCCGGTTGTCCTATTGGTGCAACCGAAACCACATAGACTTTTTTAAGCTAATTCCATATGCAAAACATATGGAATTTCTTTTTTATATTATCGCTGATGTACAGGGTTGTTGCATCATGTAACCTGAGATTACGGCATGGTTTACTGCCTCGTATGGTTACATCCGGAGGGGTTATTTCAATTCTGCAAGCTTCTCACCCGACTTCCTTTCGCCGATCTGCTGGCGCCACATGGCGTAGTACAGGCCCTTCTCCATCAGCAGCTCTTCATGCCTGCCATGCTCTATAATTGAGCCCTGCTCCAGCACGTATATCCTGTTAGCGTGCATAATGGTGCTCAGCCTGTGTGCAATAAGTATGGTGATACACGACTGGTAAAGATTTATTTTTTTGATCGTCTGGGTGATCTCTTCTTCAGTCAGGCTGTCGAGTGCTGAAGTGGCTTCGTCAAACACCAGCAGCTGGGGTTTGCGCAGTAACGCGCGGGCTATAGACAGCCTTTGTTTTTCACCGCCGCTTACCTTCACGCCGCCTTCACCGATAATGCTGTCGATTCCATTGTCGACCCTTGCGAGGAGGCTCTGGCAGCTTGCTTTTTCCAGCGCATCGTATATTTCCTCATCCGTGGCCTTCGGATTGACAAACAAAAGATTCTCCTTTATGGACCCTGAAAAAAGCTGGGTATCCTGCGTCACGAATCCGATATGCTCCCTCAGTTCGTCCAGGTTCACTTCACGGGCATCAATCCCTTCATAGAGAATATTACCGCTCTGGGCCTGGTAAAGACCAACAAGCAGTTTGACAAGAGTGGTTTTACCCGAACCTGAAGGACCCACAAAGGCAATCGTTTCACCTTTATCTACTTTAAAGCTCACATCCTTTAAGGCATAGGTTCCGGCGCTTTTATGCTTGAATGTGACATTCCTGAATTCAAAATGCTGCAAGCCTTTCAGCAGTTTAGGTTTGTCAGGTTTGTAATCAATTGGCGTTTCCATAAGCCTTTTGAAGTTGTCGAGAGACACTTCAGCTTCGCGGTGTATCAGGATAATATTCCCGAGTTCCTGCAGGGGGTTGAACAAAAAGAACGAATAGAACAGGAACGTAAAATATTGTCCCGGCAATATCGTGTCCTGGAAGATGAGGTATAACAGCACCATGATCATGACACTGCGGGTGAATTGAACGGTAGTGCCCTGAAGGAAGTTCAGGCTTCGTATGTATTTTACTTTTTTGAGCTCAAGACCCAGTATCTTATAAGTGGTTTTATTCAGTCTCTTGATCTCCTGGCTGGCCAGTCCGAGACTTTTGACCAGTTCTATATTGCGCAGGCTTTCGGTGGTGCTTCCTGCCAGGGCTGTCGTTTCGCCGACGATCTTTTTCTGCATCACTTTAATCTTCTTGCTCAGCAGTGAGCTGATCATGCCGATAATGAATATTGAACCTACATACACCAGCGTGACCTCATAGCTGACATTCAGCGTATAGATAAGAATAAAAATAATGCCCACGAGGGATGTGAAAAGGATGCCGATAAACGAGGTAATAAGCCTTTCGGAATCCGTTCTTACTTTCTGAAGTATGCTCAGTGTCTCGCCGCTTCTCTGGTCTTCAAACACCTGGAAAGGAAGTTCAAGGGAATGTTTGAGGCCGTCTGCAAAGATCTGGGCACCGAGTTTCTGTACAATGACATTGGTATAATAATCCTGGAAATTCTTTGCAATGCGCGACACCATGGTGACGCCGATTGAAAGTCCTATCAGGTATAAGGCATGGTTAAGATATTCGGTTTTACTGAGTTTGTCTTTGCTGATGATCACTTCATCCACAATTCTTCCTGTGATCTGCGGATCAAGCAGGGAAAAGCTTTGGTTGATTGATGCCAGGAACAGCGCCAGTAAAAGAACCGGCCATTGCATCTTCAGGTATTTCAACAGGATGGACATAAAAAAAACGATGCAAACTTACCAATTTTGAAAAAGATAATGCCTCAAAAACTTATATTTTTTATTTATAGGATGATTTGGTTTCCAGCATGTTCGGTCTTATTGCACCACCACTATTTTTTCGGCGTGTTCCCTTATTCCCGATCGCATGGATAACCAGTATATGCCGGAAGCGGTATTGTTAAGGTGTATCCTGTAACTCGTGGCGTCCAGCTTGTCAACCTGCCCGATGCTGCCGTTCCTGACCTTTCCATCCTGGCTGATCAGCCTGAATGATGGTGTTTCTTCAATTGCGTTATTCAGGGTGATCATAACGGTTTGGTCATTTACAGGGTTTGGATACACGGTGAACCTGCTAAGTTCCCCCTGAGCGTTCGTCCCCGTGATCTGCCAATCGTTTGCAACATTCGCACTATGTATGCCATACCCGTGGGTTGCCACTACGACATAATAATCCTGCAGGCGGGTATCTATCATGGTAACAATATTTTTGCCTATTCCGTTGGGTGACTGGAATATCCATTTGGTTTGCAGTCCAGCCAGGCTGTCGGTCGCAAACAAGCCTACACTGGTGCCGATGAACCATGAACGCTTGCCGTTTTTCAGTGGCATAACGGCAGCCCAGCGGCAACTTGGTCCTGAACCGGAGCCATTGGCATTCTCTTCGAGGTTTCCGGAAATGTTCGACCAGGTTTGCCCGCCGTTTCTTGTCTCAAATACACTGATGATATTGTAGTTGGAAAATACCGCAATTATCCTGTTGCTGTCAAGCGGATCGAGGGAAATACAGTTGATATTTCCCGTGCTGAAATTCGAACCGCTGATGTCTTTGGGTGCGGGATTCCCGGTATCGGCATGGTTTACCTTGAATATTTTACCCCTATCGGTGCCATAAAAGAGCGTATTGGGGCGGACCCTGGAAATGGTAATAGAAGAAAATTCGTGACCGGCCGGAGGAACACACGATGTAAGCTCTTCCCAGAGCGGCGTATCCCAGCGGGTGGTGTCATAGGTTTCCAGGAACGGCCTGGCCTCAATATTCCTGTTCCTGAAAAGCCTTCTTTTAGCAGGCAGGTACATGATGTTTTCATTGTTAGGATCTATTACGAACGGATTGATAAAATCGTAACTGTTCCTGGTTAGCTGCCTGGGATCTATCCTGGCGAATTTTTCGGGTTCCCCGATCGCATTTACCTTTAAACGCACAACCCGTCCCTGCTGGGCGCTGACATAGATTTCGGATCCCCCGTTCTTCACATAACAGTAAGAACCGTCCGAGTTAAATGACATATGCCAGCTGGCCATGCCATACTGATCGGCATAATGCGTTCCGTTATCCTGCAATCCACCGATGATCTTGTTGTCGAGGATTGTGGCGTGATCAATGGCTACGGTATAGAATTGCGAAGTGATATAATTGTTGATCCTTGCCTCCCAGTTGACCTGCGGGGCTGAAATATCCTCTGTGTAACTTATGCCTCCGTCATGCGTGCTGTAAGCTCTGATACTGCTGCCGGGTACAAATACAAGACTGTGATTGTCGGGGTGGTGATTGGGATACGATTTGAAGTGCGGCCTGAATGTATTGACACCATAACCGCCTATCCAGCCGATATTGTTTTTGGTCTTAAACCCGTCCGAACTTCGCCAGAGATTTGTAGCGCCTATGAATACCATATCCGGGTTGTCGGGTTTGACTCGTACATACAGGTCATATCCGCCCTGGGTGCTGAAATATCCGAAATCGCCACCTTTATCAGGCAGGTTGGCGCTTCTGTCTTCCCAAACACCTTCACTGCCTGAGCCGTTGCCAGAGAGGTATTTGTATTTCCACAGGCTGTTCCATTCTTTAACTCCCTGGAAATTGGTGCTGACAAATCCGAAGTTGGTAGTGTTGGTCGCCATGATATACACCTGGGTCTGATCCGAAGGCGCAATGCCTATGGTCATTCGTCCATATACCGTGGGAAATCCTGCGGGAAGGATATTGGTCCAGGATTCACCGTCAGGACTCCGCCAGACACCCTTATGCGTGCTTTCGCTGCTCATGGTGGCAAACACGGTTCCATCATCGGCCAGGGCCACATCCGTGTAGTATGAAATGCTGCCTATGGCTCCGGAGCGTTTCTTTTTCCAGGTTGTGCCTCCATCCGTGCTTTTGTATATACCGGAATAGACAGCGGCATAAAGCTCCGTTTCATTAAGATTGGAATAATCCATGGCAATGTTCCAGACCCCGTCGAAATCACTGTCAAAATTATTCGCGCTGTTGCCCGCAGTGGAAGGAAGCACACTCCATGTGTTGCCATTGTCTGTGCTTTTCAGGATGCCTGCGCCATAATAATAAGCTCCGTTGGCCGTTCCGCTCGAGCCGCTGAGCTCACCCGTGCCTGCATACCATATACTGGTCTTGCCCGGCCTTCTGTCCTGTATCATGCATGAAATGGAATTGACCGGGCAAACGGTCTTGGTCCAGTTTTTTCCGCCATCTGAAGATTTATAAATGCCTCCGGTGGCTGATCCGGCCAGAACTTCATTTGGGTTGTCTATATTAATGCCGATTGCCCTTGTTCGTCCGCCAAGGTTATTAGGTCCTCTTGCTTTCCAGAATTCTGACCGTTTATGGTCCTGGTTGACAGGCAAAGTCCCTGCAAACGCCAGCTCCCTCTGGTGAATGCCTGCCGGGATCATACCGGTAGCAGGATCGGCCAGGAGTGTCCTGTAATATTCTTCAAGCTCTTTTTTATCGTATCCGGAACCTTCTTTCTCAAATTCTGTATGAACTATCGTTGCAGATGGTTTTCTGATCAGCAGGAAACAAAGCGGCACGGAAATAAGTAAAAAGGCCGGTAGTATTAACTTTTTAACCATTATGTTTCAATATTAGCGAAAATCCCATAATAAAAAAATCAGGGTATTTGGGGCGTTTTACCAGAATACCTATGTTTGTATTAATTAAGTGGTCACGGGCGGAAAAACAATATACGATGAAGCATCCCTTGTAGCTCTGCTGAAAAAGCGCGACAGGCCTGCTTTTGAGCATATGTATAGGCGGTATAGTTCGGCGTTATTGGGCATTCTGTTGAAAGCGGTTGAAAATGAGGAGATTGCAAACGACCTTCTCCAGGAGGTGTTTATCAAAATCTGGAAAAACATAGACGCATACCTGCCCGAACGCGGCAGACTGTATACATGGATGCTGAATATAGCGAGGAATACCGGCATCGATTACCTGAGATCAAAGCAATCAAAGCAAGATAATCAAAACCAAACCATTGATGATGTCGTATATCATGTGGACAGGGAGAACCAGGTCAGCCAGCAAGTCGATATGATAGGGATCAGGTCGCTTGTTGAACGTTTGCCACCCGGGCAGCAGCTTGTGCTGGAATATGTATATTTCAAAGGATATACACAGGAAGACGCTTCCAGGGAGCTGAACATACCTCTCGGAACGGTAAAGACAAGGATACGGGCGGCCATACTGGAATTGAGAAAAGAATTTAAAGAGGATACAAGGTGAATACCAGGGAATATATAGAATCAGGCGTCATAGAACGTTTTGTCATGGGTGAAACCAATGAGCGGGAGACACGCGAGCTTATAGAACAGGCGGCAAAATACCCTGAAATACAGGCGGAAATACTGGCGGTTGAAAATGTCCTGATAGGTTTGGCAGAGCATTACAGTCATAACCCTTCCGAACGCACAAAGGAGGCCTTATTCAGCAAGCTGTTTCCGGAAGTGCCTGAGCATTCACCCGGAACAGGCAGGCAGGTTTCTTTCGTTGCCGAACACAAGATCCGGGGAAATGGCGGCGCCTGGAAAAAGTACCTGGTGGCGGCATCGGTAGCCCTGTTAGCCAGTCTTGCCCTGAATATTTTCTTTTACAACAAATGGCAGCTCTCAGAAAACGCCTTAGTGGCCATAAGCAGGGAAAAACAGGAGTTTGCGGGCATCATGGCTTCCGAAAAGCAGCGTTATAAAACATTGGAACAACAGATGCAGATGGTCAATTCCATGCATATCATGCGCGTAAAACTTTCCGGTTCGAAAATGATGCCGGAAGCAAAAGCCATTGTGTATTATGACAGCAGCAGCCGCGACGTATACCTTCATGTGGTCCAGTTACCTGCAACAGACCAGGATAAGCAATACCAACTATGGGCCATAATAAACGGAAATCCTGTGGATGCAGGTGTTTTTGATGCCAATGAAGAAAGCAAGACCATGGTGAAAATGAAGAGTAGCGAAAAGCCTGCAGCGTTTGCTGTTACAAGGGAGAAACGCGGCGGCAGTGCTGTGCCCACTTTAGACGAGATGGTACTTATCGGTCACCTCTGATACAATTGAGGTTCTCCCGGAAAAATATCATGATTTTAACGCGCTTTTCCTGATACACGGAATCACGCGACCACATTAATGATGCGGCCCTTGACCACGATCACTTTTTTTGGTGTTTTTCCCTCGAGGTATTTTTGTGTCTGCTCGTCTGAAAGCACCTGTTTCTCAATTTCGATCGGTTCCATATCCAGGGCAAAATTCTTATTGAACCGCACCTTTCCATTAAATGAAACAGGGTAGAAAAATTCATTTTCGACCAGGTATTCGGCTTTAAAGACCGGCCAGGGCTCGCGTTCGATGCTTTGGTTATGCCCGCAAAGCTTCCACAATTCCTCGGCAATATGCGGGGCATACGGAGAAATGATAACAACAAGGGGTTCAAGAATCGCTCGTTTATTGCACCTGGCGTCCTGCAGTTCATTAACACAGACCATAAAGGCGCTGACAGATGTATTGAATGAAAAATTATCAATATCTTCTGTTGCCTTTTTAATGGTTTTATGAAGGGTCTTCAGTTCGGCTTTAGTGGGTTCTTCATCAGAAAGATAAAATGTCTCGTCGGGGTTGTTATGAAACAGCCGCCACAATTTTCTCAGGAAGCGCAATACGCCTTCGATGCCCTGGGTGCTCCACGGCTTGGCATCCTGCAATGGTCCGAGGAACATTTCATACAGGCGCAGCGTGTCGGCGCCATAGTCGTTGCAGATGTTATCAGGATTAACCACGTTATGCCAGCGTTTCGACATCTTGCCTATTTCCGTTCCGCAAATCAACTTGCCATTTTCCAGTTCATATTCCGCATCGTCAAACTCGGGTCTCCATTGTTTTAACTGTTCCAGGTTGACTTCATTGCCGGAAACAAGCTTTACATCCACATGTATCGGCGTAGTTTCGTACTGGTTTCTCAATCCGGATGAAACAAACTTATTGGTGTTATTAACGCGATAAATGAGGCACGACTGACCCTGTATCATTCCCTGGTTAACAAGTTTGCGGAAAGGTTCGTCAAAAGGAATCTTGCCGATATCGTACAGGAACTTGCACCAGAAACGCGCATAGAGCAAATGTCCCGTAGCGTGCTCGGTACCGCCGATATACAGGTCGACATCGCGCCAGTACCGGATAGCCTCCTGTGAAGCTATGTTTTCTTCATTTCCCGGATCCATATACCTGACATAGTACCAGGAAGAGCCCGCCCAGCCGGGCATGGTGGTATTCTCCAGCGGGAAACCTTTGTAGGTCCAGTTTTTTGCCCTTGCCAGGGGAGGTTCGCCGGTTTCGGTCGGGAGATATTTGTCTACCTCGGGCAGCACCAGGGGAAGATCCTGCAGTTCCATGCATTTCGGAATCCCGTTTTCATAATAAACCGGGATAGGTTCACCCCAATATCTCTGGCGGCCGAACACAGCGTTTCTCAGTCTGTAATTGGTTTTGCCGGTTCCAAGTCCTCTTTTTTCAATTTCGCTTATGGCTTTACTGATCGCACTTTTGACATCCAGTCCGTTCAGAAAATCCGAGTTCACCAGTTCGCCTTCCTTAGCGTCATACGATGCAACGGAAAGGTCACCACCGCTCACCACTTCAAGTATTGGCAAATTAAAATGCCTGGCAAAATCATAATCCCTGCTGTCGTGCCCGGGAACAGCCATCACGGCACCGGTCCCATATCCGGCCAGCACATAATCCCCAATCCAGATAGGTATGGGATTACCCGTGAACGGATGTATAGCGTAAGCACCGGTAAACTGCCCGCTGATATTCTTTATATCGGCCATACGGTCTCGTTCTGAGCGGTTTTTAGCCATGGTCACATAAGCCGAAACGGCCTCTTTGTATTCATCTGTCGCCAACTGATCAACAAGCTCATGTTCCGGAGCCAGGGTTAAGAATGACACCCCGAACACCGTATCAGGCCTCGTTGTGAACACTTCTATCGATCCTTTGTGATCTTTCAGCTTAAAATGCAGGCTTGTGCCTTCACTCTTACCGATCCAGTTGCGCTGTGCCTCTTTGATGCTATCACTCCAATCGATGGTATCGAGGCCATGCAGGAGGCGCTCAGAATATGCAGAGATACGAAGGCTCCACTGGGTCATCAGCTTCCGTTCCACGGGATATCCTCCTCGTTCGCTGACACCATCCTTTACTTCGTCGTTAGCCAGTACAGTTCCGAGTGCGGGGCACCAGTTGACCATAGCTTCGCTAAGGAACGCTAGGCGGTAGTTAAGCAGGATATCGGATTGCTGTTTTTCGGTGTACCCTTTCCAGTCTTCCGCACTGAATATGCCATTTTCCTCGCAGGCGGCACGCACATTTGCATTGCCCGCATGTTCAAATTCAGCGACCAGCTTATCGATCGGTTCGGCCTTATTCGTGTTGATATTATACCAGGAGTTAAACAACTGTATGAATATCCACTGTGTCCACCTGTAATAGGATGGATCGCTGGTTTTGACCTCCCTTGACCAGTCGAACGAGAACCCGATATTATCCATCTGTTCCCTGTAACGCCTGATGTTTTCTTCTGTAGTGATGGCGGGGTGCTGACCGGTTTGTATGGCGTATTGCTCGGCAGGAAGGCCAAACGCATCCCATCCCATAGGGTGCAATACGTTGAAGTCCTGGTGGCGTTTGTACCTTGAAATAATATCGCTGGCAATGTAACCTAGAGGATGCCCTACGTGCAAGCCGGCTCCGCTTGGATAGGGAAACATATCCAATACGTAGTATTTCGGTTGTTCTGACTTATTTAAAGCCCTGAAAGTGCCTTCTTCAGCCCAGCGACGCTGCCATTCCTTTTCAATTCTCCTGAATTCGTAACTTGCCATAAACTGCTGCAAAAGTATGGAAAAAGCGAGATTTAATCAGCCGGTCTAAAGGTCCGATTCGCTACTATTTTATAAATCTTATTGGTTTAATACGGCAAAAGGTTAAATTTGCAGCCTTTTATTATAATAACACAGATAAAAATGAGCAACGAAACCATCCACAGCAATCTGAATCCATTGGATTCGATGATGAAACGCTTTGATGAAGCAGCTAAAATTGTCGGGTTAGACGATTCTGTCTACAATACTTTAAAATTCCCTGCAAAGATCGTAACAGTGCATTTGCCTGTTATTATGGATAATGGTAAAGTGCAGGTATTTGAAGGTCACCGTGTGCAGCACAGCACGACGCTTGGTCCTTCCAAAGGAGGCATACGTTATTCCATGGATGTGTCGCTTGATGAGGTTAAGGCCCTGGCTGCCTGGATGACATGGAAAACAGCAGTCGTAGGCATTCCTTACGGCGGTGGTAAAGGCGGTATCAAATGCGATCCCAAAAACATGAGCAAAGGTGAGCTTGAACGCCTGACAAGGGCTTACGCTGCTGCCATGAGCGATGTTTTTGGTCCCGACAAGGATATACCTGCTCCTGACATGAATACCGGACAACAGGAGATGGCGTGGATAGTGGATGAATATTCCAAGATTAAAGGTCAGTATACCCCCGCGGTTATTACCGGTAAGCCGATCTCTATGGGAGGTTCTTTAGGCAGAGTTGAAGCAACAGGCAGGGGTGTTATGGTTTGCACACGTTCAGCCCTGGCCAAGATGGGTTTGAAACCTGAAGAATGTACCTGCGTGGTCCAGGGTTTTGGAAACGTAGGATCTATTTCAGCGAAACTGATTGAGATGCTTGGCGTAAAGATCATCGGCATCTCTGATGTAACAGGCGGATACTACAATCCGAAAGGCATCAGGGTTGAGGAAGCTATCGCTTATACCAGGGCAAACGGTAATCTTGGCGGATTTACAGGTGGTGAAAAGATAAACAATGCGCAGCTTCTCGAGCTCGAGTGCGATATACTTGTGCCTGCGGCCATGGAAGATCAGATCACCGATAAAAACGCAGCAAATATCAAGGCGAAGCTGATTGTGGAAGGTGCAAACGGTCCAACAAGTGCTAATGCAGATAAAATCCTGAACGATAAAGGCATTATTGTGGTTCCGGATATTCTTGCCAATGCGGGCGGTGTTACCGTATCATACTTCGAATGGGTGCAGAACAGGATGGGATATTTCTGGACTGAGGAGCGTGTGAACAGGCGTGCGGACAGGGTGATGAAGAGCGCTTTCGACGTCGTATTCGATACCGGAAAAAAACACAACGTAAGCCTGCGTACTGCAGCTTATGTCGTTGCTATAGACAAGGTTGCCACCACCCTTAAGTTCAGAGGCGTATTCTGATGAATATACACCGGGAGGGATACAAGATCATTCTGGCCACCCTGCTTATTCTTGCGGGAATAAACATCGCCATGCAATCATGGCTGGGCGAGGAGCATATGGCAGTAAGGATAGTGATGGCGCTCTCCCTGATTTTTTTTATTTTGATTGTTCAGTTTTTCCGGAATCCGTCGAGGAAGACCGTTCTGAACGAAAACCATGTGATAGCGCCGGCAGACGGCACTGTAGTGGTTATTGAAGAAGTGGAAGAGAATGAGTATTTCAGGGATAAACGCAGGCAGATCAGTATATTCATGAGTCCGGTAAATGTGCATGTCAACCGAAACCCCATATCCGGCGTAGTGAAATATGCAAAATACCATCCGGGCAAGTATCTTGTGGCCTGGCATCCCAAATCCTCCACGGAAAATGAACGCACCACGATTGTCATAGGAGGCAGTAAGGCGGATATATTATTCAGGCAGATTGCCGGGGCATTAGCGAAACGAATCCTATATTACGTTAAGGAAGGCGATAAGGTAGAGCAGGGCGCGGAAATGGGATTCATCAAGTTTGGTTCGCGTATAGATATATTTCTGCCTTTAAGTGCCAGGGTGGATGTCAGTCTGCAACAGAAAACAAAGGGTGGAGAAACAGTTATTGCTACTTTGGCTTAATTTTTGGATATTTGTAAGTAATAAAGCAATTAAGAAATGAAAAAGATAATTTTAACCCTCGCATTGTTTGCAGGAACAGCCGTTGCCATTCATGCCCAGAACCCTGCTGCAGGAACCGTTACGCAGCAAAAACCCAAGGCAATTGTAACCCCTGCGGCGGTCAGTGTTACCGCTCCGGCCACCACGGACACTGCCGTTTCGAAAAGTCCGGTTAAAAAACAAGCGGTAAAGAGATCTTGCTGTAAAAAAGAAGGAATGCCTTGCGGTAGTAAGGGTTCAGCCCAACCAAAATCTTCGGCTACCAAACAGGATTAGCAAACAATATAAATTTTATTTTAAAAAGCCCGGAAAAACCGGGCTTTTTTATTTGAATCAGACCCTTTAGCGGCTAACGGTATGGCCTTGTCTGTCAAGAGAAGGAGGCGTAAGGCGATTATTTGCTTAATATTCCAGGCTCATAAGAGAGGATAAGGGAAGAAAAACGGGCAATAAAAAAAGGCGGGAGAACCCGCCTTTTTGAGAAAATTTGTTATATCAATTAATAGGTCAGCTTAAAGTCAACCCTTCTGTTCTTAGCTTTGCCTGCCTTGGTCTTGTTGTCTGCTACAGGCTGAGTGTCTCCGTATCCTGTTGAAGTAAGCCTTGATTGATCTACACCTTTTCCGACAAGGTAAGCCTTAACGGCATCAGCACGTTTTTGTGAGAGTTCAAGGTTCTTGGCAGGGTCGCCTACATTATCGGTATGTCCTTCAATGGCAACCTTAGCTTCAGGATAATCGTTCAATATTTTTACAAGTGCATCGAGGTCATCGTTAGACTCAGCGAGGATTTTGTCGCTTCCGGTTTCAAAGTTGATACCTTTTGCCGCGAGGGCTATTTTTTGAATTACCTCCTGCTTGATCTCAGGGCAACCTTTATTAGCTGCTATACCCGGAACTTTAGGGCAAACGTCCTTATGGTCGTAGACACCGTCCGCGTCAGAGTCGGGACATCCTTCACCGGCTACAGAACCGGGAGCGTTTACACATTTGTCTTTCCTGTCTTCGAGGCCATCGCCATCAGTATCAGGGCAGCCATTGAATTCTTTCGGACCTTTAACTGCAGGACACTGGTCTTCTATATCAATGATACCATCACCGTCAGTATCAGGGCAACCATTGTTTTCAACCGGGCCGGCATTATCAGGGCAGCGGTCTTTAACGTCAATGATACCGTCGTTATCCTTGTCAGGGCAACCGTTGAATTTGCGTGGTCCGAACTTGGATGCGCAGGAATCCATATAATCAGGTATGCTGTCAAGGTCAGAATCTTTCGGACAGCCTTCATCGTTAACAGGAAGCTGCCATGGTTGTGTCTTCGGGCACTTATCGAGCTTGTCAGGCACACCATCCTTATCCTTGTCTTTAAGCGATTTGCCTTCCATACCCATAGGCTCACCGTATGGAATGTTAAAGAACAGGCCAAGCGAATGATAGGCGAACAAATCGTTATTCTTGTTTCTTGTATGGGTCAGGAATGAGTATGGTTCGCCATCCCATATATCATTAAAGGTATAGTTGAACATGGATTGCAGCCTGATACCCATTTTTTCGTTAAAGCTGTATTGAAAGCCAAAGCCTGAGGCTACATTACCGGCTGCACCGGTGTATGAATTCGGATCCTTGCTTACGGTAGCGTGCAGGTAAACACCGCCGATACCTGCCATTATATAAGGAGTGAAAGGTTTATCCTTCAGGAATTTATACCTTAACCCGCCGTTTACAGTAAAAAGGTTGGTTTTGAAAAACTGGTGCTTATATTGAATGTTAGCAGGGAATTCATGAATGGTAAAGAAACCTACGTCACCGCCGGAACCGAAGAAAGCAAGGTCAATATTAGGAGTCAGGTAATAGCTTAATGAAAATCCTGCACCCTGGTAGTTAGGTTTTTTGGAGAAATATAATGCTGATCCAAGGTCGCCCTGATATTCATTGATTCCGCCATTTACTTCAAAGCCCAATCTGCGTTCGCCCGACTGCGAAAAGGCCTGATACACAGACAAGAATGCAATAAGAGTAATAAGTAATTTTTTCTTTATCATAAGCTGCGTTTTTATTTGAATTTGTTGATATAACCCGACAAATATATAAAAAGGTTTCGCTTTGAAAAGAATTTTTTTAAAAAAAATTAATTTTTTATATCCAGAAGGTTACCACTTCTTATGACCTGGTAATGTTTGAGTCCGAAAGTGGCGGGACCATTAAATACTTCGCCATTCATGAAGAATTTTGAGTCGCAGCATTTTTGGAAAACTCCGGCTTTGGTCTGACCGCATCTGAAAACAAGAACCGAACTGTCGACCTCAACCCTGGAGCAGCTGTCACCAGGCCTGAAACTGCAGCAACGGTCAAAGGCATAGTAGTTGTCGTCTGTGTGATGTACTATCACAACACCCTTTACTCCCCCTGGCTCATAAACATGGGTGCCCACATCCTGAAGGTGGGCATAGGCAGGTAATGCGATATTAATGGTGATGTTGACAGGGACATCATTTATAGGATCAGGATTTATAACCCTGCTCTTCTTGCATGAAAAAGCCAACATCAAAGTAATTGCTACAACAATGATCCTATTCATATTTATAAAAGCCCTCCCCGGTCTTTTTTCCATGCAAACCGGCATCCACCTTTTGTTTCTGTATCCTGCTCGGTCTGAACCTCGGTTCAAAGTTAAAGAGTTTATACTGGCTTTCCGTCACGGAATAATTGGTGTCAACCCCGATCAGGTCCATCAGGCGGAATGGCCCCATCCTGAAGCCTGAAGATTCCATGATCTTATCTATGACTGTATAGTCTGCAACACCTTCCTCCATTATTTTCAGGGATTCAACATAATATAACCTGGCAATACGGTTGACAATAAAACCCGGTGAGTCTGCGGCTATGACCGGTTCTTTCCCAAGGGTCGAAACGAACTGCCTGGCGAGATCGACTGTTTCAGGCCGGGTTTTGGCTCCTTTGATCACCTCAACAAGCTTCATGATCTGAGCCGGATTGAAAAAATGTATGCCTACCACATTTTCAGGCAGGGGAAGCTGAGCGGCTATTTGTGTTATCGGAATGGAAGATGTGTTGGTTGCATATATGGAACCGGGGCCATTGATATCAATCAGTTTTTTAAACAGTTCGATCTTTGGTTCGGGTTTCTCTACAATGGCTTCCAGTAAAAGATCAGCCTTCATATCAGGAAGAACGCTGCTGAAGGATATTGCATCCCTGGCATTTTCGTAAGCGGATTGCACCAGTTTACCGGAACTCACCAGCTTTTGAAACGAAGCGTCTATCGATTGCCTGGCTGTATCCAGCATAGTTGAATTGATGTCAAACAACACCACCCGGTACCCTGCCAGGGCACATACCTGCGCTATGCCGGCCCCCATGGTTCCTGCACCTGCAATTCCTACTGACCGTATCTTGTTCTTCACGTCCACGTCTTTATTTTTTAGCGAGCCATATTTCAGGGTTTTGTTTTTCCTGGTTATACCATATTTCAAAATGCAGTTCCGTTGCGCCGTCTTCATCTTCGGCAATCGTGCCAAGCACCTGCTTTGGCTGGATAGTCTGGCCTTGCGAAACCACCACATCCTTTAATTTTGAATATACGGTATAATATTCACCATGATTCACCAGCACGGCTTTTCCCATGCCGGGTATGGAGATCACCGCAGTGACTGTGCCTTTATGAATGCAACGCGCAGTGGCGCCTGCATTGGACTGAATGTCAACCCCATTATTCTGTATGGTCACCTGGTCGAGCTTGGCATGCGTATGCGTACCGAAATGCTCGCTTATAAAACCTTTTTCAACAGGCCAGGGGAATTTACCCTTGTTTGCGACAAAATTATCGGATAGTATCTTGACTTCAGGGGTCACCGTCGGAATTTTGGCTGCCTTTTCTTTCTCACCAGGGGTTTTTTTCTCAGGCCCCGGCGACTTCTTGCTTTTCTTAGCGGCTGCTTCGGCAGCTTTCTTTTTGGCGGCGGCTATTTCTTTTGCGATAATGGCATTAATCTGGGCATTCAGGTTTTCCTTCGCTTTTTTCTGTTTTTCGAGACTCGCTTTCAACTCCGCTTCTTTACCGGTAAGAGCTATAACCACACGATTCTTTTCTTTTTTGTCTGTTTCCAGTTCTTTAACTTCTTTTTGTTTATTCTGGGCCAGCTTTTCCTTTGATTCCTTCAATCCGAGCAATTCGGCCAGTTTTTGCTGCAATTGGTTTTTCTTTTCCTCAACTTTTACCAGGAATTTTTCCTGGGCATCGGACAGGTATTTATTGAACCGTATGCGCTGAAACAACTGGTTGAACGATTTTGCAGCGAACAGGTATAGAGCATTATTATAAACTTTCCTGCTTTTATAAGATTGGACAATGGCCCGGGCATAGTTCTTCTTTTCATTATCAAGCTGGGAATTCAGGCTATCGATCTCAGTTTTTTTGCGTTCTACGTCATAATTGACATACACAATTTCAGTATTGATGGTCTGTATAAGCTCTTCCCGGGTTTCAATAAGCCTGGAAATTGTGACAATTTCTTTAAGACTTTGCTGCTTTTTGCTTTTGGTTTCTTTCAGGATTTTTTTTGTAAGCGCGATCTGTTGTTCAGTTTTCTTCCTTTGTTTTTCAAGTTCCTTTCTTGATTGTGCAGGCAACTGACCATACATAATGATGCAGGCGAGAAAAAAAGCGGTATGTCTAACGTGTCTTTTCAAAGGATGAAGGAATATTAAAAGGGAAATTGATTTCTGTCTCAAAGTCGACGTCCTGGAATTTGAGATCGAGCTCCACCTGCTTGCCGCCGTTTGTGGCCGTCACATGACTGGTCATTGGAAAATTATGACCATTGACCACAGAATAATCCTGGTACTTCGCCATTGCAAAGTTAGGGGTGGTCCTGTCCCTGATCATGGTTGTATCTATAGTGAAAAACTGTTTCACGTAACGGTGTGAGGTGACAAATTTTTCCTGTTCGTAATCAATTCCAAAAACCGCGTCTGTATTCACGGTGATTTCGTATAATTTCAGGGCGAATACGGGTTTTGCAATGATCAGGTTCTGAACCTGTGTAACGGTAAGAGGCACATCGGAAAATCCCGATATCGCTTCATTCCTGAACACGGAGTATTTTTTGTTGATCCTGTCCATAAGCACAACGGAATCCTTATTTATCAGAATCCTGGCCCCTTCTATGCCAAACAGCCCCGCGGAGATCCATACAAGCGAGTCTTTCAGCATGCGGATGTTGGCAGTAATGCTTTTTTTGTCGTCTCCGTTACGATAATCAATGTCGATTTTGGATGAAAAATATTTCCAGTCCTTTAATGTAAAGGATAGAATGCTTTCGGCAGTAGCAACCGCCATAGCGGAATCCGTCGGAGGCACCACTACCTGGGGAGTCACTTTTTTCCTGCTTTTGCAAGCGAAAAACACAACACACATCATCACGGAAAGAGAAACAACCCTATTCATAGTATTTCCTCTCACTGATCTTCCTGTCGATGACAGGGTTTTTAAGTCCCAGATCCCGAGCTTTTTCCCAATTCTTAACGGCTTCATCCACCTGCCTGAGAAAATACTTGACATTGCCCATTATGTCATATAACTGCTTTTCCTCCTTATTTATTGCCATCGCTTCCAGGCAGGCCTTCTCAGCGCCATTGTAGTCCTGCAGCTTAAACAAGGCGAAAGCCTCTTCCGTCAGCAGCTGGCATTTTGTATCATTATCCAGGGCAAAACTCTTGCCGGAGGTGCAATGATCTGCAGCTTTGCGATATTCTTTTTTCATGTTGTACGCCCTGGCAGCGCTCAGGTACAGGCTGGCCACATTCGGATAATACTCCAGGGCCTGTTCGCTGATTGATGCCATATCGCCGGCCAGGTCCAGTTTTTCCGCACACGCTATAGCCCCTGTCCAGGCATCATACATATTGGGATTGAGTTTGTATACCGCCTGGTACCTGTCAAAGGCCAAACGATAGTTTTCGTTCTCCTCATAGAACTTTGCTGCGGTAATAAGCGCATTGGCATTTTCAGGATACAGTTTTACCAGTTCATTGGCCGCTATCGTGGTAAAATAACGCATGCCTGTGTCCGTTTTACTCTCATTCTTCAATTCAACACATGCGTTGATCTTCGACTCAAAACTTGTATTCACATCGGCGAAAGCCATCCCGAGATACCGTCCTGCCTTTACCTTATCCTTTTTGCGGTAGGAATTGTAAAGGGCATAGTTGACTTTCCAGTTATTGGGGTTGATAGCAACGGCTTTTTCAAAGTTAAGGTTTGCGTTGGCCTCGTCATTATGCTCCAGGTACAAATTGGCGTCGTCAATATAATACTGGAACTTTCCGGGAGAGGCTCTTTTTATGTCATCATACACCTTATGGGCTGCCGCATAATCTTTCTGGGCCTTGTATAATTCGATCAGTTTAAGCGAAGTGCTCAACTTGTAGCTGGTCGCTTCCTGGTAATTCTTCCAAAGGCTGATTCTCCGGGGCGTATCTCCTTTAAGGCCGTACAGCAGATCAAGTTCCCGGATCAGCGGTTCATCCTTGCTGTTGGCAGGAAGCACGCTGTGCAGGACACTGATGGCCTGGTCGTATTGACTGTTTTGCCTCAGTTTGGACGCATACCACAACGCATAATATTTATTTGCGGGTGCCAGCTCGAATGCTTTCATCGCATTCTGAAGCGCCAGATTCTTATCTTCGTTTTTTTCATACACCCTGCTCAGTTCGTAATAAACGGATGCTTCGCCGGGTTTCAGGTCACGGCACTTGATGAACAGCTTGAGGGCAGCATCGTAGTTGCCGTTATTGTAATGCGTGCAAGCGTCTATAAAATAATGACCGAACTGATTGGATGCCTCTGCGGCCTGATTCGCCTCCGCATGTGCGTTAGATTTTCGCGGCTTGCACCCTTCCATGACCATCAGTAATAAAATGGCCGGCAGTAAAGAAAGGATATGGGCCCTGGCTCTCAAGTGAACAATGCTTAATTTAAGGTGCTGTAATCACCAAGACTGTATTCGTGGGCCTGACCGTTGATGCTGACGTAATTGCCTATCATGCTGTTGGAAAAATTGGCATTGTCTATCGTGCAGTTCTTCTGAACGATGCTGTTGGATATTACACTGTTCCTGATAACAGATCCTTTTCCTATGCTGACATGCGGTCCAATGGTTGAATTCTCAAGCACCACGTCCTGATCAATGAAGCAAGGTTCTATGATCTTGGTGCCATGATTAAACCTTGATTCCTCGATTTTGAATTCACCTTTCCTGATCTCAAGAATTCTCTGATTGGTGAACACAGTAGCGTCCTTATTGCCGCAATCAAGCCATTCCTCCACTTCGCCAGGCTTGAATTCAAGACCTTTGTTTTTCATATTTTCAAGGGCATTGGTGAGCTGGTATTCTCCTTTTTCCTTGATATCATTGTCCACAAGGTACTGGATCTCGTTGAGAAGGTTTTCACCATCCTTGAAATAGTATATCCCGATGATCGCGAGGTCGGAAACGAATTCAGACGGTTTTTCAACAAAATCCGTGATCACGTTCCTTTCGTCAATTTTCACCACCCCGAACTGGCTTGGATTTGCAACTTTATGAACCCAGATGGTTCCGTCGGCAGATTTATCCAGGTCGAACTGGGCTTTGAAAAGTGTATCTGCAAACGCTACGATCACCTCCCCTTCAAGAGCGGGTGTGGCGCACATGACGGCATGAGCGGTGCCCAAGGCTTCATCCTGGTAATATATGCGCCCTTTGGCGCCGATGCTTTCAGCTATCCTGATCAGCTGCAATTCCACTTCAAGTCCGAAATCCCCGATCACAAAGGCTACTTCCTTGATCTTGTCATTACAAACTGCTGCTATGTCTTCGACAAGTCTTTGCACAATGGGTTTTCCCGCAATAGGCAGCAAAGGCTTTGGAACCGTAAGTGTATGGGGTCTCATTCTTTTGCCCATACCTGCCATAGGGATAATAATATTCATTCCACTCATAATATTTGTTGTTTCTATTTTACACCTGTATGTCCGTACCCGCCTTCACCCCTTTTGGTTTCACTCAGTTCGGTTTCGGATTGCCATTCCGCCTGTTCACAACGTGCAATCACCATTTGTGCCATCCTGTCCCCCGGTTGAAGGGTGAAGGACTGGCTGCTTAAATTGACCAGCAATACTTTTATCTCGCCCCTGTAATCTGCGTCAATCGTTCCCGGTGAATTCAGAACGGTAATGCCGTGCTTAAATGCCAGGCCGCTCCTCGGCCTTATCTGGGCTTCATAATTTTCGGGAAGTTCCATGAACAGCCCTGTAGGGATAAGTACCCTTTCAAGAGGCTCTATAGTTACCGGACTGTCAATATTTGCACACAAATCAGCACCTGCAGACATTTCTGTCTGGTATGCTGGCAGAGGCAGATCGCTTGTATTTTTTATTTTTACTTTAACTGTCAAAATCTTTGCAAATTTAAGCAATTTTTCGCTTAGGTTGTAACATCCAAATTATCAACAGGAATAATAGAGGAAACGCTGCTTTTACTGTAAACGCCAATGTCCTGTTTACAACGTTCCCTAACCATTTGTCCTCGATCAGCCACAATACGATGGAAGCAGCTATCAGAAGCAGGTAGTTCACAACATTATAAGGCACCCTGTAATAATGCTGGCCAAGCAGGTATCCCGCAATACACATGGAGCCGTATACAGCCAGGGTGATCCACGCACTTGCCACGAATCCGTATTCAGGGATGAGCGCTATGTTAAGAACAATTGTAGCAACAGCTCCACCAACCGCAATGACTGCTCCTGCCCGGGTCTTATTCGTAAGCTGGTACCATATGCTGAGATTGTAATAGATGCCGAGCGCAAGATTTGCCAGCAACAGGATGGGAACAACAAAAAGTCCCCGTGGATCTTTAAAATAATCGGGGTTTTTAATAAAAAGATGAGCCAGTTCATCAATAAAACTCATGCTGGCAAGGAAAATAAGGGAACACACGCTGATGAACCAATACATGACATTGGCGTATACCCCGCGGTTTTCCTCGCTTTCCTTTTGCTTGAAAAAGAAGGGCATTGCCGCAAACCTGAAGGCCTGCACAAACATGGTCATCACCATGGTCAGCTTGTAGAATGCCCCGAAAATACCATTCTGGTACGAACCCTCAGTTCCGGGCAGCAGCCTGTGGAGGAGGTTCCTTGACAGGGTTTCATTGACCATGCCCGCAAGCCCGACAAATATAAGCGGCCAGGCGTAATGCAGCATATCGCCCAGCAGTTTTTTATCAAGACTGAAACGGATATCGAATGCCATAGGAGACAGCAGCAGGAAAGAGGAAATGCTCGCCACGGCATTGGCAATCAGTATCAGCGTTACCTGGCTGTAACCGGCAAGAAAATCAGGGGTGTTCTGAAGGAATAAAAGGTTGAGAGCCACATTGACAAGAATATTTGCAAGCTTAATTCCGGCAAACCTTAATGGTTTCTCTTCAAATCGCAGCTTTGCATACGGCATCACCGACAGCGTATCAAACGCCAGGAAAATCAGGCAGGAATATACATAATCCGCGTGGCCCGTAAATCCAAGGAGCGCTGCACTCTGATCAACAAAAAGCAGTACGGTGCCGCTAAACACCAGGGTGGTTATCATAATGCTTTTTTGAGATATGGCGTATATTTTTCGCGGCTCGTGCCCATTGCGCACAAAATTGAAGTATGCCGTATCCATCCCATACGTAAGGATAATATTGAAAAAAGCCATGAAAGAGAAGATGGCGGTAATATCGCCATAAGAGCCTACGGTGTTAAGATATTTAGTGTGGGGGATGACAAGCAGGAAATTGATAAACCTGCCGAGCATGGAGCTGAGACCGTAAATGGCTGTTTGTGAAGCAAGCTTTTTTAATGTTCCCACCCCGGCAAATATAACGTTTATTCACCGCCACCTTCAAAAGACTTCGCCCGACTGTTTTGTATTATAGACAGGCGTCAGACAAAGTTAAAGCAGTTTGGCGCCTTCCACAAATCGGGGAACCGGAATGGAAAGCCCGCATTTGATGTTCAGCTGCTCCACAAGGTACTTCGATAATTCGGGAGAATAGCGCTCATCGTGCATGTGCATGAAGAAATAACATGTTTCCAGGCCTTCCTTCATCCATTTTTTTATCCTGTCCACCCATTGGTCGATGCGCATGTAGTCCGACTCATGAAGGCTGTTGCCCACAAAGCGTATGAAAGCTTCCGGAGTGGGCAACCTCATGTGTACGCCATCCCGGCGTGCAGCCGTATCAGTAATAATGGCGCCTTTTTTCATGTCTTCCAGGATGGAGAACATCGTGTCAAAGTGCGGCTGAATGAACCATTCCGGATGCCTGAATTCAACAAACAGCCTGATATCCTCAGGAATGGATTTCATGAATTCAACAATGGTGTCCATTTGTTTCGGACCCATCTGGGGGTGTGGAAGAAGGAATATTGGTCCCAGATGTTTGCCAAGTCCCTGGATGGCCTTAAAATAGCTTTCCAGTTCTTTCTCAACATTTTTCAGGCGCTTGCGGTGCGTAATGGTATCGGAGAATTTGGGACAAAAAAGAAAATCTGCTCCGACCTTGCTCTTCCAGCTATCCAGCTGCTCTTTGGAGGGCAATTGGTACGAAATGGCATTGAGTTCGATACAATTGTACTGTTTGGCATATTCATCCAGGAAATTGGCAGGTTTTGTGCCTTTGGGATAGATCTTGCCCACCCATTCGGGCCGGCCCCATTTGGCGCAGCCTACCCAAACCTTGGTTTTGGCGCCTTTGTTCGCTGCCAGCACTTTAGTGGTCTGGGGATGATCCTTTGGAAGTGAAAAATCAATACTCTCCAGTTCTTCTTCGGTAACGCGTCCGTATTCCATGATGCAAGTTTATGGAAAGTTTCGGATTCCCAAAAACGGCTTATAAAAAACTTCATAAGACCTGGTAGGATAATACTTCCTTTTTCAGAATGGTTACATGCATGGTTTCAACAACATCAAAACCCAGCTTTTCAGCTTCTTCACCGTTCACTTCCACAATCTCTGTCTGTTGTGCATTCGGGTAATTCCTGAATTCTTTCTTCCAGTCCGCCGGGGTGTCAGTAACAGCCAGTATAATCAGTTTGGTCTGGCGTGGTTGGGAGTACAATTCTACATGTTCGTAAATGGAACTATTGCAGACAGCGCATTTATTTTTCCTCAGTATGATAATCTCGAAATGGTTTAATTTCTTGGAAAGGTTGTCAATGGCGGCGATCCGGAAAAGATTGGCCAACCGGTTCTTATAATATGTGGCGACAGGGTCGGAAGAATGCTCTTCCCGCATATCACCTTTGCGGTTGTAGCAGGAGCTTAAGTGTAAACTGATCAACACTGTTAGAATTGCAAGTCCGGACGTATATTTTTTATGATTGTTATGTGTAATTTGTTTTACTGACTTTTTCATAACCGAATCGTATCAACAATAAAGAGCTGTTTGCCGTCATTGATGTCAAGAATGAAGCTTGTTTTTCTGTTCCTCATGATAAAAAACCGGGAAAAACCTGTAAGCATTGGCTTCTTTGTATGTTTTAAGTTTTTTCATTGTCAAAGCAAGACAGAATATCAATGCATACCAAGCAATAAAATATTCCGCTTTTTGGAATATTCCGTGAATATTTCTCACGATTGCGTGAGAGTTTATATACGTGGAAAGGCGTATTGCTTTATATATCGGGAATCCGGTACTTTGGAACAATGCAAATACACATGTACATTCTGGATCACATACGTTTGACCAGGATGGCAAAAGGACTAAAATCTGAATACATGGCCCGCCAGTTGGGAATAAGCCAAAGCGAATATTCCAAGCTTGAAAATGGCAAAAGGCTTACCTATTCCAGATTCCTGCCTGATATCGCAAAAATTCTGGGCCTGACATTTGAAAACTTCCTGGATGAGGCATTCTACAGGAAATATGCGGACCTGCGGTCTGATCCCCCTGAACAAGAGAAACATCATGAACACATACAGTGGATGGAATTGCTGATCGAGGAATACCGGGATAAAGACCGTGCAAAGGAACTGCTTATTAAAAAACTTATGGAAGAAATAGAGGCGCTTAAGCTGGAAAACAGGTTCCTGTCCAAAAGGAAAGCTTAAATCCCGTATTATTTGGCAAAAGTCGTAATTTTGCCCTATGAAAACATTCAGTTATGTCATGGGCCTTATCGCTGTTCTCGGCACATGCATGGGATGCCGGCCAAAAAGGATAGAACCTGTAAAGCCGGAGGAAAACACATCTTCCATTTATGATATCAGCATCAGAACCCTTGACTCCTCCGCACTGATAAATCTTTCCGATTATAAAGGCAAGTACCTGGTGATCGTAAATACCGCCAGCGAATGCGGATATACCTACCAATACAAGGATCTGCAGGAATTCTACAGCAAATATAAAGATAGCGGCGTCGCGGTAATTGGGTGCCCATGCAACCAGTTTGGCGGCCAGGAACCCGGTACGGCTGAGGAAATTGGCAGTTTTTGCCAGAAAAACTATGGCGTTACTTTTCCCCTGTCAGAAAAAATAGATGTCAAGGGTGAACATCAGCATCCCCTGTATCAATGGCTGACCCAAAAACAAAAGAACGGTGTGGCGGATTTCGAAGTTTCCTGGAATTTCAATAAGTTCATCATCAGTCCTGAAGGAAAACTGGTTCAGTATTTCGGATCAAAGGTGAAGCCCGGGGATTACATGTTCCTGAAGGCTGTGAATAAATGAAGCTAGTGCATCCTGTAATAAAGGATATAGATGATCAGCAGCATATTCACTATTTCCTTAAAGACATTCAGTTTGCTGTTGGCAAAATAGAATGAGAACATAAAGGCCAGTGGGATGGTCACAAACGAAAACTCCTGCCTGGGGTTTTGCTTGCCGGTAATCATGATAATGATAGAGACGAGCATCAGGATGACCATGAACTGTATGAGCCTTCGCTGTTTGGTTGAGTTCCTGAAAAAATTCTTGTACATGCGTATGAACGCCAGTACGCCGACGACAGCTATTCCCGGCAATGCGGATTCAAACACCCAGTACTGGTTGTTGATATTGCCGTAATCGGGAAAGAATATGTGGTAAGGCAGGAATTTGGTATTGATAAGGAAATTCACCATGGTGCCTATATACAGTGGCAGCAGGAATCCTATGAAAGCAGAAAGGTTTTCCCTGAAGTTGAATGGGCGGAAAATATTAATGCCTATTACAACGACAATAAAGAAAGCCATATAGGTCATATTCAGCAAAGCGCTTAATCCCGCAAGGGTTGAAGCCGAGAATATAGCTATGCTGGGGTTCTCGGATTGGTAGAGTTTCAGTATGGAGCCCAGGGATATGATGAGGAAAAAATTGACAAACATAACCGGTCCTGCATAAAACTGGTCTACAAACACGGAATTCAGCAGGACAAAAAAGTAGGCCGGAAGATAAGAAGGGTAAATGGTAAGCTCGTGCTTGATGCAAAGATGGTTAAGTATCAGCGCGTTGATAAAGACAAATAGGGTGGAGATGATGAATCCGCTCAGGGGGTAGTAGTTGATAGCATTAAAAAAGGCGGAAAGGTAGTTGATATTGAGTTGCTGCGTGGTATTGACATATGGCACCTGGATTCCCGATATCCTTATGACTACCGTAAAGATAAACAGGAACAGTATGGTCTGGTTGAACGTGTATGAAAATAAGCGTATCAATAGAGAAGTTTGATATATGTGAAATCACGGTTCTGGTTAATAGGCAAAACAATGCTGTTATTGCTTACCTGGCTGTATTCGGAAGGTATGACAAGGGCATAATACTGTTCGTTGTTGAGAAGTATTTTTTTGGTGTGTGCGCCTTTGTGATTATAGGTTACCTGAATGATATCCGCATTGGCGCTTAACCTGTCATTGTAAAGGATACTGAAACTGTCATCGTTCACCATGATGATAATGCCGTTATAAAAGCCTCCGTCATTGATGGATGACTGGTTCTTTACCACCACATCGGTCCATTCCGCTTTTCCGGTACTGTCCAGGCTCAGGATCAGCACCTCATCATTGTTGAATATTTTCGCATAACTGCTCTGGGGAATGTTATTGACATAGAAAATATCGCTTTGTGTGGTGATAAATGACCGCTCCGTTATAACGAGCAATCCGCCATCAGCCTTCGGAACCAGCTTTTTTATCTTGAACTTGCTCAGGTTTTCGCCTTTCTGTTCGAATTTAAGCCCAATAATATTGGCAACAATTTTCCGGTCGATGTCATTGAATACCGAATTAATGACTTCAAACGTTTTGCAATCGATCTGCAGAAGGAAATAACCTTTATTGTCATCTTCGTCCCTGGTGCCGAACAAGCCGAATCCGCTTACTGTCCTGTGCCTGGGGTTATATGACAGCTTGTAGCCGGTGACAAAGGTTTCCGGATTGTTGATCAGCTTGCTTTTCGATTCACCTGAAAAGATGTCAAGGCAATACATGTAATGCCTGAAATCCGACGCTTCCTTGCTTTTAAATTTTTCGGAATGCGAATATATCATGTAAAGATTCCCTGTATCATCCACAATCGCATCACCCAGGTATAGCTCGGATAGTGCATGGTCTATGACGGATTGCCCTTCTTTAATGACCTGCTGGTGATCCAGCAGGTGGTATTTGACAATGGTCTTTCCCTCCGATTCGAGCAGATACCAAACAATAAAACGGCTTTTGTCGGGATTGTATTCGATCCGGAACCCGACAGTTTCATCATTGAAGCTTTGCGAGGAGACGATGGTTTTGGCAGGCTGTTCATTGAAACCGGAATCGATTCCCTGCATGGTAAGCTTATAGGAATATCCCTTGCCGAACTCTTTTGTAAAGAATACGATGCCTTTTTTATGAACTATGATCTTTTCAAGCTCAGCATTGGGGATTTTAAACGTCTTGCTTTTAAGAAGGTTCATTTTCTTGTCGAAATGTTCAAGTATGAAATACCTCCTGAAAGAGCTGTTCTTGTGTTTCAGAACATACAACCCGAATTTATTCTGGCCAATAACCTTTGTAAAATCGGTACGCTTGTCAATATTGTTCTTATTGGCCCAAATAATCTGCTGGCCATGAAGCGACTGGCAAAAAAGGAATATGGTTAGAGCATGAAAAAGCTTGAAATATGGGCTTAAAACTATTTTCAACAATCAATCCTAAATAAATGGCTAAATTAGTAAGTTTGCGTCAGTTTTACAACTTAAATTTTAGACCCCCGTTTGAAACCCGAATATTTTTACACCGCTACAAAAAAAGAAAAAGCGATATTGGTTGGCGTACACCCGAAAGGTGAGCAGACCAACAGGCTCAAGGAGTATCTTGACGAGCTGGAAGCGCTGGCATATA
Organism: uncultured Bacteroidota bacterium; assembly: GCA_937867025.1. Taxonomy (GTDB): domain Bacteria; phylum Bacteroidota; class Bacteroidia; order NS11-12g; family UBA955; genus JABMMZ01. The sequence continues at coordinate 8,864 of CALMKH010000147.1, read as the reverse complement.
CGGCAGGAGCAGAGGTGGCGGCAAGGCTTACCCAGCACCTGGATTATCCCAATCCGAGAACATTCATTGGCGAGGGTAAACTGAAGGAACTTGTTGATCTTGTGGCTTTTCATTCCGCAGACCTCGTTATTTTTGATGATGAGCTCAGTCCGTCCCAGATCAGGAACATAGAAAAGGAGTTCAAAGAGATCAAGATCATCGACAGAAGCATGCTGATCCTTGATATTTTTTCAAAGAATGCAAAGACCGCCCAGGCCCGGACACAGGTAGAACTAGCCCAGAACCAATACCTCTTGCCCCGACTCACCAAAATGTGGACACACTTATCCAAGCAGAAGGGGGGTATCGGCATGAAAGGACCCGGTGAAACCGAAATAGAGACTGACAGGCGCGTGATCAGGACCAATATTACGAAGCTGCAGGAAAAGCTGGCCCTGATCGAAAAACAGAGCAAGGTGCAAAGACAGAACAGGTCGGATAAAAAGCGGGTTGCGCTTGTCGGTTACACCAATGTAGGCAAAAGCACTATCATGAACTTGCTGAGCCATGCGGATATACTGGCCGAAAACAAATTGTTTGCAACACTTGATTCCACTGTGCGCAAAGTGGTATTTGAAGATACTGCGCATGAAGGCAGGCATGTACCTTTCCTGCTGAGCGATACGGTGGGATTTATCAGAAAGCTGCCCACCATGCTTATCGAAAGCTTTAAAAGCACGCTCGCAGAGGTGGTGGAGGCCGACGTGCTGCTGCATGTTATAGACATATCCAATCCTGAATTCGAAAGTCAGATGCAACTGGTTAAGCAAACGCTCTTTGATATAGGCGCGCGGAACAAGCCCACATTGCTCGTGTTCAACAAAATAGACGAATACCTGGCTCATCATCCTGATACGGTACTGACCGAGTTTGAAAAGAGCTGGATCAGTAAAGAACATGCCCCGGTTGTATTTATTTCCGCGACTCAGAAAACCAATATACCCGAACTGAAAAACAAGATCATCAGGCTGCTGGAAAAGCAGTGAGTTATTGCGCCTTGAGCCATTCCCTGGCTTTTTGTTCGTCTGTAAAGAACTTTGAAGGAAACACATTCTGGATGAACTTCAGGTAGAAATTCGTCATCATTTTTTGGGAAAGAGAGGTTACAACCACAGCTTCGGCTATGATCGTGTCCTTCCGTACCTTGTTTTCTTCCTGGAGGAGATGCCGGGCCGTCATTTCAAGAGACGAATTCCTCGTACATACCACCAGTCTTTTCAAGCGTTTCCCGTCGGTAAAGTAATACAGATGGCCTAAAAGTTCTTCCATATCTTCACGCGTTACAGTAACAGCGTCTTTGTAGAGGATTTCAACGGTTTCATCGTCAATCATCCGGAGTGACTTGAGCACTCGTGCAGGAGTTTCCATAAATAGATAGTTTCTGTGTGTTTAAGTAGTTAGCTATAAATCAAATAAGGCAAACATCGAGCCAAAACCTATTACCTCCCGCGAAAGGTTCTGAACTTTCCTAAATCCAAGTTTAATCCTAGATTTAAAATTATATGATGTTTTCCGCCGGTTTTTAACGCTGATCATTTTTATAGACATGTCGAAAATCTATATTTTACAGGCATTGATGGGCTTTTTACGTTCGGTGTCCTTTTCTTTGTTTATAAGACTGGTTCCATCAGCATCAGGCGGTTCCCTTTTTACGTCGATTCTTATGTTATTTTGTAACTGAAAATCCAAACATGCACAACAACCAAACATTTGAACAGTTAAACCGGAAATATGGCGACGAAATCAATTCCATTGGCAAATCACTGGAAAAATTATCCGTCCTGTATTCCAAATGCCCGGTTCCGGAATCCGTCAGGAAACGGTTTACCGATGCGTCACTGAAGGTCAAGTCGGCATGGTATTCATGTCTTGTAAATTCCAATATCGACGTATTGCTGTTGCCTGAGTACCTGGAAAGCAGGCATAACCGCAATATTCTTATCAAAAAAGAAACAGACCAGTACTTCAAATCCATCGAATACTTCAGTACGCTGATGGGGAAGCCCAACACCATCGTTTACGAAACCATACTGGTCACGGGCGATATGACCCAGAATGCAGGCATGGACCTGTTTTCAGGACATGCCAGGGAAACAGTTACGTGTCCCGCGGACATACAAAAACTTTTCGGAAGCTGGAATATTTCGCTGAAGGATTTCCAGGATCCAGCATTCACGATTTTTGCATTTTTCGACTGGCATGCCGCCAACAGGTTCAGTTTTACCGGTAAAAGGCAAAGCCTTCTCTGGCTTAATTACCAGTTATGGAAACTATACGGACCTGTGAGTTACAGCCTTAACCTGGAACATTATTTTTTTCATCACTGGCAAAAGGCAAACAGTGATGCGCAGAACAGCATCGGGAATTTGCTCGAATTTCTCCGGTCCGAAACGGAAAGAATACACCATGCTCTTAACGAACTCTACAAGGAACACATTGAATTCAATAACCTGAAACCATATCAGAAGCTTGTATCCGGATATTTATTCTCAAATGGTTTTAATGCGGGGATCCCTGCCCACTTTCAGCAACAGCATCCTGTCATGAAGATTTTATTGAAAAAGGGGTATGTTGAGCTGAACGATTTCGGACAGAAACCGGATATGGAAAAATTAAGGCAGCTATTTGAAGAATTGTTTTCAAGCCGCATGACATTGATGGTGCAGGAGAATGATGAGCGGTACATATGCCTGAATCCGTCATACCGTGAACAGGCGGACAGACTCTCTAAATACAGAAATACCAGGGAAACCGCGCCAAAATTCGAATGGGAGGAATTTATCGGTCAATCCATCACCAAACCGATAATTCCCAAGCCGTCACGGGCTGTTCCGGAAATTGAAGCAGAACCAGTGAGGAGAAGGCAAAAGGCATTTTTTGGATAAGAGCGTTAATGCTCGTCTTCGTGGAAAAAATAGTCATCATCGGTAGGGTAGTCACCCCAGATTTCTTCAATGCTCTCATATGGTTCACCATCATCTTCAAGCTCCTGAAGGTTCTCAACCACTTCCATTGGGGCACCTGAACGGATCGCATAATCTATCAGCTCATCTTTCGTAGCGGGCCACGGCGCATCATCTAAATAAGATACCAATTCTAATGTCCAATACATTTTATAAATCTATTTTTTGCAAAAGTATGTTTTTTAACCAATTATGCCTATTTTTTTTGTCAATTTTTAACAATCTGACGACCAGTGGATTATAGCAAAATGTTAATAAAACACCACCAATTACTTGTTTAATGGCGTATCATTAAACGTGAAGTTTCCAGCAGGGATCCGCAGTGAATTTTAAGGGTATAAAGGCCATCCGGCAACATATCGGTTAATACGTTTTCACCGGAATTCACTTCTTTGTTCATGACCAACCTGCCAGTAGCATCGATGATGTCAACTTTAAGCGGCGCGGCACCGGCAGAATGTATGGTGAAACTTCTATCAGCCGGGTTGGGGGAAACCCTGAATGCAAAGGTTGCGGAAACCGGTTGAAGGGCGGTGAAATTTCTCAGCTGGATAACTGTATCATCAGTAGAACAATTGCCGCTAACAACCAGGCGTACAGTCTGGTTGCTTGCATTGGCATACTGGTGCACGGGATGCTGTTCCATGCTGCTGTCGCCATCTCCGAAATACCATTTATAAGTCATATTGCTTCCTTGTGAAGTATTCTGGAACCCTACTATATTTTTTCCGTAATAACCGAAAATAAAGGCAGCTTTGCTGAGGGTATCATTACTGACCGTCAGTATGCTGTTTTTGGTGTAAGTCTGTGCCGGAGCGCCTGAAACCGTAATATTCAGCGTTGCGGATTTTGATCCCGCCGAAGGATATGTCACGTTATGCGGTCCCTTTCCGTTGGCGGTTGATGGAGTGCCTCCGGGAAAATTCCATTGCCAGGAAGCCGCATTATTGTCGCTTGAATCAAAATAGGTGACGGCCTCATTGATGCATGGGGAAATTTTATCGGTGTAAAAGTTGAGCCAAGCGAATTTGACAGGTATCGTAGTGTCACGCGTTTCGCAGGTATTGGTTGAAACAAGTTTTACCTGGAATGTGCCTCCTGACGGATATGTATGAACTGGGCTGGTTACCGTAGACGAGTCGCCATCTCCAAAATACCATTGGCTTGCAACCGGGTTGTTGGAGGTATTGGTAAACGTAACAGTTCCTTTTTCCTCGGCAACATACGTGAATTTGCTCACCATCCTTGCATCATTTTTTACATCGGCGGTTTTTATTTTCTGCAGGTTACCCTGTATGGTGGTTATGGTCAATGTGATGGTTTTGATGCCTCCGGCCGAATAGGTAACAGTATGAGGGCCCTTGGTATTTGCTGTGGCAGGTGTGGCGTTAGCGCCGAAATTCCATGCGTAAGCTGAAATGTTGCCCTGGGACGAATCCGTAAATGTTATGGTTTCATTCTTGCAGATGGCAAGCTTGTTCATCATGAAATTGGCGTTCGGAGCCACCATGGCACAGTTTCCGGAATTGAGTTTTGTATGTGCGTTCTTTCCGCAGACAGCTGTGGCGCTTTTGGTGATGACGTAAGTGCCTCCGCTGATATCATTGGTGGAAAGGCTTGGTTTTGTTTGCCCGTTGCCGATTGAATAGTGCATGACTACGGGAGTGTTGATCACGTGACCAAGTTGATGCCCATGTCCGAGCTCATGCACCGCTACAGATTCAAAATGAAACTGCGTGGAGGTGGCATTTCCGGATGTATAATTCCAGTTGGTGCCGGTGGTAGGTTTGATCCTGAACCTTATGTCCAGTTCATTGACATACCATTTGAGGCCTGGGGAAAAACATCCTCCCCAGAAACTAAAACACTGGGCCAATACACCTGAGGGCATAGCGCTGCTGGTATCCCATGCACACATATTGACGCCATCGCTTTTGATCGAGCTATGATTAACACGGCCCAATGTATCCCAGTTGATAAATGTTCCGCACCTCCATCTCTCAAGGCTTCTGGTAAATGCACCCCTGGCGCCGGCTGAATCAAAAAAGGCCTTGTTCATTTTCCAGGTAATGCCATTGTTTGAATTCATGCCGATCTGCTGAGTTTCATAGCCGATGGTATCGCCGCTTACAACGTTCAGGTGCGCATAAGATACTTTGAGCGTGTCATTGGAGGTGACAACGCCATTGCCACCTATCACCATCCGTATTTTTCCTGTTCCGGCCTTTGCCCTTACGATCAGGCGGACCATGGTATCACTCCATGAAACGTAGTCCCTTTTCAAGGCTTTAATAAAGCTGGCCCCGCCATCATCGGCGTTTCTGAACTGCACACTGTTGGTATCGATCGCGGTTTCAAAATTGGTTCCTTTAATAGTCAGCACTGTCGATGTGCCCGCCGTAATTGTAGCCGGGGAAATGGATGTGATGGTCGGCGCAGCCCTTTTGCTGCTTACCCTGACCTTTGTAAGCCACTCATTGATATTTACAGGCTCTGATTTGACAAGATCCTTAACGGTATTGCCAATACTGTTGGCCGGATACGCATTAAACACATCGCTGGCTTCGGCTGTGTGTTTATCAATCCTGATGATTCCCTGGGGACCGCTTTCAGCCACCCAGTCGCCGTGTTTATTCACCAGCATAAATATGCCTATTTCGCCTTCTGTCAATTCCAGCTCAGGCTCTACTTTTACCGCTTTCAGTCCTATTGTTCCCCCCGCGGTCACCACATCAACCGATGAGGAAGATATAAGGGAAGCGCCTTTATATATTTTACTGATCTGTATAGTTGAAGAGGTCATTATCATGCCGTTATCGTCTGTCCAGTAGCTTTTTTGTGAGCTGACGATTCCTTCAACGATAAGGGTAGAGGCATTTACCCTTTCTTCAAGGGTTAAAGGCACTAGAACACATTGAGATTTAAGGGTTTGACAAATAAAAAAAAGAGTAAAAAATGTAAATAGGCTGGTAATCTTTTTCATGTATATGTTTAAGAATGGGTTTTTGCAAATTAAGTCATTTTAAGCTGAATAGACAATATTTCAGACGTATCCTTCCGGATTTTGCAGGTTTCACTGATGACTTTCGGAAGGAGGGCGATTATCCTGCCGGAATCATCCTGAATCACTACCTGATGTTTTCTTTCAGAGTTCGGGATTTTATTGTCCGTCAGAATATCGCTGATTTTTTTAGAGCCTTCCATACCCAGCGGCTGCATACGGTCACCGCTTTTCCACACCCTTGCTGTCAGCTGGCCGGATATCTTACGTTTGTCAATAAACAAGGTACCTGTTTTTTTCAGATCGATCTTATCTTTTGTGAGATGCTTAAAAATCAGTTTATAACCGGCTATTTCAACGCTTTTTGCGTCTGCAGGTATGGCCACGGCTTGTGGGGCGGCGTGTTCCTTTCTCAGCAAGAAGTAGGCGTTGCGTTCCCGCAGAAGCTCCCAATCTGCGGTTTCAATCCGTTTCCCCACCTGTGAGTTTTCAAGATCGGTGATCGAGGACACCTGTGCCCGGTTAAATCCGAAATCCCGCAATTTATAATACAGAAATGCCTCGCAGTTGTTTATTTTATGAAGTTCATTAAAAGGCAGTTCAAAGCCATCAGCTGTCACTTTTGCCACCATGTCCCATTGTTTATCGATGAGTTCGAAAGCCATCTTTTCAAATTCAAGTACCTGTGACGAAACGGAAAACATCACTTCATCAATGTCCGGTTCTATTTTTTTAAGTTTGGGAATCACCTGGTGCCTGAGTGCGTTTCGCAGGTAATGATCGGTAAGATTACTCTCATCAAGCCTGAATTTAATGTCATTTTTTTTCACAAAACTGCCTATCATTCCGGTGTTGGCAAACATCAGTGGCCTGACAATCCTGTTGTGTGTGACCGGAATGCCGTGAAGGCCTGAAATACCTGTTGATCGCAGCAGGTTGATCAGCATGGTTTCAGAATTGTCACTCTGATGGTGCGCTGTCAGGAGTTTATCGAACCGATAGGTTTCCAGCAATTCATGGAACCAGTCGTACCGCAGTTTCCTGGCGGTTTCCTGTATGCCTTTCTTTAATTTTTTGGATTGCTTAAGCGTATTAAACCGCATACTGAAAAACGGCACACCATGCTTTTTGGCGAGTTTTTCAACAAACAGCTCGTCTTTCAGACTGTTTTTCCCCCTCAGTTGAAAATTGCAATGCGCCACCGAAAACTTGTAATTGTTCTTTTCGAGCAGGTGAAACAGGCAAACGCTGTCTCTTCCTCCGCTTACTGCCAGCAATAGTTTGTCCTCCCGTGAAAAAAGCTTGTTTTTCTTCACATAATTATCAAAAGCAAGCAGCATGGCATTAATTTTGACAAAGATAAGAAAATAGATTTTTATTTAGATATTGCACTTTATTTTGAGATCATTATTACTGCTTATCGCCTTGTTTCTTACCGGAATTAACGCCCTCCGCGCACAGAAAGAAATAGAGATACTCAGCGGTGAAAGGGCGCAAGGAAGCAAGAATAAAAACATCATGACCATATCTGAAAACGTCGTGATCCGTCATAACGGCGTTTTCATACAGTGCGACAGCGCTATTCGTAAAATCAATGAAGGCATTGTTGAAGGTTTCGGCCATATTCACATTTATCAGCCGGATACGTTTACACTTACGGGTGGCGACTATCTTAAATATACTGAAAGCACAAAAACAGCCATTGTGACAGGAAAACAGGTGGTGTTAAGCGATCAGCAAATGACACTCCTGACAACCTCCATTCAGTACAACACGGCCAGTCAGGTGGGATTCTACACAAACGGCGCAGACATACTCAACGACAAGAATACGCTGAAGAGCCGCAGGGGGTATTACAACAGGCGGGGCAATGTATTCAACTTCAAGGATGATGTTCTGCTTACAAGCCCTGACTATACAATGGAAAGCGATACGCTCGATTATTACGCTTCCACCAAGACTGCGTATTTCTATGGTCCGACAAGGATAGTGAGCGAGGAAAATACGATCCTCTGTTCTTACGGTTGGTATAATACCCAGACTGAAATGGCGGAATTCAGCAGGAATGCCACCATTATCAGCAAATCGAACACCATATCAGCGGATAGCCTGTTCTATGATAAGAAAGCCGGTATAGGAAGGGGGATGGGCAACCTGAAAATGACCGATTCGGCAGAGCAGGTGGAAGTTTACGGCCAAAACGGTATTCACTACCAGAAGACGGATGAGACCATGATATCGGGTAAACCTGTAGCGGCAAGAATGGAGGAGGATGATACCATGTACGTGATGGCTGATTCATTTTACTTTAAGAACGACAGCCTGAAAAAAAGCCTGAAGGCGTTTTATCACACATCCATACTTCAAAAGGATTTTCAGGGCAAATGTGATTCACTTCTTTACAACTTTTCCGATTCAAGCATCAGCCTGTACCATGGTCCTGTGCTCTGGAACGAAAGAAACCAGATAACGGGGGATACCATGCATATCCAAATGAAAAGAAAGAGGATACATTCACTGACAGTGCTGGATCGCGCTTTCCTGGCAAGCGAGGTAAAACCCGGCTCCTTTAACCAGATATCCGGAAAAACCATGGTCAATTCCTTTGATACAAGCAATAAGCTCAGGCAGGTATTGGTGGACGGCAATGCGGAAATCGTATATTATATCCGCAACAATGAATCCGATACAGCGGAATATACAGGCGTAAACAAGGAACGTTGCGGCAGGTTGCTGATATTGCTTGATTCCAACAAGGTGAGCGGCATACGGCATTACGGCCAGCCTGAGGGCAAAATCTATCCTTTAAGGGAATTCCCGGAAAGCGAAAAATATCTTACGGAACTGGATTGGAAAATAGA
>CALMKH010000146.1 GCA_937867025.1 uncultured Bacteroidota bacterium | reverse complement strand
TCTGCTTGCTTAAAGCATACAATTCAAAAAGAAGAATATAACCATCACAGGCAAAAATGTTTATCTGTCAACACATACGTTCAGTATTTATTAAATAAACAATGTCGTAACCGGACTTTTGAGACTGCTCCTAACGGATATCAGTATTTTTTTGTTCTTAATTTCATCATATTTGTCAACTGTTATGGATCATTTGCAGAGCGTAAGAGCCAACCTGTTTGTAACCCTGGGATTCTCAAAATGGCATTGCAGCGTCAATAACCTCTATTATTTGTTTCTGCCTGAGCAGCATGAGCATGATGATGAGGGGATTGCCGAAGGATTGACTAACGCCACATTATACCGCCTGTGGGTTTATAAAACAGATAACCATAACATCCTGCAGGAATACCGGGACAATGATGCCTATATCCTGTTTGAGAAAGGCAACAGCCTGTTTTTAAGGGTTGACGGCATGGAGTTCCGGATTGATGAGCACCTGGACTTAACAGACACATTAACGCTTGAAGACCCTGTTAAAGGCAAAGTTACGTTTACCCGCAGCGATTGATATCAGGAATTCTTTTCACCAGTCAGAAACTGCCTGAACCAGAGGCCGCTGTCTTTCAACGTGCGCTTTTTGCTTTCAAAATCTATGTGCACAAGGCCAAACCTCGGATAATATCCTTCGGCCCATTCAAAATTATCCATGAGCGACCAGGCAAAATAGCCCCTGAGGTCGACACCTTCGTCCATTGCCCGCTTTACCTGCTCCAGGTGTGAGGTATAGTACTCCATACGAAGGGGATCGTGTACTGATCCGCCGGATACCTTATCATCCAGTGCAATGCCATTCTCCGTAATGATCAGCGGTATCCCGCAATGGTATGCATCAATTTTCTTTAATATATGGTACATGGCAGGAGGATGTATCTCCCAGTTCATCGCCGTGAGCTTATCGGTTCGCCTGGGCGCCTCGACCTGTTTAATGTTAAGAAAGGGATTCAGGGGATTGTGCCTGAATACCTCCCTGGTATAGGTTTGCACCCCGATAAAATCAAGTTTGACAGCCAGTCGGTCCTCATCTTTCTTTTTCATATGCTCCCTGATCTTTTCCAGTATCCTCATTTCCCCGAAGGGATACCCCATGCCGATAACCGGTTCGAGAAACATGCGGTTCACCAGCAGGTCGGCCTTTGCGGCAGCTTTCCGGTTGATTTCACTGTCTCCGTACCCTTCCACATGTGTAAAGGAAAAAGTCGATCCGACATTTGCCGAAGGATTTATATCCTTCAGCAACCTGTATGCTTCACCGATGCACAGCGTGGCATGGTGCATGGCCCTGAAAAAATTACCAAACCCGGTTTTACCCGGAGCATGTATGCCAAAAAAATACCCCGCACCGGTAAACACAGACGGTTCATTGAGCACCATCCAGTTGCTGACTTGGGGGAAACTAATGGCGCATACCCTGGTAAAATGCCTGAACCACGAAATAACCTCGCGGTTGGTCCAACCGCCCTTTACTTCGAGTGATTGAGGAAGATCCCAATGGTATAACGTCACCCAGGGAGTGATACCATTTTCCAGGCAATAATCGATCACGCTGCTGTAAAACTGTAGCCCGTGCGCATTAACGGTTTCTCCGTCCGGCAAGATTCTCGGCCAGGAAATACTGAACCTGAAATGCCTGAAACCCATTGACTTCAGGAGGTCTATATCGTGGCGGTACCGGTTATAGAAGTCGGGGCCGTCTGCAAGCTGATGACCGTGCCTGATATGATGCCTTTTTATCCAGAAGCGTTTGTAAGGTTTGCAGAATTCGTCCCAGATAGATGGTCCTTTTCCATCGCTGTCAACAGCAGATTCAACCTGCGCTGCCGACACCGAAGCGCCCCAGTAAAATGTTTCTCCAAAATCGGCGGCCTTCAATGGTTTGTATCAGGCTGACTTTGCCAGGCGCGTTAAGGGATTGATATTAAACTCCATCAGCAGATCGTGCACACCTGCCTCTTCCTCCACTTCATGCTCGATGGTTTTAACTGCCAGGTCGTCCATGTAGTTATAGACTGACCATTTACCTTTATTATATTCGAGGGAGGTAAGGCTCTCCACCCAGTCACCGCTGTTGAGGTAGAGCACCGAACCGTCGGGTGTGGAGATTTCCCTGTGGCTGGGCTGGTGAATATGACCGCACACCACTGTTTTGCATTGCTCGTTGATGGCATAATTGGCGCATGCTTCCTCAAAATCATTGATAAAGGAAAGGGCCTGTTTGACACTCATCTTGATCTTTTTGGAAAGGGACACGCGTTTGCCGCCAAATTTCATTGAAATGTAATTAATAAACGTATTGAGTATGATCAGCGCATCGTAACAGGTACCTCCGAGTTTGGCAAGCCATTTGGCATGCTGTATGCTGAAATCGAACACATCGCCGTGGAAGAAACAGGTTTTATGACCTTCCACATCGAGGGTAAGCTTGTTCACAAGCCGAATATTACCAAAATCCATATCGGCAAATTTACGCAGCATTTCGTCATGATTGCCGGTGATGTAATAAATCTGCGTTCCCCTTCCTGCCAGTTTGAGTATATACCTCACCACTTTCATGTGACTTTTAGGGAAATACTTTTTAGAGAACTGCCAGATGTCGATAATATCGCCATTGAGTATGAGGGTTTCAGGTTCTATGCTTTTAAGGTAGTGTAAAACCTCTTTGGCGCGGCAGCCGTATGTTCCAAGATGGATGTCTGATACAACTGCTATTTTTAACCTTCTTTTTTCCGTCATTTTCTTAAACAATGGCTTATGGACTTAAAGAACAATTCCGAGATCAGTATGAACGCTATATCCAGTAATTTCTTCATTAACACAAAATTCGGCCAATGCCATTACCTCTGTATTATGACTTCATGAACCTTATGTTATGATTGTGGATAATTCTGTCGATAAGGTCCATTTTCCGGTGGATTTCCAGTTGACAACGAGATTGTAAGGTGGAAAATGATGAATAATGAACAAGTAATAAGAATGATGAAGCTGCTTTTTATCAATGAAGACATGATCAACGTGATACCAAGACTTATACTTCCATCATTAACATGAGCAAACAAAAAAATGTATTGGTTACAACCCTCAATTGTCCATTATTAATTGTTCATTATTCATTGCTGCTTTGTCAATTGTGTTACTTTGAAATACTCATTTGACAACATCCCTGGCAATAAAAAAGGGGCTTAAAGCCCCCTTCTCAATATGTTGTAATTCAATTTTAACCCAAATAGGTCTTAAGGATTTTGCTCTTTGAAGATTTCCTGAGCCTTCTGAGCGCCTTTTCCTTGATCTGGCGGACACGTTCGCGGGTAAGGCCTACCTTTTCCGAAATATCTTCCAGGGTATGGGCAGGGCCGCCGTCAAGTCCGTAATAGTACCTCAGCACATCGCGTTCTTTTTCGCTGAGGGTCGATATTACGCGGTTGATTTCTTTCTGCAGCGACTCGTTCATGAGGGGTACATCCGGGTTTGGCTCATCGTTGTTATCGAGCACGCCCAGGAGCGTATTATCCTCACCTTCCGTCAGTGGAGCGTCAATAGACAAATGCCTGCCGCTTGATTTAAGGGCATTTTCCACTTCAATAATCGGGATTTCGAGCACAGTGGCTATTTCTTCAGCAGTCGGCTCGCGTTCGAACTCCTGCTCGAGCTTGGCTGCTGCTGCACTGATCCTTCCGATGGATCCCACCTTGTTCAAAGGCAGGCGCACAATACGCGACTGATCGGCCAAAGCCTGGAGGATGGATTGGCGTATCCACCACACCGCGTATGAAATGAATTTAAAACCGCGGGTTTCGTCAAACCTTTTTGCGGCTTTGATAAGTCCAAGGTTACCCTCGTTGATCAGGTCCCCTAGCGTAAGTCCCTGGTTCTGGTATTGCTTGCTTACTGAAACCACGAATCTGAGGTTGGCATTCACCAGCCTTTCGAGGGCTGCCTGGTCACCTTCCCGGATTCTGCGGGCCAGTTCAACCTCTTCCTGCGCATCTATCATCTGCACCTTGGATATCTCGTTCAGATATTTATCCAGGGATTTGTTTTCACGGTTGGTGAACTGTTTTGATATTTTAAGCTGTCTCATTTTTGTCGATTGTCGATAGTCTTACTTTTTTTCAAAAGGTTGCAAATATACCTTTTTTTCGTTAAAAGACTATAATTTTAAACGTTTTACGATATTTCTTTATGCAGCAAAAACCCTGCCAAACTAAGGCATTCAGCGTAAGTTTGCGAAAATATAAATACCTTTATCAACCAAATTTATTTTTCTCCTTATCAGGGAAGTTTTAAGTTTGCAGTCTAATCATAAAAATTATGGCATTTACACTCCCCGAACTCAATTATTCATACGATGCCCTTGAATCGTATATCGATGCAAAAACCATGGAAATCCACCACAGCAAGCATCACAACGCATATGTCACCAACCTTAACGCTGCTATAGCAGGTACGGACGCCGAGAATAAAAGCATAGAGGAAATCTGCAAAAACATCAGCAAATATCCGGCAGCAGTGAGGAATAACGGCGGCGGGCACTATAACCACAGCCTGTTTTGGACCATATTAAAAAAGAACGATGGCACCGGACCGGAAGGCAAACTGGCGGATGCTATTGCCAGCGACCTCGGCGGATTTGATAAATTCAAAGAAGATTTCACCAAGGCTGCTACCACACGTTTCGGAAGCGGATGGGCATGGCTCTGCGTAAAAGACGGCAAATTGGCCATTTGCAGCACAGCCAACCAGGATAACCCCCTGATGGACATCGACACAGGCTGTTCAGGCACTCCCATCCTGGGTCTTGACGTATGGGAACATGCCTATTACCTTCACTACCAGAACCGCAGGCCGGATTACATCGCCGCTTTCTATAACGTCATCAACTGGGAAGAAGTGGGCAGAAGATATGAAGCCGCCATGTCCATGACAAGCAAGTAAGGGAATAGGATACAGGAGATAGGATACAGGGTAGGGGTCAGGGTTTGCAGTTCATGTTAAATCCGGAGTTTTTTTTAACTAAATTCCGGTTGTCACGATTCAAAATCCAAAAAGCCTCTGACAGTACCAGAATAACACATCCTGCAACCCGGAGGTGAACTTCATTCCTGAACTTCTGTATTTCACGGTATTCTTATCCGAAGAAATAACACATCGGTATAACTACCGCCAGGCCCAGTATATATCCCGAATATACCTGTTTTTCGGTATGTGCGTTCAATCTCAGCCTTGCCCAGCCGCTGAGGCCCGCAATAAGTATGGACCCCACCAGGAACCAGTTGAATACCGATACATGCTCAAGAAGTGTCAGGTAAACGAACATGCCCAGCAAGCCTCCTGACGCAATGGCATGCGAACTGATCATAAACCTGAAATTGATCACAATATTGAGTATGATACAGATAACCGTTGCAAACAGGAATACCAGGGGCAGACCTGTAAACTCATTTTTATACAGGTTAAACCCGGTATAGGCAAGTAACAGGCTTATGATGACATATGGAAGGGGCCTCTGTTTAGGATTATCTATTGACATATTGTCGATAAAACGGAATCTCTTCAGCAAATAAACCGCCAGGAAAGGCATAACGATCACGTTCACCGCAATGAACGCCATTATTGTCTGGAATTGCTGGTCGTAAAACTTGCTTTTGTAATACGGGTGAACCCTGAGTACGGATATAAGCCCGGCTGTCAAGAGGATAAGCGGATGCAACACTACTGAACAGAAAAAGGCGAGATACCTCATAGAGAAATTACATGGCTAATGCAGGGACTTCCCGGGGCGCATAATTCCTGGCTTTCTCGGCAATGGCCCTGATATGATCGGGAGTGGTGCCGCAGCAGCCGCCTATCATATTGACCCATCCTTCCTTTAAAAACTGTTCAACCACTTTGGCCATGGCCTCCGGAGATTCATCGTACTGGCCGAATTCGTTCGGCAGTCCCGCATTCGGATATGCTGTGACGTACACCCAGGCCACTTTGCTCAGTTCGGCAATATGAGGTATCATATCTTTTGCACCCAATGCGCAGTTCAGGCCTATGCTCAGCAGATCGGCATGTGAAACAGAGTTCCAGAAGGCCTCCGGAGTCTGGCCGCTGAGTGTTCGCCCGCTGGCGTCCGTAATAGTTCCTGACACCATGATGGGGAAATCGATACCGCGCTCTTCCTTAATGGTATTGGCGGCAAACAATCCTGCCTTTACATTCAGGGTATCCGTAACTGTTTCCAGAAGTATCATGTCGGCTCCCCCATCCAGTAAACCATTGATCTGCACGGTGAAAGCATCCACAAGTTCCTGGAACGTAAGCGCCCTGAACCCGGGATTATTCACGTCTGGCGACATGGAAGTCATTTTAGTGGTGGGACCAATCGCCCCTGCCACAAAACGGGGCTTGGAAGGATCCTTTGCGGTATATTCCGCCGCCACTTCCTTAGCAATCCTGGCCGCTTCAAAATTGATCTCATACGCCAGGTCCCCCATCTTGTAATCCTCCAGGGAAACCGCCTGTGCATTGAAGGTGTTAGTCTCAATGATATCCGCCCCAGCATCAAGGAATTTGGCATGAATCTCCTTGATAATTTGCGGCTGGGTTAGCACCAGCAGGTCGTTATTTCCCTTTACAGGCTGGGTAATATCTTTAAAACGCTCGCCCCTGTATTGCTCTTCTGTAAGCTTATAGGTTTGTATCATGGTGCCCATAGCGCCATCAATAATCATGATGCGCCTGGAGAGTATCTGACGGAGTTGTTCTTTTATGTCCATAGAAGGGGTTATCAGTTATCGTTAAAAGTTCAGGGACGGCAGTACGAATACCCATCGTCCAAAAAAACCATTAATTCTCTACAAATGTATGCATTCACCATAAGCCTGGGCTACAGCCTCCATGATGGCTTCGCTCATGGTTGGATGCGGATGCACGGACTTGATGATTTCGTGTCCGGTAGTTTCCAGGTTCCTCGCTACCACCACCTCGGCAACCATATCGGTTACGCCTTCGCCAACCATATGGCATCCGAGCCATTCGCCGTATTTGGCGTCAAATATCACCTTCACAAAACCAACCTTGTGCCCGCCGGCGCTGGCTTTTCCGCTGGCCGAGAACGGGAATTTGCCCACTTTGATCTCGTATCCTTTTTCTTTTGCCTGTGCTTCGGTATACCCTACGGAGGCAATTTCAGGATGGCAGTATGTGCAGCCAGGGATATTGTTGTAATTCAGCGGATGGGGATGCTGACCGGCAATGGCCTCAACGCAGATAATGCCTTCAGCGCTGGCAACGTGGGCCAGGGCAGGACCGTGAACAATATCGCCGATGGCATATATGCCAGGCACATTGGTTTTATAATAATCATCCACCACAACCTTGCCTTTGTCGGTTTTGACGCCGAGGGTTTCAAGCCCGAGATTTTCAAGATTGGTGACAATACCTGCGGCTGACAGCACTATATCACATTCAACCGTGACATTGCCTGACTTGGTCTTGATATTCACTTTGCAGCCCTTGCCAGATGTGTCAACACTTTCCACGGCGCTGTCCACCATGATTTCCATGCCTGCTTTCTTGTATTCCTTTTCCATGAGCTTGCTCACTTCTTCGTCTTCCACAGGCAGTATGCGCGGCATGAACTCCACGACGGTGATCTTGGTGCCTATGGCATTATAGAAATAAGCAAATTCCATACCTATGGCGCCCGAACCTATCACAACCATGCTTTTGGGCTGTTGCGGCAATACCATGGCTTCGCGGTAACCGATAATTTTCTTGCCGTCCTGCTTTACTCCGGGTAATTCGCGGCTGCGGGCTCCAGTAGCCAGAATGATATGATCGGCTTCGTGGGTTTCTTTCTTTCCTTCATTATCCACTTCCACCTTTTTTCCCGCTGCAAGTTTAGCTGTACCCCTGATGACGGTGACCTTGTTCTTTTTCATAAGGAACTCAACCCCCTTGCTCATCCCTGTGGCGACAGCCCTGCTGCGTTTCACCACGCCTTCGAAGTCCACTTTTGGATCGGCAGCTGTGATACCGTAGTCGGCGCTGTGTTTAAGGTACTCAAACACCTGTGCTGATTTCAGAAGCGCCTTGGTAGGGATACAACCCCAGTTGAGGCAGATGCCGCCTAATTCAGCTTTTTCAACAATGGCAACATTTTTACCTAATTGTGACGCGCGAATGGCTGCTACATAACCCCCGGGGCCGCTGCCAACAACTATAATATCATATTTCATATCACTTAAGAATTAATTTATAGGACGCGAAATTAAAGTAAAGGAATGGTATTGCCAAGTTTATTGCTGCTGTATGCCAGACTGTTGGTGCAGGCCAATTTTTTGCCACAAAGACCACTCGTAATATGTCATAGGTCCGGGAAACTTTCTGAAGAATATTGACAAGGTATTGCTTTACGATCTGTAACTTTAGAATTATTTTTGCCAATAACAAAAAGACAAAAAAATGAACAGCATTGCAACGATTCCTCCTTTCAGGGTGATGGGTATAGAGGTCCGGACAAAAAACGCAGATGGCCGGGCCGGTAAAGACCTGAAACATCTCTGGGACAGATTTTTCAGGGAACAGATCATGGATAACATTCCTGACAGGGACGGCAATGACATATATGCGGTTTACACCGATTATGAATCGGACCATTCAGGAGAATATACAACCATTTTAGGGTGCAAGGTTTCCATAACGGATAATATCCCACAGGGCTTAACTGTAAAAGACCTTGGGGATTCCACATATACACGCTACACGGTTGAAGGCAGGTTGCCTGATATTGTCATCAACACCTGGACAGACATATGGAATAATAAGACCATAAACAGGGCTTTTACATCGGATTTTGAGGTGTATGATGCCGCTTCATTTGGTTCGGAATCTTCCAGGGTTGATATATATGTGGCCATGCATCGCGAACAGTCCTTTGAAGACAACGGATAGTGTACGGTAATGACAAGGCCGGGCATCTAAAAATTTATACTTAATATTTAAATCCTTAATTTTGTTTCCTGTATTATGCATCTCTATACGATAGATACCGGTTTTTTCAAACTCGACGGGGGCGCCATGTTTGGCGTCGTGCCTAAAACCATCTGGAACAAACTCAATCCGGCTGATGGCAACAACATGTGCAACTGGGCTATGCGCTGCCTCCTGATCGAGGATGGCAACAGGCTGATACTGGTGGACAACGGCATTGGCAATAAACAGAGTGATAAGTTTTTCGGTTATTACTACCTTAACGGCGATGACACGCTTGACAAATCGCTTCAAAAACTGGGATTTCATCGCGATGACATTACGGATGTCGTGCTTTCACACCTGCATTTCGACCACTGCGGGGGAAGCATTGAATGGAACGATGACAGGAGCGCCTATCGCACGGCGTTCAAGAATGCCGTATACTGGAGCAATAACGAACATTGGAATCATGCCCTTAACAGCAATCCGCGCGAAAAACCGAGCTTCCTGCAGGAGAATATAATCCCTATACAGGAGAGCGGACAACTTAAATTCGTTGACAGGCCGGAAGATATCGCTTCATTTGTGAACATACGAACCGTGTACGGTCATACCGAGGCCATGATGCTTCCGCAGGTGAATTACAAGGGACAAACCATCGTGTTTTGCGCCGACCTTATCCCTTCAATGTACCACCTGCCTGTGAACTATATCATGGCTTACGACATTAAGCCGCTCGAAGCCATGACTGACAAGCAGATATTACTTGACGAGGCCGTAGCCAATAATTATATCCTGTTTTTCGAACACGATCCCATTAACGAATGCTGCACCGTGAAAAAGAATGAAAAGGGCCAGTTTCAGCCGGATAGGATATTGAAGCTGGAGGAGCTTAACTGATTGCTTTCAGATTGCCGCCCCCACAGGATTTCGCTTCACCCTTTCCC
>CALMKH010000145.1 GCA_937867025.1 uncultured Bacteroidota bacterium | reverse complement strand
ATAACACCGTATGGGTGATGAAGGAGAACGGCATTCTCGAACAGAAAGAGATAGGCTCCTCTTACGATATTGCAGTGGACACAAGAGAATCCAAATCGCATTTCGAACACGCGGGACTGGACTTCAACCTGGAGAATTTCCTGATCATGACCGTTCCATGCCCGTATCCGAAATACAGTGTCACCCAGGACCTGCTCCAGAGCGCGGTGGTTACGAAAGTGATCCAGCAATACGGCATTCTCGAGGAAACGGTAGCGTACGACCATTCATCCACTGTCAGTACAAAAAACCTGGTATGGGACGAGCAAACCGGGCAAGTGCTGCTGACAGCCACCACCAATGAATTCAATGATCCGATCTATAACTTCACGTATCCGGCGCACCTGGCATACGACCGCATGGGGCCGGCCTACAAGAACATGGATTATGAGGAGGAGATCACATTGGGAAGCGGTGGGAATGTTGACACCTTGTCATTGAGTACAGCCTCTTACAATATGTTTGTGGAAGGTGATGAACTGCTGATGAAAAAAGACGGCAATTATATCCGTGGCTGGGTGCTGAAAGCTGAAAAATATACCAGCGGTAAGTATAAAAAACTTCGGATAATAGATATTACCGGGGCAGCAGTATCATCCGGTGCATGGCATGTGCGCGTGATACGGTCAGGAAGAAGGAATCTGAGCGCTGTTCCGGTAGGTGCCATCACGACCATGAACAAGGATATTTATCAGCGCGTCAGTCACGATTCCACCAAGAGACTGAAGCTCACCTCCAGGATCGTTCAGAGCAGCGCGGCCGTATTTACAGATGAATGGCAGGGCTACCTGAATAAAGCCATCCAGTTGAACCAAGTATGCGATACATTCAAGCTCGGGGTCCAGGAAATGTTCAGCCTGTTACAGTCTATAGTTGCTACCGGAAATTCCGATGAATATGTATATAACGGAAGCAACTGGCCACCACCAGTCAACACACTTGGAAATTATACCGGGGTGCTGAGAGAAAGCATAGAAAGGTATGCAAGGCAAGAGGCAAGCGAAGTTCTCAATTACTGTCCCCAGATGGAAAAAACCGTAGACACTATCTTTTTCGGCAGCCTGTATTCAGATCCCAGCAGCTTTTTCTTTAAGGCCAAATACCACTGCGGAAGTGGCAATACGCAATACCCATTGGATATTGTATGCGAAATAGGGGTAAATCCAACCATACCCGGTTGCATGACGTTCAACGAACTGGAATCTATAGGCACATTATACAACATCATGACTTCAACAGCCAAGTTCAAGGGTTATAAAGATGATGATTCCTGTGAATTCACCATATCGTTCAGCAACCAGTGCTTTTTTGACACAGATTGTTATTACGTACCAAACTGCGATTACGTCGCCGGCAGAAACATCAATCCTTTTGTGAACAATATACGCGGGGTATGGCGCCAGAAAGAAGCCTTTGCCTATAACTCGGACAGGACATACAAAGCTAAAAAGAACTACAACACCAGTATCCGCGAAGACGGCATGATCACGGGTTACCAGCCGTTCTGGAAATTTAAGACCGATTATACGAACGGACTGGAACGCAACACCGCCAATGCCGGCAAATGGGTTTCCACAGGCTCAGCTACACTTTACGCCCCTGAGGGCAACGGCCTGGAGGAACAGGATGCACTCGGCATTTATTCCTCGCAACTGTTTGGCTACAACAACATGCTGGTGACAGCGCAGGCCGGAAATGCCAGGCACTGCCAGATAGGTTTCGATAATTTCGAGGATTATTATACCCCGCTTGCCTGGTGCGGCAGGCAAGACCATTTCGATTTCAGGGACGGGCTTTCCCTTGGCCAGGAGGAAAGATGGGTCGAGGACAACGCCAACCGCCTGGTGAAGGTGTACCTTCCTATACCCCCAGTCTTCTCCACCGATGCACGGATAGCTAAAGACACCGCTCATACAGGTTTTTACAGCATGTGCGTTAAACCGGCCAAATCACACAGCAATGTCAGAACGATCGATTACGGCAGCATGGCATTTTATGCCGGCGACACCAATCTCTTCCGTATCAGCAGCATGGACAAGCTCATCACGCCTTTCGCTCCCACAGCCGGGAAATACGTGATATCGGGCTGGGTGTATGAAAAACATGCCGACCGCCATGCGGCCAACACCTATGAAGACGCCTACCTGAACGTCAAGGTATACAACGGAGGTTCGGCGGTTGTGGACGAAGACTTTTATGCGGCAGGAATGATCATAGAGAGCTGGCAGCGGATAGACGGCACGTTCACCATTCCGGCCGGCGCCGACAGCATCAAGGTGACACTGGTGAACAGCGGCAGCGTGCTGGCCTACTTCGATGACATCCGCGTGCATCCGTTCGACTCGAAAATGGCAGGTCATGTATATGATCCCGTACTGCTGAAAGTAATGGCCGAACTTGACGACAACAACTATGCAACGTTTTATGAATACGACGATGAAGGCAGTCTCGTTCGCGTAAAACGTGAAACCGAAAAAGGCATTATGACCATACAGGAATCAAGAAAATCGATCAGGAAAACCACACCATAAACACCATGAAAAAGCAGATCATCATCATCATTGCAGCGCTAGCCGTATCATTAAGCGCCCTGGCATACGGCGGATACAGATATTTCTTTGCCGAAAAAACTCCGCAGCAGCCACTGGAGAAACGAGCAGACCTTTTTGCCATACAGGAACTCATATCGGTGATAAAACCGTTCCAGGAGGCAAAGACCCTGGATGCCGAATTCACCACCGTGCTTATCGGCAGCGATAAAACTACCGACATGGGTTCTTTTCGGGGAAGGTATGTTAAGGACTCCATGCACCTGTATGTCAGATCCATTGCATCGGAAAATATACTGAACAAGGATTTTTTCGTGGCGATCGATCACAGCGAACGCATGATGTTCGTGGAAAGGACCGGGCTGGATACAAGGGAGGCCGTTAACTTTTTCAGGTTTGGTTTCCTGTCCGATCTCGATTCGCTGGTGAACCTGCCGGACAGCAGCGTACTGTATGAAAAACTAGATGACAAAACAGCCAGGCTGAGTATGGAGTGGCCGACCTCGCATTATTACAGGACAGAACTCATTTATGACACAAAAACCAAAATGCTGAGACGGCTGCACCTGTATCCTTACCAGGACATTTTTCTTGAAGAGACGGAAGGTGAGATCGGTGCCTCCGCTTCCACCTTCGCTGAAGCTCCGGTGGGCACGAAAGCTACAACGGATGAAGACATCCCCGAGTATATAGCTATCGTGTATGATAATATAAAACTGAACGAGCCTGTCGATCAGAAATGGTTTGACGTGAGCAAATATTTCAGAACGGAAAACAAGAAGTTAATCGCCACAAAATCCTATAAACACTATGAAATCGATTTTGAATAAACACATGCACGTATGCAGGGCCCTTTGCCTGGCTATAACCATGCTGGCAATACCCGGCATCAAAGCCCAGTTTGTGCCCGAAATCTTTTCCGTCATCCGCTCGGGGGAGAACGTCAAGGCGCGGTTGAGTCAAAGTGGCAGCTACGCCAACAAGATCGACACCGTAACGGATAACCGTTATGGCGAATTGACCGCTGCAGGGGCGGCCTGGAAAATCAGGTACAAGCACCGCAGCGTGTATAACCGCATCAGCATCAGCATCAAGGATACGACGAAGTCGATGCAGAAGTTCGACTACCTGTTCAACATGACCATCGATACCTGGGATGCCAAAGGTCTGCACGGCACATTTAATGTGACGATGCGGTTCTCATACGACCCCGCTTCGCATAAGGCCTATATTGACAAGGCAGTCTACCAGTTCAGGCATTGCCACAGGTTCGCCATCAAGATCAACAGCATACTCGACAGCGCCCTGGTCAATCCGGCCTCGTTCAGCATCTCCACCATGCAGACCAATTTCAATATCGAATCGGAGATCATCGTCGAACGTTATTACAAAAATAATTACAGCCTCCCGGTGACGTCAATAACACACGGGTTTACAGCCGCCAGCAGGTTACGGATAAGTTGGACGCCCCCGGATACAAGTTCTCCTGTACAGTACGAGCTGGAATGGGCCTATGTTGATACGGCCGGCGTACATCCTGACTCTGTGAAATACGATTTCACGCACAACAGCTCCAGGGTATTATTGTCGCAGACATATTACGACATCAATACCGTGTACGATGCCGGAGTCATACTGTACCGTGTGCGCCGCGTCAAGCCGGATTCAGTATATTTCAAATACAACAAGTACAGCAACTGGAAACCTTCCTTTGCTTCAAAGGGATATATAGATGACTATACCACCAATAAAGTATATATCACTTCCCACGAAGCCATGGGCAAGAACTGGGACTACCAGGTGGCATTTGCAGAGAAGGGCCTGAAGAAAGAAGTAGTCAACTACTTTGACGGATCCTTAAAGCGCAGGCAGGGAGTCACGCTTTCCAACACCAACGGGTTTGCCTTGGTGGACGAGAGCGTTTACGACCATCACGGGCGCGAAGCGATCAAGATCATACCCGCACCATCGGACAGCAACACCATACAGTATTACAAAAAATTCAACAAGAACCTGGCGGGCGCTGCCTATTCGGCTCACGACTTCGACACCTCCACCACCATGATGGACAAGTGCAACGGCAATTATAAAGCCAGGCGGCTAGACAGCACCAGCGGGGCAGGTCGGTATTATTCAAGCAACAACCCCGACAAGACGGGCGAAAATGCAGCCATACCTGATGCAGCTGGCTATCCCATGGTGCAGACCCAGCTGATGCCTGACCCTACAGGGCGTGTATTGGCACAGGGCGGCATAGGCATAGCACACCAGCTGGGCAGCGGTCATGAAACCAAATATACATATGGCACAGCCAACCAGGCTGAGCTCGACCGTGTATTCGGCAATGAAGTGGGAATAGCCAATCACTATAAAAAGAATGCCGTGGTGGATCCCAACGGGCAGGTGAGCATTTCATACATAGATCAGCATGGCAGAGTGGTAGCTACCTCATTAACAGGCGGCGTGCCCGGCGTGACCGATACACTGAACAACTTTGTAACTTCCAAGTACGAGATGACCGACCTGACGCCCAATAGCAGGATGAAGGGCAGCTCGATCGTAGTAGATTACAATTTCAACGTCCTGACAGCCGGTACCCATAAAATATTTTACCGGTTGGAAGCACCGGATTTCCTTTTCGGCTGCCTGGGCGTGAACCAGTGCTACACCTGCCGGTACGATCTGGAGGTAAGGCTGCAAAGCACTTGTGACACATCGGCGCTATTGTATTTCAAGAGACCCATTGGAAGACTCAGCGACATGTCATGCTCCAACCTGGTATTTAACCTGGACGATAGTGTAAGCGCCATCCTGGGTTCTGTCACCACCAGCGGTGATTCCATTGCGTTCACCCTTGCACAGGGTGGATATACCCTTACGAAAAGACTGACCGTGAACACCGATTCCCTGGCAGCAAAAGTGGAAGCTGTCCTGGCGGCCGACTCATCATGCTATAAGACCATCACTGATTTCATTGACGATGAACTGGAAAAAATGGATACCAGCGATTGCGAATGTGAAACCTGCTTTTCGGACACCATGAGCTATTGCGATTCCAGGAAACAGCTGATGCTGGAGGACCTTATGCCAGGCGGACAATATTTTTCCGATGACCTTGCAGATGATCTTGACAGCACCAATATACTCCGCTTATGGAGCGGTGGTTACCCCATGTATTCCTATATCAGTCCGGCGAACTTCAAAGATGAAAGCGGCAAGACCGATACTGTATGGATCAACGGGGTGGCAAACATACCACCTGAAATGGACATCACTTCATTCGTGGAACACTATAAGGAAAGCTGGGCTGATGCGCTGTTCCCGTATCACCCCGAATACTGCTATTACAAGTTCTGCATGGATTCGCTCCAGGCCAGCTATGTATACGATGAAGCAATGGGCGAAATAGAAAGCTACGATACTGCCGAATACTACGGGTACCTCAACCCCTTGGGCAATTTCAGCACACATACGGAACTCAACAATGATCCGTTGTTTATATGGCCCAACGGTACTAACAAAGCCACTTATTCAACCTTCGAACCCAAGGTTACCGACCTTGATGATTTTACGGAGGGAGCCAATAAAGATCCGTTGAAGACTGGCACATCTACAGTCAACCTCTGGCAGTTTGCCATGGCAACGGGGTATTGTGAAAACATCAGCGACAGCCTGACCAGGGAAACCTGCTTCAAATATTATTATAATAACGGCACGACACTTAACAACTGGATGAATGACGAGATTGGCCGTGATAATTACTGGAACAAGTTCCGCAGCATGTACTTCCAGATCAAGAGCAGGTATGTGGAAAGCTGGATGAATTCCCTTACTACTGAGAATGGCTATTGCAAACATTATATAGGACGCAACCTGCCAACAACCGATTCGTTCCACACCAAGGTGTCGCACTTCATACGCTATAAATTCAAGGATGATGATCCTTATAAAGCCTATGACCTGTCAAATGCTCAGACCAAGACCAAGCTGACGGATTCACTCAAGACCTTCGGGACCTGCGAAACCCTGGCTGCCGCGTGGGATGAAGCTCTTAGCCTCTGTGCCAATTACAGCACGCACAGGGATTCCATACTTTACTGGCTGAAAGATGTCTGCAAAAAAGGCAGCACCAACCCGCTGTTCCCGAATGCATTGGGGACCACTGATATACCACCACCGTTTTCGACTGGCCAAAGGTTCAAAAGTTTTGAGGCGGTGCTAAAACATTTTATCGGCAGCAACTACAAAACCGAGTTGTGCAATATCGACCTGATATCCGCACCCAGGTCATATACCACAGATTACGACAATGACAAACCCCAGGAAGCCAACGAGTGCATATGCAACCGCGTGAAGGAAGAAATACAGCAGTTCAAGGGCTGTTACAGAAAAAAGGATTCACTGGAACTGAGCACGCAGGGATTGCTTGTGAATGATTTTATCAATGCCCTGGTAGACTACAACCGGTTCAATGATACCAATATCATCACCATGAACTTCGGCAAGTGGACCAATATCGCCAACAAGCTTTTTGTTCCGGTGCTGGGCGGTACGGCCTCAAGCATCAAGCTCAAGCTGAGGTCGCAGCCTAACTGGCTGAATGAGCGCACGTTCGTGGTCTATAACGGATCCGTATCCAACGGCTGCACCTTCTCGTTCAGGATGGACCCCAACACCGCGCTCTATACAGGTATCGATACCAGCAGGAGCGCTGTGATCAAATCCATAAGTCCTGGTGTATTTTCATACAGGCTGTACAAGCTTGACAACAGCAGCCATTTCGTGACCATTTACAACACCTGCTTCAACAATATCGGGAAATGCGATCCAAGCCTTGCGCCGCAGGACCTGGAAGCTTTTGCCGTATATTTCAACAGCAAATATTTCACTTCTTTCTCGGCAAAAGATATCGAAATGCTGGTAGGCGAATGCGGTTGGGCCGGATTTCCTAACATCATAACCGACAAAACCAATACATATTATCTCAGGTATGGCTCATGTCCTGCTTATTACAGGAATTATAAAGAGCCTAAAGACAAGTATATGATCAACGTGCTGAATGAGATGATGAGGGACCGGAAGTTCTGGTGGAAACCCACCGCTCCCGGCATACAGGCGGGAGACAGCGTCAAGCGCTTCCTGACCACCGATGCCAGGACCTTCCACTGCAGCCCTAACCGCGCGGTGGATTTCCTGACCCAGGCTAATGATTATCATTTGCTGAAAGATTTTATAAATACTGTTGGCGATAACTACTGGTGGAGGAACCCGACATTCACAGTCAGCAGCTTTGTGGTGGGTGGTGATACCTATTATGATACCATATGGAGCAACAACTACAACAACCACCCGCATTTCGTGGGCGGTTTCTGGATAGGAGCCGTATGTGATGTCAAGAGCGACTCCACATGCTTCACATCATTCGGCGATCCTTTCAAACACCTGGGAACAGGCCCAAGGCCCACCATCAACGAGATCGATTCCTTAAACCATTACAGGTGGAGTGAAGAGCTCGGCAGTTATATCATCACTGCGTATAACAGGAGCCATCCTACTGATTCGGTTACCCTCACTATAAAAAAACAGTGCAAGGCGGAATGTAACCCGCTTGTCCGTTATACGGAGGTGCCGGTCATGTACAAGGATGTATTCATTACGCCGGGATCGGGGGGCATGTCAAGGCTCAGTAATGTAACGGTCAATATCGGGCATAACGACGAGTTTATCGCTCCCTTCATGGACATGATGAAAGGCCTGACAAAAACCAAGGACCATGTTACGGCCTCACCTAAAGATATACGTCTGTTCCGCAAGACCCAGCCGTTCAGCGGGTATTGGGAGGGACTTTTCCCCGAATCTTCCGGAAGCCTGTACACCAAAGATCAGCAGACCAAGCATGTGCTAACTGGCAAATTGGGCGGAGGCAGCGCATATTGCAAATTCAGCTTAAGGAAAACCGGTTCAGACACTAACTGGGTGTTCGACAGCATACGAGTAGTGAAGCAATTTACCCCAGATACCCAGGCCATAGCCGAAGGTATGAAGAACAACCAGGTGGATATGGCAGGTTATCATTTCACCCTGATGGCTGGCGATATCAACGGCCCAGGCGATACTGCGTGGCATTTCCTGAAAGGCTGGAGCTCCTGCTGGAAGTTCTTCGAAATATCTTCCATTTCAGCTGAGGGCAAGGCCCTGTTCTACCTGCCCGAAGACATTACCGCCAACTGCAACTGCCTTACTTGTCCCGAGACCAAACGCTGGGCAGACAGCCTGTTCACGGAATACCCCAAGCTTCACCCGTCACACCCCAATTACCAGACCGTGGTAGCCAATTACATCAACCGCAAACTGAATACGTCCTTAAGCTTTATTGAGATACAGGCGCACTGGGACGAATGCGGAGTCGGCAACCGTAAATTCATACCCCTGCCGCAATGCGATTACAGGCTATCGGTAAAGAACAGCGACTGTGCAGGTCATGCCGACACCATGCTGGCCATCGTGATGCAGCAGACAGAAAAACTATTTACCTACACCAGCACAAAGTATAGTGACAGCACCGAATACTGCCTTGTCTTCACCGGCTATAGTGCCTCCGAGATCAGGATGCTGCATGACAGTATCGGTAAATATTTCAGTTCGCCATACTGCAGCGCCTTCAAAAACATGATCCATTACAGAAAGGACTGGGACATCGTTTTATACAACCTCGACTCCGCCAATACCTTGTCGGCAACCTGCAGCAAGGATGATTTCGAAACATGGTTTACCGCCGTAAAAACCAACCTGTTCAGCAGCAGCTCCGACCTCAGTTCCACCGTTATCAACAGCGTGGTATACAGCGAAGACAATTTTGAAAATGCCGGGGCAGGCACCTGGATGGCCCGGATTGAGTTCAGCGCACTGAGCCATATGCAACGCCTGCAGTTTATGGACACCCTGGAGAAATGGACCAGGCAATGCGGTGGTTTCGAGATCAGGAAACTATACTACACACCCCAGCTCGTACAGCATACGGATGACGACGCCATATGCCTGATATCTGCCGGTGACACCACCTGCTATGCGTGCGACACCATACGCGGGTATATGGAAAATTACCAACACGACTCACTGGCCACTTCCGCCGACCTGAAACCCGAGATCGTGGAGACCTATCTCAGGAATACTACCGGCAAGCCACTGGAAGTGTACGACGGGGCAAGCGACTGCCCCGGTTGCTCCAACCGCAGCCTGTATGTCTGCGAAGAGCCTTCTGACAAACTGCAGAAGATTGTGCGCCTGCTGAGCCAGGTAGCCAGGAACAAAAAGCTGAACTCGGCCAATTACGCGCTGAACTCAAGCTACACCTCGCTGCTGAATGCCTTAAAACCAGAAGGCACCGTGCTGAACGCACCGGCATACAAATACGCCGCCAATGAGAAAGGGGGTTGGAACATC
This sequence comes from uncultured Bacteroidota bacterium, assembly GCA_937867025.1. Lineage (GTDB taxonomy): Bacteria > Bacteroidota > Bacteroidia > NS11-12g > UBA955 > JABMMZ01. Next base: position 2,648 of record CALMKH010000145.1, on the reverse strand, counting down.
ACCATCCGATACAATACTACTACCTCCGACATGATCTTTGTAAGCTCGGATACAAACGACTTTTTCAAAACGTTCAATGCCGGTATAGACACCTTCATTCAACCAAGGCCTATAGCTACACAGGGCACGGTCAGCAGCTTCTCCATACAGGCCAGGGATAGCCTGTACCGGTACTTTACCTTTAACATGCACGTGCCCGGCCTGCAAGCCTACAGGTGTTGCACATTGCCGGCTACCCTGCTCTGCCCGCGCCCTTATACACGCGAATACGACGAGTACGAAGCTCCCTGCGGACAGGAAGGGGTGGAACAGGCCGTTGTCAACGCTACATTGCTGTACGAAAAATATATGGACAGCATTCGCCGCGACGTATCCGAGCGCTACCAGGTGCATTGCCTGAGCAAAGCAAATGAAACTGTTAAATTCGGCAACTTCCAGCAGCGCTACCACAGCACCCTGTATTACTACGACCAGGCAGGCAACCTTGTGAGGACCGTGCCACCGCTCGGTGTAACAGAGCTCAACCTCAGCGGCAAGCAAGACAGTATCAACACGTACCGCAATGGCACTATCAACGACTCCATGGTGAATACATGGCACACCTACGGCACCAATTACAAGTACAACGCCCTGAACCAGCTCATATGGCAGAAGACCCCCGACGGAGGCATCAGCCAGTTCTGGTATGACAGGCTGGGAAGGCTGGTGCTGAGCCAGAATGCCGTGCAGGCAGCCCGAAGCACCACCACGCACAAGATCTACAGCTATACAAAATACGACAACCTCGGCAGGATCAGCGAAGTGGGTGAGATCAGCCACTGGGCGGCCAACGCCGACTCCATTAAGGGCGATGTGAACTTCTACCACCGCTGGCTGGCAAAGAGCACTGCCAGGACACAAATCACCAAAACCTTCTATGACTATACCGTGATGACGGCGGCCGGCAGCCAGTTTTCCGAAGGGCAGAGAAACCTGAGAGGACGCGTGAGCACCATAGCCTATTACGACGGCTATGCGTCCGACAGCACCAAATACTCGCGCGCCACGCATTACAGCTACGACATACACGGCAACGTGGACCACCTGGTGCACGATTTCCCCGACATGTACATGGTAAACTCGCGGTATAAGCATTTAACCTACACCTACGACCTGATCAGCGGCAAGGTGCACTGCGTGGCCTATCAGGCAGGGCAGGCCGACCAGTGGTTCCACCGCTACGATTACGACGCCGACAACAGGCTGACCCTCGCAGAAACCAGCTCCGACAGCGTGATATGGGACAGGGACGCCGAATACAAATACTACAAGCACGGACCGCTGGCACGCACATTATTAGGCGAGCACGCCGTACAGGGCGTGGACTATGCCTACACCATACACGGTTGGCTCAAAGGCGTGAACAGCAACACCCTCCAGGCCACACGCGATATTGGCCAGGACGGCACAGGCGTTTTGAGAAAACTCACAGCCAGGGACGCATACGGCTTTACGCTGGGCTATTACAACGATGTCAGCGGAGGCACGTTTGACGGCGATTACAAGAGCATAGGCTCCACCAGCTTTGAAGCCACAAAAGGCAGCAGCCCGCTGGGAGGCTCTACGAACAATATGTATAACGGCAACATCATCCACATGGTGAGCGCTGTAAGTTCATTGCTGTCATCCAACAGCGGCAGCCCATTGGCGACCGTGTACAGGTACGACCAGCTGAACCGGATAAAATCCGTGTATACCTATAACGGCATTAACATCTCGACAAACAGCTGGAACAGCGGCAACAAACAGGCAGCCTGGAAAGAGACGTTTAAATACGACGCGAACGGCAATATCACCAAACTTGTAAGGTATAATAAAACCACCAAGATCGACAGCCTAAGTTACAATTACAAGAGCCGGACCAATCAATTGACTTATGTGGATGATGCCGTCAGCAGCACAACGACCACCGGTGATATTGACGACGAGAGCAGCGGCAACTACAGGTATGATAAAATAGGTAACCTGACCTATGACCGTGCCGAACAAATCGACTCGATTTACTGGAACGTTTACGGCAAGATCGAAGAGATAAAACGATCCGGCAGCAGCACCAAACCCGCCTTGAGCTTCCGGTACGATGCCATGGGGCAGAGAGTATTGAAGATCGTCAAGCACGGCCCCGTGGAATCCAGCTGGGATTACCACTGGTATGTCAGGGATGCCCAGGGTAACGTGATGGCCACCTATACCAAGAAAAACAGCATCAGCACCAACGATACCTCCTTGTACAGGGACATCAATAACAGCCTGATCGACCAGATGAACAGCGATAGTTTAGCTATGCTGATCAAGAAATATTTCGCAGGCAGCCAGTTCTACACCGACCTGGCGGGTATCATCATCAACCGGGGTTATATGGACGAATGGGTGGACATGTATGACGGCGACACCCTGCTGGATTATGACAACGAGTTTGCACAGCAGGTGCTGGAGAACTTCTGCGACTATTATACCGGAGGCGACCGCAGCACCATGCACAACCTGATCGTATCCAATGAGATCACCAGGCTGATGGAGATGATAGACGAGGGCTGTTATACCACCACCGACCTGCTGATCGCCATACTGGGCAGTGACGCGACGCTCAACGAACTGCTGAATGCGCT
>CALMKH010000144.1 GCA_937867025.1 uncultured Bacteroidota bacterium | reverse complement strand
AACCTTCCCCCAATCTGTCCCCCACTAAATTATTTTAAAATTAAAAAGCCTGAAAATCAACGACTTTCAGGCTTTTTTCAGTGATCCCGAAGGGATTCGAACCCCTGACCCACAGATTAGAAATCTGTTGCTCTATCCAACTGAGCTACGGGACCTTTTAAAGGCCGCAAAGGTAGATAAAAAAATACAATTGTAAAAACCGGATTTATAAGGTGGATACTCTCCATAGAGATTCATGACTGGCCTTTTCTGATGTATTGGGGATTTGCCAGGAAACCCAGAACCGCGATAACAAAGTCATATAGAATATCCGTTAAAAAGCGTATTTTTTCATCCTAAAGAGCTGTTAAATTAAATTTCATTTGTTTTAAAGCTTGTTTTCTATATACTTGTAACCAATTTTATAAATAAATAGTATGGATGCGCAAAAAGTCGACATGTTCATCATGTCAAACGGAAAGTACTTCGAAAGCGGGGCTATCATGCAGATCAGGGAACGTCTGCTGGCCATGGATGACTCCAAATGGGCCATGATCTCCACCCTGGATTTCAAGGATCCCACCACCAGCCTGATCGTGTCCATCCTCGCAGGAGGACTTGGCATCGACAGGTTCCTGATCGGCCAGACCGGCATGGGTATCGGCAAGCTCCTCACCTGCGGAGGCTTGGGTATATGGACCATCGTCGACTGGTTCATGATCAGGGACGCTACCAAAGAAGTGAACATGGCCAAAATACAGCCTTTCCTGTATTGATCCGCACCATACAGCCATACAGACGACTGCAGATCAGCCTGCTGCTGGCCTGTCTTACAGGCTATGGATGGATATGCGCTAACCTGATCGCCAGGGAACATTCGACCGGGATGACTGTCTGCCTGGTAAAACGGAGCACTGGTCTTCCCTGTCCTTCATGCGGCAGTACGCGCTCTGTCATGCTGCTGTGCCAGGGCGAATTCAGCGCTGCTTTCCATGCCAATCCCCTGGGTTATGTGCTGGGACTTGTCTTGCTGTTACTGCCGGCAGCGCTTATTGCGGAGCTGTTCAGCAGAAAGACATTCTTAAGCGATGCGGGCCTGTTTCTTGTTTCACACATCAAAAGACCGTACCTGGCCTGGCCATTGGCCACACTCATGCTGATCAACTGGATATGGAACATATATAAAGGCATATGAACGTTATTGCAAAAAGAATAGAAGTCGAGGCGCAGGCTGAAAAAGCCTCAAACAGCTATTTGATGTCCATTGTCGCCATCATCGTGGGACTGCCGTTGCCGATTGTCAATCTTCTTGCGACGTTTATCTTTTTTATGGCGAACAGGAAGGGTGCGTATTATGTGCGCTGGCATTGCACCCAGGCGTTGCTGTCACAGTTTGTGCTGTTCATGATCAACTCATTCGGGTTTTGGTGGACAGTGAACATTATACTGGGGCATAAAGAGGTAGACAATACTTATATCGCTTACCTTTTTACGGTCATCCTTGTGAACATCATAGAATTTATAGTGACCATATACGCCGCTATCGAAACCCGCAAGGGCAGGCATATACGCTGGTGGTTTTACGGGGGATTAACGGACGCTTTGGTTAAACCATCAGACAGATCATGAAAACAATTGTTCAAGGCATTTTACTGGCAGCCCTCTTCGCGGGAATATTCCTGGGCCTCCGGCAGGTGGACTGGATATCGGTATTCAAAGTGAAGGAATTCAACCGCAAAATGGAAAAAAAGCTGGGGGATCTGATCTGGCAGAGCATTGAGATTGAAAAGGAGGTCTTATACGATGACAGCAATTCACATCGTATCGACAGCCTGCTGAATATATTGTGCAAGCCGAACAAGATCGACCGTCAGGACATTAAACCCCACATCATTGAAGATTCCCAGCCCAATGCCTTTGCATTGCCCGACGGGCACCTCGTAGTTCACAGCGGCCTGCTGTCCTTCTGCGCCGACGATGGCGAACTTGCAGGCGTTCTGGCGCACGAGCTGGCGCATATGGAACACGGGCATATTACTCAAAAGCTTAGCAGGGAGATCGGCCTGAGCCTGCTGATCTCAGCCAGTTCGGGACCTGAAGGCCAGGTTGTGGTGAAAAAGGCACTCAAACACCTGACGTCTACGGCATACGACCGTGAACTGGAAACAGAAGCCGACATGTCGGCTGTTGATTATATGGTCAAAGCCGAATTGGACCCGGATGATTTTGTGAGTCTTCTTAAACGGTTCTCCAAAAAGGAAGACCATTCAGAAACCGGCAAGTACATGAGCTGGCTTAGCACACACCCGCCTTCGTCAGAGAGGGTGGAATATGTGAGGCAGTATATCAGGAAGGTTAAGCATTAATTGCTGCGGTGTATGC
>CALMKH010000143.1 GCA_937867025.1 uncultured Bacteroidota bacterium | reverse complement strand
ATCCTGTAAGAGCCTGGTGTTTCAGCTCATTGACTGGTCTGCTTTTGACCGGCCTTTTTTAACCATATCTTCAACTTCTTCACTCGCTGTGTCGAACGTATCGGTAATGGATTCAATGAAGTCATTGAATTTTGACTTAAGGTCTTCGGCATAGTCATTGCCTTTTTTTGCCATTTTTTTGCGTGTTTCGGCTCCTTTGTCAGGTGCAAAGAGGATGCCTATCAGAGCGCCGGCGGCTACGCCTGCCAATACGCCTAATAAAATTTTTCCTGTGTTCATGATATATATTTTTTTACGTTTTGATGATGTTTATAATTCTAGTATCCGCCTTGTATGACGGTGGTGAGCATGATCTTGAACTGTTGCTTGGAATTCAGGTAATATGAATTAAAAGCAGGCAGCACTTTACCCTGGCCGGCGGGAATCTTTGTTGATTTGCCGTTGATTTTGAGAATAAGGTTACCTTCAAGTACCATGGCATATGTATCAAAAAGGGATGATTCAATGACTGTTTCCTCACTAGTCTTGAAAGTCACCATGTCAACCACGTTGTTTGATTTTTTGATAACTGTCGTTGATACTTTGGAATCGGCCTGGCATTCAATCAGCTCAATGATGATATGCGATTGGTTCCTGTTGGTGCGTAAAGCGTTATTCATGTTATATAAGTGTTTGATTAATTGTCTAAAATTCGATTCCGGCCATCAGCTGCAGCCAGTGGTTCTTGTATCTTGGATTGCTGGAAGTGCCGTCACCATGGTTTTTTGTAATATCCCATCCGGCCCTGGCGGAAAGAATAAAGGAGTTCAGGTGGACATCGCCGCCAATGACGAATCCCAGTATATTCTTCCTGTAATTATCCTCGGTTATTTGCTGTTCCTGCACCAGGGAAATGGTGCCGTTGCCGAATTCATCCCGGGTTTTCATCAGGTAGGAATACTGTGGACCAAGGACAAATGACAGGGCGGGACTGGCTTTCACCTGAAGCTGGAGCGGAATATCCAGGTAAGTGGTTGTCCGGGTAAAATTGTAACTGTTGCCGAAATACATGCCCGATGCATCAAATCCCTTCTGTGATACGAGAACCTCAGGCTGAAAGCCAACGGTGCGGTCAAACGGAATACACATATACCCTCCGAAAGCAAAACCTGTTTTGCTGTTGGCTACGAATTGATCGCCTGCCTCGTCGTACACATTGGAATTGTTAAACCCCGCTTTGAAACCGATACGGAAATTCTCCCGGTTATCTTCGACCTGCGCGACGCATGGAACCGAAACCCATGATAACCAACCCAAAAGGATAATGTACCGCAGATTTTGTTTTCCATGCATTTCCAAAAGTGGGATTTTCATGAATACAAAGGTTGCTCAAGATCATGTGCAGAATTTTATATAACTTGGATTTAATGTTGTATTATTCACACCTCAAATTTCCTGATCGTAACTATCAGACAATCAGTATAACTCAATGATAAAGAAGCGATTTTGACATATTTCCGCTCGAAAAACCGGCTCCATCCGCTATTTTTAAACCTTCATTATCAGTTAAAAAAATGCGTGAAAATCAGAAAAAATGTAAAAATTCCTTAAATTAAAGTCCCTTTTTCAGAAGTGGTTTTTACAGTAATTTTACCTTGAATTTTTCGGCCATTTTCTGAAGCTGTTCCTCACTTATTCCATGTATGTTCCGCCCGTTATGCCTGTTTTCCACAGTTAAAACATGCACCTGGTAACCATGTTTGGAGGCCAGGCTGAAATATCCATCCATTTCCCATTCCATGCTGAATACGTTCTCTACTATTATTCTCGGACAGGCTTCCTTCATGCTTTTTTCAACGCCCTGCCTGCAGGATTCATAAGCTTTAAAGTTTTCGCTGTAGACAAATTGGTAAGAACCAGTTTCAGGATCCGTGAAATAATCATCTATACAATATACAGGGTATCGCCCTCCTTCGCTCAGTATGCCTGCAAAGGTGCTTTTACCGCTCCCGGGCAGTCCGCGAAGCATGATAAGTGTTCCGGCTGGTGGCAATTGCAGGATGTTTATTGTCCTTTAAAATCGGCTTTGCGCTTTTCCACAAAAGCTGTCATGCCTTCTTTCTGGTCTTCGGTGGCAAACAGCATATAGAAATTCTTGCGTTCGAAATACAGGGCCTCCTGCAACGACATTTCGTATGACTTTAGCACGCTTTCCTTGGCCATCTGCACAGCGATAGGGGATTTCTCCGCTATGAGGGACGCCAGTTTGACTGCTTCACTCAGGTAATGTTCTATAGGGACGACCCTGCTCACAAGTCCGTGACGCAATGCTTCTTCCGCCGGCATGAACTGCCCGCCGAGAACCATTTCCATCGCCTTCGACTTGCCGACTATCCTGGTTAAGCGCTGGGTTCCCCCGGCACCGGGCATAATGCCGATGTTGATTTCGGGTTGACCGAATTGTGCGGTTTCGCTGGCAATGATGATATCGCATATCATGGCCAGTTCGCACCCTCCGCCGAAAGTGTATCCGCTCACTGCGGCTATAAGCGGTTTTCTGGTCTTGCGGATACTGTCCCAGGTTTTGAACTGATCTATTTTCAGCATATCCACCGCGGTTCTGCCTGCCATCTGTTTGATGTCGGCGCCTGCGGCAAATGCCTTGTCATTCCCGCTGATCACAATGGCGCGGACACTGTCATCGGCATCCAGTTCTATCAGGGCGTCCTTTATCTCAAGCATCAGCTCAAGGTTAAGGGCGTTCAGCTTATCGGGCCTGTTCAATTGGATGTGGGCCACATACGGCGCCACCTGTTTGTGTAAAAGTATAAATTGCGGCATATTATCTGGTAGTCTCTCAATATCGGCTCCCCTCGCGATAGTGGTCATATTGATTGTATTTTTGCCTTTCAAAACGGATAGGGACAATAATAATGGAATCAACCGGCTTTCCGTTCTTCATGGCCGGACTAAAATTGTATTGCAGTTTTTCTATAACATTGGTAGCGTTGATGGTATATTCAGCGCCGGGTGAATGAAGTATTTCAGGGTTGTAAAGTGCGGAGTCTTTTCCTACAGTGAACTGGATCAGTACAAAATTATCCTCAGTCGTATTGTTGTAACTGTAAGGCACAACAAGATCGTCGCGTATCTGCCTTAGCAGTTCGCCTGTCCCCTGGCTGTATGCAGCTCTTTTGTCAGGTTTTTCTTCGGGTTTTATTTTTTTGTTGTGTTTGAATTTGTTGATACGTTCATAATCGGTATAATCATAATCTGCTTCCATGGCTGGCACTGCCGGGGCTGCAAGTTCATAATCATAGGCCGGCATGGGTTCTTCTTCAAACATAATCATTGCCGTATCGGGCGTAAGGACTATGGTATCCTGTTCTACCTGCGCATAGGTGTTTAAGGCTGCAATAGAGCAGGCAAAGCTTAATATAATGTTTAGTTTCATACCTGTTTTAAAGTTATTCTGAAGGTTGTTTTTTTATTGGGGATACTTTCCTTGACAAAAATATGTCCCTTATGGTAATTTTCAATAATTCTTTTTACAAGAGATAATCCAAGCCCCCATCCCCGCTTTTTTGTAGTAAAACCGGGTTTGAACACGCGTTTGAACAGCGCCTTCGGCATGCCCTTCCCGTCGTCCGAAATATCTATGGCGATCCATTCACCCCGGGTTTTGCAGCTGATAGTGATGGTTCCCCGGCCATCCATGGCATCCATGGCATTCTTGCAGATGTTTTCCACCACCCAGTCAAAAAGCGGGATGTTGATCATGCCGTACATGCCGGATTTCATTTCTGAAAACACATAGTGGACCTCTTCAGGACTCCGGCTTTTAATATACCGTATGGCCAGATGCAACTGATCCGCGATATCGGCTTTTTCAAGGACAGGGGTGGAGCCGATCTTGGAAAACCGCTCAGTGATCATTTTCAGCCGGTCGAGGTCTTTTCGCATTTCCGTGAAAGATTCGTGCGTGGCAAAACTGTTATCCGATTCGATCAGGTCGACCCATGCCATAAGTGAACTCATGGGCGTGCCAAGCTGATGAGCCGTTTCCTTGGCCAGGCCTACCCATACCTGGTTTTGTTCGGATCGCCTGCTGTAACTGAAGGCAAAATAGCTGACCACGACAAAGAGCCCCACAATACCCAGCTGGTAAAAGGGATAGACTTTCAACTGCTTCAGGGTGGAAGACTCATCGTAATACACATACTGGCTGTAATCTTCGCTTATTTTTATCTCGATCGGCTGTGTCTCGGATTTCAGCTCCTCAAAATACGCCTGCAACCTTTTCTTCGACTTCACAATGGTTGAATCGATATTCCTGTAACTGATGTAGCCTGTTTTATCTGCCAGGAATACGGGGATCGTAGAGTTGGATTCCACAATTTCACTGTAGAAATTAAGATCCTGTTCGACACCCGATGTAACGATCAGTTCCTGCGCCTTGGCCCATTGGCTGATCTTCTTCCGCTCTTCATTAGACAGCCTGGTCACCATTTTATTGGAATAATAAAGTGAAAACAACCCTATCGCCAGGGCCATCAAAAGCAGGATTATTTTCAGGTATTTTTTGACGGTATAGCTGTTCAAGAATGAAGTGGAATAAATTTCAAAATTAAACATTTCCACGTTATTTTTATTACTTTCGCCTCTTCATGAGGTCACAATTTGAGTATAACGGAAAAAGTTACCGGTTTGATATGCAGGTATACCATGATTTGACAATCAGCATCAATAAATCGGGTAATGTCAATTGTTATTATCTCGACGAGCCCGCTTTTGCATATTACGAAAGTCCTGAATTCACCGGGAGCCTCTATGCGGGAGGGAGCGTGAATTGTGAAAAGATAAGCCTGTATGCCCATGGATGCGGCACCCATACGGAATGTGCCCTGCATGTCCTTAAGGCGGGGTTTGACATGAGGCATATAAACATTCCCGTCCTGCAGCCGTGCAGGCTGATCAGTATAAATCCGGTAAAGAAAGGCGGCGATCTGGTGATTACGGCTGATGCCGTTGCGCACGAGAATCATCCTGCAGTATGTGATGCCATTATCATACGATCACTGCCGAACAGCGATGACAAACTGCACAGCAACTATTCCGGTACCAATCCTGTGTACTTCGAGCCGGAGGCTTTGTCCAGGCTGGCCGCTATGGGTTACAGGCATATACTAACCGATCTGCCGAGCATAGACAAGGAAAGCGATGAAGGAAGGCTTGCTGCGCACAAGCAATGGTTTTTGCGGGATGGTGAGATAACGGACGACACCACGATCACTGAACTTATTTACGTCAGAAATGATATAAAAGACGGAATATATGTTTTGAACATTCAGGCCCCGCGTATCGAAACAGATGCAGTGCCTTCCAAAATCCTGATTTTTCCATGCACATGAGGTTCCCGTCCAAAGAACAACGGCTTTACCTCGCAAACATCCTGGCCGACAGGTGGTTTTTCAGCCGGAGTATCGGTGCGGATCCGCAATCCATTCTGGTTGTGAAATGGGATGAAATCGGCGATATGGCGACAGCGACCCATGTCTTTGCGTTGCTGCGGGCGTCATACCCTTCGGCCACTATCACCCTGCTTTGTAAGCCGTTTGTCAGAAGCCTGGTGGAAAATGACCCGCATATCGACCGGATCATTACGGATATCAGGGCCTATGATTCGGTTTATCACCTCGTGGTCGAACTGAGGGGCACCTGGGGAACCCTGCTCAGGTCGTTATGGCATAAGGCCAAATACCGGGTTGGCAGGGCGGAAATAAGGTTAAAACACAAGGGCAGCCAACTGCATGAAATAGATACCAATTTTGAAATTATACAGCCGGTATTGAAGCCGCATGTAATTCCGGCTGACCCTGCCCTGTACTACAGTGAAGCGGATGCAGCAAGGGTAAATGAATTCCTCGAAACAAACAATATCAAGGCCTTCGCCATCATACACGCCGGGGCCCGCCGGAAACTCAGGCAGTGGAATCACGAACGGTTCGCCCTTGCAGCACAATATCTTCACGACAGGTACGGCCTTCAGATTATTTTTGCCGGCTCAGGCGAAGACGCGCAGGACATAGCCGCCATCCGCTCACAACTGTCGTTTCCGGCCTATGACTTTACTGCAGGATTCAGCCTTTCACAGTTTTCATGCCTATGTTCCAGGGCGTCCTTTTATCTGGGCAATGAAAGCGGCCCGATGCATATAGCCTCCGCATTCGGAACACCCCTTATTGGCCTGTTCGGGCCCGGAGTGCCTTACGTGTTCTACCCGCGTTCGCAACGATCAGCCGTGCTCCATATCATACTTAGCTGCAACCCTTGCGATCAGGTGCATTGCGTCCATCCTGAAAATCCCTGTATTTCACGGATTCAGGTAAGTGAGGTGCTCGTAAAAATTGACGAAATATTACACAAATAATTTGGAGGTATCTGTTTTTCCGTCTAAATTCGTTAAAATTTTTAACCTATGAAAAGAATCTACCTTGTATTATTGCTTTTCTCATGTGGTATCTCGAACACTTTTGCACAGTTGACAACCCCTCCCGGAAACATCAGGATAATAGATGATAAGCACAAGATGCAGTTTCAGCCACCTTCGGGTAAAAGAAGCCTGCAGTCGCCCACACAATGCGGCGTTGATACGGTGGAATATCCCTATTACAAGTCGACCCGTCTGGTCACCATTTCCGTTAACAGGGGAAGGGGACTCGGTCAATTGTATTCCTGCCCGAAACCATTGGTGCTGACCGGCTTCAATTTTTATGCCTTCGTAATCTCCAATCCACCAACGGCAAAAAAGATGAACCTCATCTGCAACGTTTACCGGGCCGGGGCTGACAGTCTTCCCACAGGGGCGCCTCTGAGAAGCGATACCGTAATGATTGACAGCACGATCGGCGGAGGCCTGCTTTCCAGGATCATCAAGCGCGCCAATTTTGACCCGATCACGCTGGACAGCAATTTTATCCTGACTATAGAAACAGACAGCGCCAATATGACCGCAGCCGTTGTTACAAATGACTATGCACAGGGAAACGGCCGGAGGGAAAATCTGAATTGCGGCTCCATAAGCGGTTTATGGTACAATGGAAGGAACCTGAATGTACAGGGAATACCTTTTGATTGTGATGTCCTTATAAATCCATATGTCCAGTACAAATTCGGCACGGATTTCACCATCAAAAACAACTGTTACAACCTGAACGACAGTGTCAGGTTCATCAATGCTGCTCCGTCAAATATGGCGGGAAGCAAGATGTATAACTGGTACAATGTGTATAATATCGGGATGTACTGCCATTTGTGGGAAACTGAAAACATGGGTTACAGTTACGGCGTGGATCAGACCGTCCTGTATAACGACCACCAGAACTATAAGGTAACCCTCATATCAACCGTTTATCAATACAACGGTCCCACATTCGGCTGTGTCGATACCACCGTAAAGACCATATATTTTAAGCCTGATGTGCCAACGTTTTCAGGGCTTACCAATCTTTGCTCCGGAGACACCGCCAAATTCACAGCCATGTCAAATGATACGGGAATAGTGTATGAATGGCTGAAAAGACCAAACCTTCCTCCATTCTTTACGGGTCAGGTGTATAAGAAATTCCCCTTGACTAAAGATGATACGGTGTATCTCAGGGCTAATAATCATGGGTGTGTCAGCGGGGTGAGGACCATTATATTCAGAGTGAATGCATACCCTTCAAGTCTTGTTATCCGGCATGATTCCGTCTGCGCAGGCTCCAAAGCCAACCTGAAAGCCACTTCGAATATTGGCACGATCCTTTGGTATACGTCACCGAGCGGTGGGTTACCATTCTATTCAGGGTCTGTTTACCAGACAAAAATCCTGACGGACGATACCACGTTTTATGTACAGGCCGGCAACAATGGGTGTCTCCTGAATCCCAGGCAGGCCGTGAGCGCTTTTGTCGGGGCCAACTTTGCACCGGCACCTCCGGCAGTTTCCCCTGACACTGTTGTCTGCCTTTCCTCGGGAGGAGTGGTTACCATGAGGGCTACAGCTCCCGGAGGCCTTACCATTCGCTGGTTTGATGCCAGTTCTGGCGGTACGGCCATTAACACCGGGAATACCCTGAATTTCATGCCGGTCAAAAGGGAAGTGCGCACATTCTATGCAGACGCCTTTAACGGGGTTTGTGGAAGCACACGCGTGCCTATTAATGTAACGGTTGAAGATCACCCCGCCATATCAATGGTGCTCAATGACACAATCTGTGTCGGTGATTCGGCATACCTTTCCCTGGTCATCCCATATGGACAGGCGGATTGGTATGATGCTCCCACCGGAGGCAATAACGTGTTTAGCGGGACGTACCTGGCCGGCATGCCTTCCGCTAGCACCAGCTACTATATTGAAACTTCAAGCGGTATATGCAGGAATCCTCTGAGAACCAACATATCCGTTCTGGTCAATTCAGCTCCGGCTGTTGTGAAACTGTGGGGCGATACCATTTGTTCGAAAAACCAGGCAACGCTTAAATCCGTATTGGCCGGACCAGGTATCATACAGTGGTTTGAAAGTGATACAAGCAACCAGGCATTGGGAAGCGGTAACATCTTTAAGACACCGGTACTTAATTTCGGAAAAAAATATTTCGCCCAGACTTCCTATGCAGGTTGTGTGGGAATAAAACTGCCCGTACAGCCTACAGTCAAGGCATCACCATTCAGCGGTTTCTCATTCGAGGTGATGACATGGCAGCGTGTTAAGGTGTCTCCGATCAATTCAGCAGGTTCGACTATAAAATGGGATTTCGGGGACGGCACCACCAGAACCGACAGCATCGTCACCCACAGGTACCAGAATACCGGTACGTATCCTGTAAAACTTATACTCACTTCGAAAAGCACCGGGTGCAAAGATTCCACAACGGTTAACCTGGAGATAGAGACCAGCTCCATCCGGGAGAACAGGTTGCCCGGAGCAAAGGTCTATCCGAATCCGGCAGCCCTCGTTCTGAACGTCAGTTCAGGTGTTTTAGGGGAAAATGATCCTGTAGTGACGATTTACAGTTCTGCCGGACAGCTCGTAAGTACAGGGAAGATTAAAGCTGTCGCCGGAGTGCTTTCCGTTCCCGTGTCAGCATTGCCATCAGGTGTGTATCTGGTAAAGGTCGAAGGCTTCGAAGCAATAACATTTATTAAGGAATAATGCGGAGTTGCTTAATGTTGCTGTGTTGTCTGTGGGTATGCAATGGCTACGGACAGGTCGAGATTTATAAAGGAGAGCCGGATACCGCCACATATATTCCCCCTGAAGATACAATAACGAGGCCTCCCCAGTTCGAATCCGGTGAAGCTGATTTTTTCAGGTATATGGAATTGCGTTTTAACATGCGCAATAATTCGCAGGCGCTGGATCTTCAGGGAGAAATAGTAAGATTCTCTTTTTACGTCGAAAAGGATGGCAGCATCACTGATTATACAGCTATGTTTTCAACAAATGCCATTATCGCCTCGGAGATAGAACGTATTGTCACCACAATGCCTAAATGGAGTCCGGGTTACAGTTACGGCAAGAAAAAAAGGACACTGATGGTGTATGACCTGAGTGTCAGGCCTGTCTACGACCTGCCGGGAGTGGAAATATCCAAGAACAGCTCGAGTGCGCAGTATACCAGCAAAACCAAGGATTTGAAATGGTTTATTGTAGGTGGTTCGGTGTTGGTTTTGCTGACATTATGGTTAACAGGCGGCAGATGACGCTGGAAGTATAACCCTTAACCATCATTACCTTTCCACCAGGTCTTTCAGGCCTTTCAAAACCATATCCCATCCTTTTACGGAAGCCTGGTAACGCTGTTCGGCACCCGGTCCGTCCCCGAAATTTCCGTCAGTGACATGCATGACGGTTTCCTGTTCGTTGCCCGTCAGCTCAATCGTCACGACCGTGTAGTTCGAAGGAATGTCTTCCAGGCCGGATAATCCGCTCCATGCGGTGTATTTTAGCCGTTCACCGGGCACTATTTCTTTAACGTGACCCTTCACCAGCACATCCTTGCCATTGTAACGGCCTGTCCAGACAATGGGTTCTCCGACCTGCCATGTGGAATGCACCTCACATCCGAAAAAATATTTCTTTGTAAGCTGCGGGTTGGTAAGAGCTTCCCAGACCTGTGAAGGCGTCGCTCTTATTCTGACAGTTTTGGCAACTATAAGTTCCTGGCTTGAACCTGAGGTTTTCATGGCATTTGGTCCATTCAAAATTCAGGCAAGCGCATCCCTTGTGCCTTACACGAAAACAGAATTCTTTTTAAAGATTCACACGTTTATCTCAATGGTATCCCTGAAGGATCGTAATCTTTCACGGATTCTCCGTGCCGCACGATACGCAGGCTTTCTATCCTGTCGCCCTGCCTGATTGCATTCACTACCTCCTGGCCCTTTACCACATGACCGAATACAGAATGTTTCCCGTCGAGCCATGGAGTATGCACGTGTGTGATGAAAAACTGGCTGCCGTTTGTGCCCGGGCCGGCATTGGCCATGCTGAGTATTCCGGGCCTGTCATGTTTTAAGGAAGGATCGAATTCATCGCCGAACCTGTATCCGGGACCGCCACGGCCGCTTCCGTCGGGATCGCCGCCCTGTATCATAAAGTCTGGAATGACGCGATGGAATATCAATCCATCATAGAACGGTGTCCCCGGAGCCTTGGCGTTGTTAGGGATTTTGCCTTCGGCAAGACCAGCAAAATTGGCGACGGTAACAGGTGTTTTTTTATGTTCGAGGAACAGGACGATGGTTCCCTTACTTGTGTTCATTTCGGCATAAAGGCCTTCGGGTAAATTTGAATAGTCCATAATCAAAGGGTTTAAAAGCATGCAAAATTAACCAAAACCGGGCCGAATAAAATTTAATTTTTCAGGTAATTTTTGCGTAACATTGCACCTTTGTTAAAAAGTACAACCCGACATTACGGATGGTGACGAAAGAAATACTGATCAAGGCGTATACCCTGATGTGCAAGGCCCGGGCAATGGCTGCCATTTATGATGATAACCGCCAGATCTGCAAATACGTGCATTCTACCAGCAAAGGACATGAGGCGATACAGTTAGCCGCCGGATTTTTGCTGAAACCGATTGATTATGCCGCACCTTATTACAGGGACGAAAGCCTGCTCCTGGGAATGGGTATGGAACCTTATGAACTGATGCTGCAACTGTTGGCAAAAGCCGAAGATCCTTTTTCGGGCGGCAGAACCTATTATTCTCATCCTTCGCTCAAGCGCGATAACATGCCCAGGATGCCGCACCAAAGCAGCGCCACGGGAATGCAGGCCATTCCGGCAACGGGTATGGCTCATGGAATAAAATACAAGGAAAGCCAGGGCATGCTTCAGGGTGCCGACAAACCGGTCGTCCTGTGCAGCATAGGGGATGGCAGCATGACGGAAGGCGAGGTGAGTGAAGCGCTGCAGATGGCCGTGCTGAAGGAATTGCCGATATTATACCTTGTCCAGGATAACGATTGGGGTATCTCCGCCAGCGGCGATGAGATGCGCGCCATGGATGCCTACGAATTTGCGGCAGGCTTTAAAGGGTTAAAACGCGCCAGAACGGACGGAAGCGATTTTCTGGAATGTTACCAGGATGTAAGCGCGGCGATCGAATGGGTAAGAAAGAACAGGAAACCCATGCTGCTTCATGCAAAAGTGCCCCTGCTCGGACATCATACAAGCGGTGTGAGAAGCGAGTGGTACAGGGATGACCTGGAACAGGATATGGTGGATGATCCATTCCCGAAACTGAAGAAAGTATTGCTCGACCTGGCTGAGACCGAGTCAAGCCTCGATAATATATACCGAACATGCGAAGCGGAAATAAAGGAGAGCTTTGAAAGGGCTGTTGCAGCACCGGAACCTGCTCCTGAAACACTGTATGAACATGAATTTGCGCCTACGCCGGTCACTGAAGAACTCGGGGTGAGGGCGCCCGAAGGCAAGGAACCTGTAGTCATGGTGGATGCCGCCTTGTTTGCATGCGACGAAATACTGCGCAGGCATCCGGAGGCCTTGTTATATGGCCAGGATGTAGGCATAAGGCTCGGAGGCGTGTTCCGCGAAGCGGCGACACTGGCGAAAAAGTATGGAAAATCAAGGGTTTTTAATACGCCCATACAGGAAGCATATATAGTGGGTTCTACGGTCGGTATGAGCGCGGTAGGTTGTAAACCTATCGTGGAGATACAGTTCGCGGATTATATCTGGCCCGGAATCAATCAGCTGGTGGAAGAAGTGTCAAAGAGCTGCTACCTGTCGAATGGCAAATATCCTGTGCAGGCACTTATCAGGATCCCTACAGGCGCCTATGGCGGGGGAGGGCCGTACCACTCGGGAACCGTCGAAAGCAGTATACTCCAGATCAAAGGCATCAAGATCGTATACCCCAGCAATGCGGCCGATATGAAAGGTTTGCTGAAGGCGGCATTCTACGATCCGAACCCGGTGGTCATGTTTGAACATAAGGGATTATACTGGAGCAAGGTGCCCGGTACGGAGCTGGCAAAATGCCCCGAACCATCCGAAGATTATATCATACCCCTTGGAAAAGCAAGGATCGTCACGGAAGCAAGTGCAGAAGCTGTAAAATACGGTGAATCACTCGCTGTCATTACCTATGGCATGGGTGTGTATTGGGCTCTTAATGCGGCCAGGCAGTTTGAAGGCCAGGTCGAAATTGTTGATCTCAGGACCTTGAACCCCTGCGATGATGAGACTGTTTTTGAGGCAGTGAAACGCCACGGCAAGGTATTGGTATTGACAGAGGAAACATTGAGAAATTCGTTTGCAGAAGCGCTTGCCGGAAGGATACAGAGACATTGTTTTCAGTTCCTGGATGCACCGGTGGAAACTATCGGTTCGGCCAATCTGCCGGCTGTTCCGTTGAATATGGGATTGGAAAAAGAGATGCTGCCCAGTGTTGAGAAAGTTGCCGCAGCATATGGCAGGTTGCTGTACGAATAGAATACAAGTCCCAGCGGCAGGCTGAAAATCCGATGAAATCAGGTAAAATTCCGGTTAAATTAATTGTATTTTTTTGAGAATCAGCATAGTGTCGATTTGTTATAAAAAAAATGACAAAAATCCCTATCTTTGTACATTCCGGGCCTTAAACAGGGACGGCAACAATGGAAAGAAGTGTACAATGTCTTGTCATTTTCTATTTATGTTTGTCTGTTTCCTGCCGGAGATCAGGAGAAGATGTTCCTAACAACAGACCTGCATCTTTCGAAAATGTTTCAACTGTAAAAGTTGAGAACTATATCAACCGTTTATATATTGACCTGTTGGGTCGGGAGCCGCTCGACCAGGAGGTAATCCGCGACCTTGCAGGACTAAGGGCCGGTGATCTTGATTATGACTCGAGGCGCAGGCTTATCACCATGCTGATGACCGACTCTTCCTTCGTTGAAGGCGATTCCTCGTATAAGAAAGCATATTACCAGAGGATATACGATCTTACCAAAGCCCGGCTGCTCGAAGGGGCAGGGGATGATGAATTCAGGCAACAGATAGGCAATGCGAGGTTTGCCGTTACTTCGGCCAGGCTTACAGGGGATTCCATTGCGGTGTATTCCGCGCTGGAAACAATCGACCGCTGTGAGAACGTGCTGAAATCGCGCCGTTCATACCAGCTGGGACTGATAGATATCCGGGGCATGTATGCCAGCATGCTCGACAACCCGGTGTATGATATTATAAACATGAACACCCTGAACTTTGTAAATGCATCGTTTGACGATTTGTTTTTCCGGTTTCCGACAAGGGATGAATTCGATATTGCATACGGGATCATTGAGACCGGGAAGGGAGCGAGTCTTTTCGGCGGCTTTGCCGATAATAAGCCGGCCTATTGCCAGATGCTCGTCAATTCAAGGGAGTTCAGCGAGGGGATGATCAAATGGTGTTATTTAAGTCTTGTAGGCCGTGAACCAAGCACCCAGGAAACCTACAACCTGCTCG
This sequence comes from uncultured Bacteroidota bacterium, assembly GCA_937867025.1. Taxonomy (GTDB): domain Bacteria; phylum Bacteroidota; class Bacteroidia; order NS11-12g; family UBA955; genus JABMMZ01. The sequence goes on along the minus strand of CALMKH010000143.1, from coordinate 4,603 downwards.
AAGATTTTCATAAAACAAAAAACCTGCAGGAAGTGCAGATTAACATTCTTATAACTGATGAATATGCGCATTTTTAGTATAATACTTGTGCTGGTCGCAATAGGTTCCTGCAAAAAGAAAGAGCCTGTTTACGGCGTAACGGAAACTCCGGTCTACGGCGATAACCTGAATAAGGATAAGCCCAAGTCGAATATCGAGTTCCATAGCATACTCAGCACAAACCTGTTTCAAAAACCTGTTTCCATCAATGAACTTACCCGTATCGACAGGGTGATGCAAAGTTGCGGCGATAAAACGCTCATAAATGAAACCATCATCAGCAATTACATGAATTCCCCCAATGTGAAACTGCCTTCACGGAAGATGATGACTGACAGCACCGAACGTTTTGTTGTCGAGACCTATAAGCGGTTTTTTATCCGCTTGCCCACTGAGGCGGAAAAGACCTGGTTCGTCAATTTCATCAACGCCAACAAATCCAATCCTAATTTCAGGCCTGAGCTGGTGTATACAGCCTTTGCAGCGTCTGACGAATATATGTTTTATTAAACTTTTAAAATGAAAAGAAGGGAATTTGTAAAGAACGCAGCGGCTATAACGGCCGGAAGTATTGTATTGCCATACATTCTTCCATCCGGGCGTTTGTTTGCCCGCAGCAATGCTCCAAAGGCCGGTCACATGGTCATGGTGATGTTCGGGGGCGGATTGAGGCAGCAGGATTCCATTTTGCAGAGGTATCTTGCCGACAGCCAGGACTTTAATGTGGAGGGTAATATCCTTTACAATATGCTGGAAGGAGCCGCTCCATCCGCCAAGATTGCTTACGGAACCACCCCGTCAGGACAACCGAGCGGGAGCCAGCCGATCCCAAGGATTTTATCACAGACGCTTCAGAAACAGGGAACCATTTTCGCTGAGATGAGGGCCATATCGGGCGGGCATTACGGCGGACTGAATTCACTGGTGACCGGGAGCAGGGTGGAAGGGCAGGGTTTGAAAGTCCGCCCGGTAAACCCGACTATATTTGAGTATGCCAGGCGTTTTGGCGGTTACAAAGCTACAGACACGTGGTTCATAGGTAACACCATCAGCAATTCGGTGCCCCTGCTGAATTCAAGCAAACACCCTGATTTCGGCCTCAGGTACGGGGCTAATTTCTTTGCGCCGAACATCACGTTCGGATCGGATGGATACGCCGCATTGTCCAACGCAAAAATATACCACCCCCAGGAAGAGCTTGAACCGATGTACAAAATGAAGAATTTTCTTGACAATACGTTCAGCGTGCGCCAGGGGGATATGCCAGGCATAAAGAATACAGATGAGGAAAGGACAAGGATCAAGGAATTTATCGCCAATACATTCCAGAGGCAGGCTGCCGGACAATTGCCGATGCCTCCGGTATCGGGCGGCGACGGATACACCATAGGATACGCAGCGGAAGTGCTCAGGGTGTTTAAACCGAAACTGCTGTATGTGAATCTCAGCAATATTGACGGATGTCACAGCAATTTTACCTCTTACCTGCAATCCATGCACAGGGCCGATCACGCCTTGGGTTTTTTATGGAACTATATTCAAACGCAAATACCCGAAATGAGCGGCAATACAATTATGGCGTTCGCACCGGAATGCGGCAGGAATCTGCAGCATAATCCCATCCAGGATGAGAACGACTGGTATGGATATGATCACGGGGATGCCAATTCGCTGAGGGTTTTCGGGGGAATGGTTGGCTTGAATGTGCCTTCCAACCTGATGGTGGGGTCGGAAACCAACCCTGTTGGCAAAGTTACCGATTTTGCGCTCACCATTGCCGACATACTGGGTTTCAAGGATGATGTGAAAAATGCGGGCTTGATTGATCCCGAATCCATGAGTTTATTTGACAGGATATGATGAGGCAGGTCATTATATATGTTGTTTTGCTGTGCCTGGCGGTTACGGCGTGTTCCAGGAAGAACAAGGAAAATCCTTATGACGACTGGAACGGTACGGTAAAAGGTCCGGGAATTGCGGATAAGCCGGTCGACCCGAACACCATCCAGGGGCTTCACAAGAATATCTTTAAACCGACATGCGCCAACAGCGGTTGTCATGACGGCAATTTCGAACCTGATTTCAGAAGCATTGAAAGTTCTTATAACTCGCTTGTGGGCAGGAATGTCACCAACCTGGATCCTGCGAACCCTCAATACAAGAGGCGTGTTGAACCCGGGGATCCGGGCAGCAGCATGCTGTTGCACCGCATATTGAATTTCATACCCGGAACGCAGGGCAAAATGCCTTTATCAACCGATCCCGGCAGTGACTGGCCTTCAAAAAAGGACGAATACATACAGAATATTCAGAAGTGGATAAGTGATGGCGCAAATGACCAGGCAGGCAATAGTCCCTCCGCCACCGATTTTATTCCTCAGGCAGCGGGAATGCTTGTGTTTGCAGATGGTTCAGGAACACCTCTCACCCGCACAGGTTATAATCCGGTTATTCTGCCGGCAGGCACAATGAATGTCAGGATCATGGTGGCTTATACAGATGATAAAACGCCGGTACAGCAATTCGGGAATACGAATATTAATTTTTCACTCAACCCCAGGAGCTATGATTCGACTGTGTCAGCCATGGTTAAGGAGTCACAGTCTTTCAGTGGCACAGGTATTATGGGCACGGGTGTCGTATACTGGCACAGTATTACCTTGCCGGTGAGCGAACTCGGCACAACGGGTGATGTTGTTTGGGTAAGGACCGAAACCTCTGATAATGTCAACGGAAATATCTATATACCGTCTTCATTGTCATCTTTCAATACCAAAAAATATTTTGCAATAAAACTGGAATGATGACAAGGCTGATTGGTTATGCGCTTTTAAGCATCATGTTGTCCGCGTGCCGGAAGGAAACGCCGGAAGAGGCCCCTGTCATCAGGCTGATCGATGTGAATGCTACAACTATCATGCAGTTTAGTGACAGCCTGGTGATAAACATTGAATACGAAGACGCAAATGGAGATATCGGAGAAACCGACCCGGACAAAAATGCATTGAGGATCAAGGACAGGCGTCTGACCGAGGCCGACCTTTATTTTATAAAGCCTCTTGCACCTCCCGGCAGCAATATCCGGGTTAAAGGCGTGATATCCGTAAAGGTGAGGAATACGTTCCTGCTTGGAACAGGCAATGCCGAAATTACCAATTTTGACATCAGGCTGAGCGACAGGGCGGGTCACTGGAGCAATTCCATCAGCACACCTGAAATCACTATAAAAAAATAGCATGAACCGGCGGACATCATACGACAAATATATACAGTGGATGAGGTCCCTTTGTATTCTGCTTGTAATGACTCCATGGGTACTTGTTGGTCAGGGTGCCTTCAAAATGGGGAATGACCGCGTTTATAATTGCCGGGGAAAACTGACGGACAGCGAGGGCAACCAGCAATCGGCAAAAAAATACGCCAACAATGAGAGCTATGTGTTTACTGTCTGTGTGAAAGGAGCGAGTTCGATAGACTTTACATTCAAATCCGCTTTCTGCACGGAGTCAGGTGCAGATTACCTCAAAGTTTTCAAAGGCAGCGATACGTTTGGAACCTTGCTAAACACCTTTACCGGAACCATTAATAATCCCGCACCGTTCAGTGTGAATGACAGTTGCGTGACATTCTTTTTTCACTCCGACCAGAATATTGTCTGCGATGGATGGGATATAGATTGGGAAGCACATATCACATCCGTTCCCAAACCCGTTTTTTCTCCAATCGCCGATCCGAAATGCAACACATCCAATATACGCGTTACCCTGGATCAGAAATTTAATTGTGATTCAGTGAAGGCTTCCAACTTTGCATTGACAGGACCAATGTCTGCAGCGGTTATATCAGCCAAAGGAGTGAATTGCGACAGCAGGAATGAAACTAATACGTTTGACATTACATTTGCTGCAGGCCTCGACAGAAGCGGCAATTATTCATTGAATTTCAATTCATCATTCAGGGATGCCTGCGATAGTGTCTGGAACATCCGCGCCAAACTGGATTTCAGAATTACCGACTGTCCGATCCGTGTACAGCTTTCTTCAGGCAAATATGTTCTTTGTAAAGGGAGCTGTGCCACGCTAACCGCAGCTGTAACCGGGGGGAATCCTTCGAATTACGTCTATACATGGCTAAGCGGCGGATTGGCTGGTGTTCCGCCTAAAACCATATGTCCGCTTTCCGACACCAGGTATATTCTCCAGGTGACTGATGGTGTATCGGTGGCCGGAGCTGATACGGTCGACATAACCGTGCTGGATCCGCCGGTCGCGCAGAATGATACTACTGTTTGCCAGTCGTCAGGTTCTTTTGATCTTAAGGCAGTGCCTCCGGGCGGTTCATGGACCGGTCCCGGGATTACCAACGCTGCCAACGGGACATTCAGCCCCGGCCTCGCAAAAGGAGGTGTTCACAAAATTTTTTACACGGCTGGGGGATGCAAGGATTCCATGCGTATTACCGTTGTGCCGATATTCGCGGGCAACCCTCTGGCCGCCTGCCCGGGCTCGGCGCCTTTCCAGGTTACCGGATTTTCACCGGCAGGGGGTACCTGGAGCGGCCCGAA
>CALMKH010000142.1 GCA_937867025.1 uncultured Bacteroidota bacterium | reverse complement strand
ATTCCTCAACATCATTAGCAAAGAATAAGCTCCATTGGTCACTATTTTTTTATTTTCAAACCGTGAGGGATTTTGAATTTCTACATTCTCTCCCGATTTTATTCCTATTGTGACAAGTTCCAATTGGTATTGTTTTTCTCCGGACTCAACAAAGATAAAGTTCTTTCCCTCGAATCGTACAATGGCGCTCTCCGGAAGCACAGGAACATGATTGCTTTTCAATTTTAATTCAGTGTTCATATACATTCCAGGCAGAAGGTTCCCGTCATAATTGTCAAAATGACAATGCACTTCTGCAAAATGTTGATCAGAAAGATCCCTGCTGATCAGGATGACTGTACATTCGTATTTGTTTTCAGGTTTTGTATTGGTATATGCCATAACCTTTTGCCCGATATAAACATTATGGATGTCTTTCTCAAATATCACCATCTTCAGGTGGATATCTGCAGGATCGATTAATTCGAAGAGATTATCGGATGGTCCAAGATATTGACCAACATTGACATGGACTTTTCTGACAAAACCATTGATTGGAGAATATATCCTGATAAATCTTGAAACATTCGTTTCATTTAACCTTACCGGGTCAATGCCTAAGAGTCTTAATTTTTCTGCCAGGGCGCTGATCTTTATTTTTTGTGCCTGGTAATCCATTTTTGCCTTTTCATATACTTTGTCACTGCTGGATTTGCTGGCATTTAATTCTTTCTGACGAAGATATTCACTTTCAACATAAGCAAAATTAGCTATAGCTGTCAGGTAATCTTCCTGTATTTGAATATATTGCTGGTCTTCAAGGATGGCTATAAGCTGCCCTTTAACAATGTGCATGCCAGGCAAGAGTTTGGAGCTTTGCAAACGTCCGCCCATTGGAACGCTCACGGATACTGTATTTTGTGGAGGAACATCAATCCAGCCGTTAGCCCTAAAGACCGATGACAGGTTTATGTGTTCAACCATTCCGGTTTGAATGCCGGCATTTTTGTACTGCTCATTATTTAGCCTTACTTCGTTGGCGGGACTTTTGTCAACTATTTTAACATTTGTTTTATTTCCCGAGCATCCATTGAAAATGATGGAAATGCATATAATGAATGCGCCTGCTTGTCGTGTGTTTTTTAGTTTGATACCCATATTAATTGTTAATAGTTCCCATTAAATATTTAAGTTCTATAACCGCCTCATTGTTACCGTTGACGGAGTCAAGGTATTCATTCTGTGTCACCAATGCCTGGTTAATAAGCATGGCCCAACCCAAATAATTAATTTCTCCTTTTGAAAATTGCTGGTTGGCTATCTCGATTATTAAATCGGCATTCTTTAAGCCTGTAGTCTCAAAGTATTCAATATTTTCATAATATTTCATGTAAAGGGCGATGGTTTGTTGCCAATGGTTAGCGAAAGAATTAACGGCTATTAGGTAATTGTTTTCCGCTATTTTCACCTGTGACCTTGAAGCAGTTATTGAAGATTTCTGTGCACGTGAAAAAACAGGTATCCCGATCCCGAATTGCAAAGCTTGGAACCGTGTTTTACGATCATAAAATACATTGTCCGCACCAACCCCATACATGCTCATATTTGAATATGTAATATTCAGGTCTGGCAGAAGCTTGTTTTTTTCCAGTTGAGTATATGCCTTCCTTACTAGTTTTTCCTGCCATAAAACCTTCAGTTCAGGATGTTCGGCCCATATACCTGAATCGATTACAGGCAGTTCAAGTTTAAAAGAATCAGCCGGAATAAATTGAGAACGGGTGTTTAAGAGCCATTGCAGTTGAAGAAGATAAATAGCCTTGTCTTGCTGCAATGCCCGTAGCTGCATTGCAATCTGGTTTCGGCTGGTTTCGGCCGAAGATTTTTCCAGCAGGTTGCTCTCCCCGGCCCGCAGTCTCATGATCGATTTGTCCAGGAAGGCTGAATAAAGCGAATCATTTTTCAGCAATAAGTGCTCTTTCTGTTGCAGGTACAGCAAGTGATAGTAAGCACCCTGCACTTGCTTCATTAAGTCGAGTTCTTTTAATTGCAGGCCGATAGTACCTAACGTATATTCCTCGTCAAAAATATTTTTCCTCTTCGCATAGACTGTAGGAAAATTCACCGACTGGTTAATGCCAAACCTATTGTCGACATACCTGCTGTTGATTTGTCCATTTTCTACAAAAAGTAAAGCCTGGGGAATATTGGCGCCGGTCTTTCGCAATAACCCCTGGTATTCCACTTTCAATTTCTCGTTTTTAAAGCTCATATTATTGGCTCTTGCTGAATCCAATGCAGCCTTTAATCCGATTGGGGCTTGAGCTGGCAATGGACTGGCAGCGATTGAAAATAAAATGCAGCCAAAGGATAAAATTATGCTGCTTATACTGGTAAAGGTTTTATTTATTTTAACTGGAATGTTCATTTTAGTCGCATTATATCAGGGTTTTAATTCTTGTTATTAAGTTGGTCCGGATTGTGTTTTGCTTTTTTTTCATTCCTTTTTAATGCTATATTCTCGGAATGAATATATAGTACAGGCAAAACCACCAGTGTTAGAAAAGTGGCGAGGAATAGTCCACCGATCACCACGGTAGCAAGCGGCCTCTGTACTTCCGCGCCAGCCCCATTGCTCAGGGCCATTGGTAAAAATCCCAGGGATGCAACCATTGCGGTCATGAGTACAGGTCTTAAACGCATTCTTGTTCCTGTAAGGACAATGCTGTTAAGGTTGGTTTGACCTGAGGCCTTTAAGCGGTTGAATTCGGCAATTAATACAATGCCATTCAGTACAGCCACGCCAAACAGTGCGATAAAGCCAACCCCTGCGCTTATGCTGAAAGGCATACCCCTTAAAGCGAGGGCAAATATGCCCCCGATAGCTGACAATGGTATGGCAGAATAGATCAGGAGTCCCTGGCTGATTGACTTGAATGCAAAGTACAGCATCAGGAAAATCAAGAATAAAGCCAGGGGTATTGCCACACTCAGCCTTTTCTTGGCCTCGTTAAGATTTTCGAATGCACCTCCGTACGTCACAAAATAGCCGGCGGGTAATTTTATGGTAGTATTGACTTTTTGCCTGAGTTCGTTGACGATGGTTTGAACATCCCGGCCCCTGATATTGAACCCCATGATGATGCGACGTTTTGCGTCTTCCCGCTGTATTTGGTTCGGACCTTCCCGTATGCTGACATCAGCAATGTGGGCAAGCGGGATGTTAATGCCTTGCGGTGTCGGGATCAGCAGTTTCTGAACATCGTCAAGCTCCTTGCGCAGGTCATTATCAAGCCTGACAACCAGGTCAAACCTTTTTTCTTCTTCAAACACCATACCGGCACTCTTGCCCGCAAAAGCTGTATTGAGTACCTGATTAATGGTGGCAACATCAAGTTCATACTGTGCAATAGCTGTCCGGTTATATTCAACTACAATCTGTGGGAGCCCGGAGACTTTTTCAATATAAACATCTTTTGTTCCTTCAATCCCCGAGGTCAATTGACCAATCAGGCCGGCATACCTTGCAAGTGTGTCCATGTTTTCGCCAAAAATTTTGCAAACCACATCCTGCCGGGCGCCCGTCATCAGTTCATTAAACCTCATCTGGACCGGATACTGGAAGCTGAAAGATACCCCCGGAACATCCTCAAGGGCCTTGCCCATTTTTGAAGCAAGTTCATCAAACCCCGAAGCGCTTGTCCATTCATCCTTATCCTTGAGTATGATCATCAGGTCTTGTGCATCAATGGGCATAGGATCCGTTGGGACTTCACCGCTCCCGATCTTTGAAACAACCTTTTCCACTTCCGGAAATTTTTCTATCAATATTTTGGATGCCTGCTTTGCTGCCTGGATGCTGACATTTAAGTTGCTGCCTGGCAGGACCCTCGTTTCAAGGGCAAAATCACCTTCTTCAAGTGCCGGGATGAATTCCCCTCCGAGTCGCGATAAAATAAATATGGATATGATAAACAAGGCTGTTACGGAGCCAATCAGGGTCTTTGGATATTGCATGGTCTTTGTCAGCAGTTTGCTGAAATAATGTTCAAGTCCTCTTACTATTTTGTCTGAAATATTGACCTTATGCGTTACCTTTTTGCTCAGAAATAAACTGCTCATCATGGGAATATAGGTAAGTGACAAAACAAAGGCGCCCAATAGTGCGAACATCACGGTTTGTGCCATTGGCCTGAACATCTTGCCTTCGATTCCATGCAAGGCAAAAATGGGCAGGTACACAAGCAGAATGATGATTTGCCCGAATACGGCGCTGTTCATCATCTTGCCTGCCGATTTATTCACTTCTGCATCCATTTCTTCCCTGCTGAGTTGCGTTATTGTTGTCCGGTTACCTTTTAATGCCAGTGAATGCAAGACGGCTTCGACGATGATGACCGCCCCATCCACTATCAGTCCGAAATCAAGTGCACCAAGACTCATCAGGTTGCCGCTGACGCCAAAGGCATTCATCAGGATGATGGCAAATAACATGGATAACGGGATGATTGATGCTACAAGAATCCCGGCCCTGAAATTGCCCAGGAACAATACCAAAACAAACACGACGATCAGGGCTCCTTCAAGTAAATTGGTCTTCACGGTGCCAATGGCATTGTTGACCATTTTGGAGCGATCTAAGAAGGGCTCTATCACTATGCCTTCGGGGAGTGTCTTTTCTATCTGCCTGACCCTTTCTTTTACCGCAGAGATCACCTCGCTGCTGTTCCCTCCCTTAAGCATCATCACTACAGCCCCTGAAACTTCACCGATGTCATTGTAGTGCATGGCTCCATACCGCGTAGCATAACCGATTTGAACTTCAGCAATATCCCGTATCAATATTGGCGTGCCATTATCCAGTGACTTGACTCTTATGTTTTGGATATCGCTTATTGACTTGATAAGCCCCTCCGAACGTATGTATAACAGGGTCGGCCCTTTTTCTATATAAGTACCCCCTGTATTTTCATTATTGTTTTTCAAGGCATCAAAGACATCACGGATCGTAATGCCCATTGCCTGAAGCTTATTGGGGTGCAGGGCAATTTCATACTGTTTTAGTTTTCCGCCAAAACTGCTGACGTCAGCAACTCCTTTTACCCCTAATAACTGGCGCCTCACTATCCAGTCCTGTATGGTGCGCAGCTCCGTTGCGTCATAACGGTCTTCGTATCCTTTCTGTGGTCTTACAACATATTGGTATATTTCCCCAAGACCGGTTGTAACCGGCCCGAGTTCAGGTTTGCCAATCTCGACAGGCAGGTTTGCCTGCACCTGAATCAGCCTTTCCGACACCTGTTGTCTCGCCCAATAAACGTCAATGCCATCTTCGAATACGATTGTCACGACTGAAAGCCCAAACCTTGAGAAACTCCTGATTTCTTTAATACCCGGAATATTGTTGTTAACTTGCTCGACAGGAAAGGTGACCAGTCGTTCAATATCGGTAGCTCCCAGTGATGGTGCAATTGTAATGATCTGGACCTGGTTATTGGTAATATCAGGCACCGCATCTATCGGCAATCGTGTAAACTGGAATAAACCATAAACAACTACCGCCATTGTAAATAAACCGATCAGCAGTTTATTCCTGATTGAAAATGAAATTATTTTCGTAAGCATGCGCGGGAAATATTTGCCATTAAAGCTGATCTTGGTTTAATGAGCGAAATTATTGCGGGGAAGTAACGGAAGCTATGATTTTTGTTAGCT
>CALMKH010000141.1 GCA_937867025.1 uncultured Bacteroidota bacterium | reverse complement strand
ATCAGTTTTTCGGGAAGACCGCTTTGCCTGTCTTCCGGAAGATAGAATATGCGGAAGTTTTGCCCGACGATCTCTTTTTCGGTATAGCCCTTTATTCTTTCAGCGCCCTTGTTCCAGTTCAGGATGGTGCCGTCCAGGTCGAGCATAATAATGGCATAATCTTCCACTTCTGCCACCATTTTGTTGTACAGCTGCTCAATGTGCATCACCTTGTATTCCAGTTCCTCTACATTTTCTTTCCTTTCGCGGCTCACGCTTTTAAGGAGTGTAACATCGGTTGTATAGCAGCGGGAATGTATAAAGCGGTTATTCGCGGAATACACATTGGCATTGATCAGCACATCCTTAATCTCCCCATTCCTGCAAACAACCTTTGCCGAACAATTCTGAACGGGTTCATTATCCAGCAATTTGCGCAGGAAATCTTCAAACAGTGCATTGTCATCGTGAAATTTGCTGATGTGCTTTCCGATGTACTCTTCCGGTTTATAGCCGAACATCTCCAGCTCCGCCCTGTTGGCCCATATGATAATTCCGCTCCCGTTGATCCAGTTGATGGGGATTGGGGAATTTTTGATAAAGTCAATGGGTGGTTCCCTGTCGGGAAAATCCAGGAAGGTATCCATAAAAGGACTGCAATTTCGGACCTTCTGCAACACCCGTGCTTACACGATTACATGAATCCGTTGCAACATGTCAATCATATAAATATATAAATTAATAACGGATATATAAAACAATTTATAATCTTTTAGCCTATAGTTTCGCACCTGAATGAATATAAATACGTTAATTCACGAGTCTAACCTTCAGGTTGATGCACTGATAAGAAAGTACGTCGACGGGTTCAATCCCGGGGAAAAGACGGATATCATGGAATATATCGAGGTGTTTTCTGACCGGGCCGGACTGGAGGTGAATGAAATAACCACCAATATGATGCGAATCGCCCTTGACAACAATATGGATCCCACCCCCATAAGCAGCGAGAACAAAACCTTGATAATACGATGCTATATGGAGGTCATGCAAGGTGTGTTTGATAAAATTTACACAAAACCCGCCCAATAAAATTCATATCATCCCTAAAGACTATATATTTGCTTGGCTATGAAAATCGAAAATCCTGAAATAATCTTCGCTGATGACGATTATGACGATAGAATTTTCTTTCGCGAAACTGTTAAGAAAGTAATCCCCGGTGCCAGGCTCCATGAATTCCTGGACGGCAAACAGGTAATGAACCACCTGGCTGGCCTGGACACCCTTCCGCACATGATATTTCTCGACATCAACATGCCCTTTAAAACAGGTATCCAATGCCTGAAGGAGATCAGGGGAAATGAGCGGTTCTGCCATATCCCCGTCATTATGTTCACAACCTCCGACAGCCAGTTCGACATCGACAACTCCTTTGATTGCGGCGCCAATCTCTATATCCACAAACCATACTCGTATACGCAGGGCATAAAGCTCCTGACTGAATTCTTTACTGAACTGGATTTCGACAAGCTTCGCGAAGTGTCACGCGAAAAGTTCTATATGGCGAGCGACCTGATCTAGTAAAACTCGAGCTCGGTATTGATAAAATCCTTTACGCCCTCTCCGCCGGTCAGCTCCAGCCAGGCATCCTTTTTATCCCCGTTTGCCGACAGGCTGAACGTAAAGAACCCGCAGCATTCCCTTTCAGTTTTGATAAAATCCGTCAGTTCGTCAATCGCCTGGTCGGTGCCAGGAAACCTGAAAGCGTAGCCGTTAGAAAGCTCTTTCTTTTCCAGTATCTGTTTACGGAGGCTCTCCAGCACTGTAGTCCTGCGTTTTTGAAGCTCCGGTGACGTCAGCTTGCAGGCCATGGGAACCGAAGATTCGGTTTTTCCGCTCTCTGCCGTCTGTGCCGTTTTTTTCTTTCCCTTGCAGCAGCCGTCTGATGCGCAGGCTTCTTTTTTAGCGGTTCCCGATGCTGCCGTTGTATTGGTTTTGTTATTGCAGGCACTTGCCAGTATGGCCGCCATGCAGATGATGATCAGTTTATTTGTCATGATATGTGGTTTAATGTGTTTGTGTTATTTAAATGGTTTGTAGCGTATGCCAAGGTATATTTCGCGGCCCCTTGTAGGCCCCCAGTTGAATGACGTGTCAAAGTACGGACTGAATGGGTTCTGCCAGCTGACGATCGGCTGAAGCTGCCTGAAATCGAACAGGTTTTCGCAGCCCCCGTAAAGTTCAAGTTTTTTCCATGACCTGGTAACCTGGACATTGAACGTGGTATAAGGCCGTGAATAATCCGCCTGGCGAAACGCTTCCGGATTTTTTTCCGTATCCGGCAGGCGCTGTTTGCCGAACCAGTGCGCATTCATGTCGAACCTCCATTTTTTGTTTTTCGGAAGGTATGACACCGCGACAAGCACCTTGTGCCTGGCGTTGAACGGCAACTGCACTTTTGCATTGTTCACGATCCTGTAAACATCCAGGTAATTGTAAGCCAGCTTGAGTTCCACCAGCTTGTAGAGCTTGGCGTTTATATCGGTCTGGAATCCGTTTGAAATGGAAGTACCGGTAAAATTGCCAATATAGGCCTTGGTCGGATCCGTATCATAATCCGGGAAAAACTGGTTTTGAAAACGCGTCTGGTAAAAATCGGCTGTCATGAATCCTTCCACGTGTTTTTTCCTGAATTTCTGTAACAGGTTCACACCCCAGTTGAATGCCTTTTCCGGATTCAGCGTTTCCCGGAAAACAATGTCCCTCGAGGTGACCAGCAGGCCTATGTTTTCTGAAAATATGTTCACGGTGCGCCATCCCGTGCCGGCCGATGCCCTGATGATGGCCTTGTCGGTGACATCATACTTAAGCATGGCCCTCGGCGTGACCTGCCAACCGAAGCGGTTGTGATAGTCGGCCCTTATGCCTGTTATCAGCGTGATGATATCGCCTCTCCAGCTGAATTTATTTTCGGCAAACGCCCCCGGTATGACTTCCTGCTTCCTTTCCCCGTTGTATGTTCTTTTCAGGACCGTATCGGAAAAGCGGATCGTTTCATGCAGGTTGAAATACCTGTAGCTCACCCCGGTTTTAAACTCGTGCCTGTTCCTCCAGCTTTTTTCATATTGCAGGTTGGCATAGGCCTGTTCCTGCGAAGCCTTGTAGTTGACAGTGCCGAACCATGAATGCTGTTCCTGATTGAATCCAGAGCCCATAAGGCTCACCCTGCTTGCGGAATTGAACCTGTACGAGGTTTTGACATACGCCTGGGGCTGGTAATAGCTTATGCGCTGTCCGTATACATTAGTGCTGCCTGTATCTTTGGCCGGATCATAGTTCAGCTGCCCGCCGGAACGCTGCTCCCATAAAAAGCTCAGCCCGACGGTGGCGCTTAACCCGCGCTTGTTCTCGTCCCCATACCTGATCTTGTCAAACACCATGTAGCGGTTGATCTTCGGCAGATCCATGAAACCGTCCTGGTCCCGGTCCCATTTTTGGGCCGGCTGTACCATATGTGCGGCGACAAGATTGCTCCACTTCTTTTTTTCAAAACGGTAATTGAGGTTCCATTGATGCTCGCCGAAACTGTTGACATACGCGTTCAGCAATAATTTATCGCCCTTGTCAGGACTTTTGGTGATGACATTGATCTGTCCCACCATGCTTTCGAAACCCTGGAGCACGGAGGTTGTACCTTTGGCCACATAGATATTGTCTACAAGCGTGCCCGGTATGCTGCTGATGCCATATGTATAGCTCAATCCCTGTATCAGGGGCATACCGTCTATCAGCACCTGGTTGTAAACGCCCGAAAGACCCAGTATCCTCAGTTCTTTTGAATTGGTGAGTATGTTGGTCGTCATGGGCTGAACGGTTCCCTGGGTTTCAAAGCAGCCCGCCAGGTCGCAGCATGCCGCCTTTTTTAATTCCCCAGACGTAATCACTTCGGTCTTCATGGTATTCAGGCCGATATGTGCCGTGTGGAAACCTTCCCCTTTCACTGCCCCGCCTTTCATGACGTGCAAAGGCTCAAGGATGAGCGTGATGCCGGATGCATTGTAATCGAATGTATCCGGGAGATATAACGGATGGGTTGCTATCAGTTTACGGGTCCCGGCAAATGTATCCGGGATGGTAAAATACCCGAGCGAATCGGTTGTCGCCATTGTCCCGCCACCAGGTGCGGATATAGTCACACCCGCGATTGGCTGCTGGTCCTTCCCGGTCACTTTCCCCTTCCATGGCCCTTGAGCGAACACCATAGGCGGAAACAGCAATAGCAGGGCTATTACGATGGATCGGTTCATAAGACAGTGAATTTAATTGGTCTTGATCTTCACTTTATGAACCTTGGCATTGGGATCTTCACAGGAGCCTGTGTTCTCTATCACTGCCTGCAGGTCTTCCGGTTTTACTTTGGCCGGGTAATAGGTCACAGTGATGGTCTCGCCGTCGATCTTTACGCTTTTAACGCCTTTTTTCCGGTAAAGCGCGGTTTCCACCATTTTGCAGTCGGTGGCGCAACCCATGTCCGTTGCAGTGAATGTAACGATGCTGGTCTTTGTTTTTGCACTGTCTTTAGACTGTGCCTGTGCAGTGTTTGAAACCACCGCAATGGCTATGATCGCAAGCATCTTGCCTGCGTAAGAAATAATTTGTTTCATTTTTTTTTTGAATATTTTTTTAATAAGGTTTTGTTAATAAGTCGGTCTGAAAAGGCTAACTTATTTTGGGCGGTTGCCACTTCTTATTAAAATACTCGGAATTCAGGCTCACGTCATACGGGGCATAAGAGGCTGTGAAGGGAAACCTCATATCCGCCAGGACCGGGTGGGACAAATGCAGGGTAAAACCGCTGCATGAACCGCAGGCGAAGAATGGCGAACAGGCTTCTGTTTCCGTTTCCTGCTCATTGCCGGCATCGCAGGCATCTCCGCAGCATCCGTCCGGACTGATTTCCATAGACAGGGCTTTGGATACGACAGGCGCACAGCAGGGTACGAGGGACAAACCCAGTACCAGAAGCATGATAAAAGCGCTCAGTATCCGCATCATGGCAAATTTAAAGATTAATCCTGTAAATACAAAATGCACGGATCTCCCGCCTCAATAGATGATATATTCGTGATAACCAGGCATTTACATACCTCAAGTGCACAGTATCCGGAGAACCGTCGAAACTTCCCGTCCGTTTGGCAATGCCCCGCCTTTATTTCATTCCGAAAAAGCGCCTCACACGCAGCATGAAGCCCGGCCATGTGAACCTGCCGGACACTTTTATAGGGGCGGCATGCATGGATTTATGAGCTGCAACGATAAGACCGTCGGTAGAAAAACTTTCCGCCAGGGTGTGTTCCGAAACGATAGTGTAATTATATTGTTTCAACAGGTCCATGCAATCGAAATGCAGGTCCTCCGAGTGTGTGGAGATGAACAGGTAGCTTATTTTTCCCTGTTTCAGGCTTTCGGTGGCTCCCTTCAGCATCTCCAGTTCGGCGCCCTGTATGTCTGAGTGCAGGATGGTGAGGTGATCGATCTTCTTTTCAGCCAGGAATTCATCAATGCCGATCTGCCTGACGCTATAGACTTTGTCGTCCCAGTGTTTGAACGGTACGCCGTCAAGGGTCCTTCTTCCCACGCAGGCTGCAGTAAAGTCACCTGTAAAACCATTCAGTTTAAAGTTATCGATCCCGTTCTGCAGCACTTCCTGCAA
>CALMKH010000140.1 GCA_937867025.1 uncultured Bacteroidota bacterium | reverse complement strand
CCTATTCTTCCTTCTCCATTACCACATTGACAATCTTATGCACGCCTGTGCTCACCTGGATGCCTTCCTGGGTGTAGGGCTTGTAACCCGGTGCGGTGACGCGAAGGGTGTAGAGACCGGCAGCGAGCTGGTTGAAACGGTAGCTGCCGTCTTCGCCGGGCGTGAGTGTGTCACCGGTTTCGATGATAACGAGCTCAAGGCCTGGGATAGGCCTCAGAGGGAGCTGGGCATTGCTCACAACCCCCTTGATGCCTGCCGTGCCAGGACCGCTCAGCAGCAAAAGCACATAATCGAACGTAAAGAATCTCAGCGTGTCGGGCTCTTTGCGGAATATCATGCGCGCGTCTTTGAACATGCTCATCAGGTCGGCGTACAACCCATTATTGGCAGCTGTCTTTTCAGTTGCCAGTATGGCAGATTGTTTCACCGTGTCTTGGTGCCGGAGGTTTTCGGCGGAGAACGCCATCGCCAGTTTGTTGAATTCCTCAGGGAAGCTCTTGGGCATGTTATTACCGGTCAGCAGCCTGTCCTTGTTGTCTTGGATAAATGCCTGTGCGGAACTGAGCAGGCTGCTAAATGTCTCCCACCTGAACTTGACAGCTTCCTTATAATCAGGCAGACCTGCGCCTTTCAGCATCATATCATGTTCATCTGCAGGCCATGCACCTTCGATGTAGAGCCTGAGTTTCTTCCAGGCCTGCAGGCATAGCTCCGCATGATGCTTGAGTGTCTTCCGGCTTTGTTCGGACGCAGCGGAGCGCTGGTTGTGGTCATGCATTTTCATGACGCGGCCGAGTTCCGCTTTTTTTTCCTTGAGGAATGCGGCATTGTACTTTGGTTTTAACGCATAAAACCTGTCGAGGTGATGGCTGAAGCTTTCCCAGCCATAGGCACAGGCGGCGTACAGCTCGTTCTCTGTGCAATTGAATTTTCTTAATCTCATAATGTTTATATGTTAAGGGATAAATATGTGTTTCGTTTCTTTCCTGATGCATACCGGTATGAACAGGAAGCAGATAGATCCGGGCAAGACTGAGTTGGATGCCGTTCGGAACGGGTTGGATGCCGTTCTGCACGGGATGGATGCTGTTCGGAACGGGATGGATGTCGTTCGGAATGACCTTGAAGGTAAATAAACACGTCTGGATGTTGTTGGGATGCATCTGGATGGCGTTCTGACGAAGCTGGATGCCAGGCAGACAGACCCGGTATGCTGATGAGAAGCACCTGGATGCTGTTCGGACAGAGTTGGATGTTGTTCAGATGTATCTGGATGGCAAACGGAAGCATCTGGATGCCGTTCTGACGAAGCTGGATGCCAGGCAGACAGACACGGTATGCCGTTTGGAACGAGTTGGATGCCGGGCAGATTCATCTGGATGCGAAGCAGAACTGCCTGGATGCGAAGGAGAACTGTCTGGATGTACCGGATTCCGGGATGTATATGCCGTTGCAGCAGCTGTTTGCGGAGATTTACCGTCCGTAAGCGCCGTTCCGGGCTATATATGTGCTGCCCGGACAGCTGTAAGGGAGATGAAAGAGGCTGTACACCTTCCTTTTTAATTTTTATGGTTCTCTTTACGACTTGTTCAAACATTGGCAATAAATCGCCATCAAATGTTTCTCCAGTAATGCCGGAATGGATAAAAATACTTGGTTTATGCGAGAAAATACCTGTTTCTGCTTAGAAGTGGAGGAGATATTAATCCGGCTAAACATGACATGTATTTCTACATTATCTTCGCGTCCTTTTATGGGGAAGAACAAGCTTAAGAAATTCAATGAGTACGAGACGTTCAGCAACACCTTCGACGCGCGCAACCACCTGAAAGGCAAATGGCATAGCGAGGTGTTCGGAAACGACAGGCCGATCACCGTCGAGCTTGCCTGCGGAAGGGGGGAATATACCGTCGGACTGGCGCGATTGTTCCCGGAAAGGAATTTCGTAGGCATAGATGTGAAAGCCTCGAGGATGTGGAAAGGTGCAAAATATGCGCTGGAGAACAACCTGAAGAATGTGGCCTTTATCCGCATACAGATCGACTTCCTGGAAGAGTATTTCGAACCGGGCGAGATCGACGAGATATGGATTACCTTCCCGGATCCGCAGCCGCAAAAGCCGCGAGAGAAACAAAGACTTACAAGTCCGGTGTTCCTTGGAAGGTATTTTACGCTGTTGGGAAAGAACAGGATGATCAACCTGAAGACGGACAGCGATTTCCTGCTGAAGTACACCCTGCAGATGATAGAGCCCCTGCCGGTGCAGGTAAAGGAACTGCTGCTGGACATCGACCAGAAGGACGATCTGCAGGATGAGCTGAAGATCCGCACGTATTACGAGAATATGTGGAGGGAAAAGGGCATTGCCATCAAGTACCTCAGGTTTTGTTTTGTGTGATGATACAGGAAAAGTCCTGTGGTCAACCCGGACTTGCCGGAGAGTATGACTTTAAGATATCCTTGCTTCGCCCTTACGTGAGGCGTATACAGATGGCCGCTGCTCATGCTCGTCTTCTCTCTCAGTCCGTATACGGAGAAAGAATATCATTCCACAAGGCGTGGTTGCGGGTGCCTGGTTTGTCTTCGGGGGCCCCTTCCAGTTCAATGCCGTCGTAATCTTCAGCAACAAGGTGATTCTCTTTGTAAGCAAGTATGATGGGCTGAAGATAAAAATTCTTGAGAAAGGAATAGATCTTCCTGTCGGCAGCCAGGAGCAGGTCGGCCTTTTCCATGATGTCTGACTGCATTTCGCTTTCCACGCGCACGATCACCCTGAGTCCGAGATCGTATATGCCGTGGTCGGTATAGGTGGCGGGCACCTCTATGGCCTGCAGGTTAAGGGCGCTGGCAAAATCCTTTATCCATTCGAGCGGCTGTTGCCCGAACTCCCCGGTCAGCATGGGACCGTTGATCCATCCGGCAATTTCTTTGGCCGTGCCAGGTTC
>CALMKH010000139.1 GCA_937867025.1 uncultured Bacteroidota bacterium | reverse complement strand
ACGTACAGGTTGTGTTTCTCGGCAATGGCAAGTATGGTTTCCATATCCGCGCTTTGCCCGAAAAGATGTACGGGAGCTATGACCTTTGTCCTGGGCGTTATGTGTTTTTCGATCTGCAGCGGATCAAGGTTGAAGGTGTCGGGATCCACATCGGCGAAAACAGGCCTGAACTTCAGCAGGGCGCAAGCCTCGGCGAGTGCAATGTACGAAAATCCGGGGGTAATGATCTCCGAGCCCTCCGGAAGGTTAAGCGCCATAAGCGCTATCTGTATGGCATCCGTTCCGTTGGCGCACGGTATCACGTGTTTTACGCCCAGGTAGGCCTCCAGTTCCGTGGCAAAGGTCTTCACCGCAGGACCGTTAATGAATGAGGCCTGCAGCATCACCTGTTCCAATCCTGCATCGATTTCCGGTTTAAGGCGCCTGTACTGACCGGCCAGGTCGACCATTTGTATAGGCTTGATCTCGGGCATTGTTTTCACAGGGCGCAAAGATAATGGCAATTTCGTAACGTTCAAAAATTTTATTGGGCGCCCGGAGCCGTCATTCGCTTTAGTCCCGCACGTCTTCCGGCCTGTCTGCAAAGGCTTGGCCGGGGCTTGCTGCCGTTCGCCCGGCCAATGCCGCAGCAGGGTGCCGTCAACCGCGCCGGCGCTGCCGCTGCTGCCGGCGGCGCTTCTTCTCCTCTTCAGCTTTACTGTTCTGTTTGCAAATAGCAGGGCAAAATCTATATTTGTTCCCGCACTGCATGCAAAATACAACTCATGACAATACCTGCCTGAATTGCGGCTCAGCCACATCCGGAAAATTCTGCTCGAACTGCGGGCAGAAAACCCATATCCCGCATGAAAATTTCTGGCATATGCTGGTGCATTTCGTGTCGGATTATTTCCATTATGACGGCAAGTTCTGGACTACGCTCAAACTTTTGATGTTTTATCCGGGCAAGCTGAGCACCATGTACCTGCAGGGCAAGCGGGCCTCCTACCTGAAACCCGTACAGCTCTACATTTTTATCAGCGCTGTCTTTTTCATCGTCTTTTATAAGATCGTCCACCTGAAGGTCGTTAAGGACGGCGACAGGATAAACGCCACCTTTACCACCGGCCGGGTAGAAACCGGGACCCTGAGCGACACTGCCTTCAGCAAACAGCTTGCCGCCATGCGCGCCGCACGGGAAAAGTTTAAAAACAACCGGCGGAAGATCGACTCCGCATTAAGCGCCTTGCCTGGATTGTCGGCCAGGCGTTTTCTGGTTCTGACAGTAAAGAAATTCATTAATTACGGTCAGAAAAAAAACCTGCATACAGGAGGTGATATCGTTGAATCCATCCTGGCCACACTGTTCCACAGCATTCCCAAACTGTTCTTTGTGCTCATGCCCGTGCTGGCCTTGCTGCTCAAGCTCTTCTTCCGGCGGAAAGAGTATGTTTACGTCGACCACGCAGTCATGAGCCTGCATCTGCATTCCTTTCTTTTTGTAAGCTTCATGATCGGCTACCTTATCAGCTTTGCCTCGTGGGACCAGGGTATCCTCGACTGGATATTTTTTGCCGTTATACCTGTGATATATTTTTTCACTGCATTTCACCACTTTTACAAAACCCGCTGGTTCACAACAATCCTCAAAGGCATCTTCATCATTCCGCTTTACCTGCTTATCATCCTGGTGTCAAGCATAGTCAACCTCATCCTGCTGATCTGGCTCGGTTGATGTCTCGCATCGGAGCCTCCCCCATGAGCGCCCTCCCATACCCACCCCCTATCCCCCTCCCTGGGAGGGGACTTTATCTTCCACAAGAGAGAACTACTATCCCCTATCGACTCTCTCCCC
>CALMKH010000138.1 GCA_937867025.1 uncultured Bacteroidota bacterium | reverse complement strand
TCGCGGCAGCCTGACATGAAACTCAGGGATCTTCTGGACACGGTACAGGTGTACCGCGATTTCGACATTCCTGTTGAAGCGCTGCAGGTACTGCATGTGCCTGACAGTGTGAACCTCATGACCCTGCATGGCAGTAAGGGGCTGGAATTCGACCATGTATTCATTATCCGCACCCTGGACAGCGAGTGGATAAGGAAAAGAGGTAATAGCAACGATTTTAACCTGACAAAAATCTATGCGGAATTAAAAGGAAGCGAATCGGAGATAGAGGAAATAAGGAGGCTGATGTATGTCGGCATGACCCGCGCCAGAAAAGGATTATACATGAGCTTTTACAGAAAGGAGCTAAACGATAAGGAGGTCAATAAACTTCAGTTCATTGCCGAGCTTGAGGAGCATGCAGGGCTGAAAGTGCAGCATCCCATACTGGATGACGCGGCAGTGTTAGAGTTTGAATCGCAGTATTACAGGTATGAGGAAACTCCTCAATTTGAGCTGATCGATCATGCCTACCTGGATGTGATTCTTTCCAACTACACCATGTCGGCGACGCATCTGAACACATATCTTCAATGCCCTCTGACGTTTTACTTCAATCATGTCCTGCGGGTTCCCAGTGCCAAAAGCGAGAGCGCCAGTTTTGGTACGGCCATTCACGATGCGCTGGAGGAAATATTCAAAACCTTGAAGAATACCGGTGTATTGCCTTCGGCAGACGAATTTGTCAAGGGTTTTGAAAGGTCGATCTACCGGAACCGTGACAGTTTTACAGAAAAGGGATATAAGCGGTATATGGCTAGCGGAAAGATCATATTACCCAAGTACTATGAGCGGTATGCGGATCAGTGGAAGTCGGAAAAGGTGTTCCTGGCCGAAAGAAACATGGCGAATATTGAAATTGCCGGCGTGCCTGTGAAA
Source organism: uncultured Bacteroidota bacterium (assembly GCA_937867025.1). Classification (GTDB taxonomy): domain Bacteria; phylum Bacteroidota; class Bacteroidia; order NS11-12g; family UBA955; genus JABMMZ01. The sequence continues at coordinate 45,767 of CALMKH010000138.1, read as the reverse complement.
GGGAAGCTCGACCGTATCGTTTTCGAAGGCAATAACGCTTATGTGATAGATTTTAAGACCGGGTCCTTCGAAAAGGCCAGGCTCAGGTGCAAACCTCCGAAAGAGCTTCCATCGCCACCCGATCCGTCAAAAGATACTCATGAGGATATTTATGGAGGGGATTACTGGCGCCAGATGATATTTTACCATTTGCTGATCGAGCACGATCACAGCAATAAATGGACAATGACCCGCGGTGAAATGAATTTTATCGAGCCCGATAAACACAACCAGTTTTATAATGAAGTGTTCGTCATAACACCTGCTGAGGCTGCCATCGTAACAGGACAGATCCGGGATGTGTACACGAAGATAAAGAACCATGAATTTGAAAAAGGTTGTGGCAGGGAGAACTGCCACTGGTGTAATTTTGTCAAGTATTACCTGAAGAAGGAGAAACATGTGACAGAAGCCCTGCCCGGGAGTGTGGAAGAGGAGGTTGAGTAAACCGGGCGGGCTCCGGAGCCGGATCAATCATCCGTTTCGACTACAAATTCGATGGGAATTGAACAATATGAAATTACTTCCTCGCCTTTTACTTTTCCCGGCCTGAACATACCGGAAGCTCTTTTTATCACGCGCCTGGCCTCTTCGTCAAGAGCGGTGTTGCCTGAAGTGCCCGAGATTTTCACATCGGTAACTTTTCCATCCAGAGACACTACAAAAGTAACGAAAGCAGTACCTTCAATTCCGTCCTCGAGGGGCATTTTAGGATATATGAGCGTAGTTTCAAGAAATTTCTGAAACGCATCAATGCCTCCGATGAACTGGGCTTTCTGGTCAACCTCCACAAAGGGTTTGGTCTCCACAATTTTAATCGCTTCTTCGGGTTCCTTATATATAACGACTGCATGCGTGGTATCCTTGTTTACAACGGTTGTCGCGCCAATATTGTCAAGCTTGTCATTTTGGATGTTCGGATCCATCCTGTCATCTTTATCTGCAGCAATCAGTTCCTTGAATTTTTGCTGATTGTCTTCGATCTTTCGCTCCACCTTTTCAATTTCCTTCTCGAATTTTTCAGGTAAATCTTCTATTGTCTTCAGGTCGATGATAACGGTTTTTTCCATACCGCTGTCCTCTTTGCTCAGTAATCCCAGGGCATTTGCCATTTTTGGCGTGTAGAGGCCGAATGAAAACATGCCGAAGCATATGACAATGGCCTTAAGCAGGTGTTTGTGATACGAACGGCGTAATGCATAAGCGCCGTAACTTTTGTTTCTCTTGTCGAATACAATCTCATCCATGGATTGTACAACGAATTGTTCCCGGTTGTCCATAATTTTTCCTTTTTTGGGTTAATACACATTATTGATTTAAAGTAAATATGATACAGTTGAAAATTATTTTCAATGAACGGATCGCAGGGCGATTTACCTGTTAAACGAGCCGCCCGAAGGTTTTATTGCCTTGGTTTTTCCAGCTGGATACCTCCAGGATATTGTCCGGATGAACCATTATCCCCACTAATTGCGGGCTTTCGGGCATGATTTACCCGGAAAGTAACGCAAGCCGGGGATAAAATAAATGACGTTTTACTGACAAAAAACGTCAAAAGCATGTACCTGAAAAATGATGTATGCGGCGAAATTTTTTTTGGTTTTTGTCATGGATTTCGACTTTTCAAGAATCTCTCCTACCATTTTTAGCGGATGACAATTTTTTCTTTGTAACATTAAACACCTAGGTATTTCTACGATTTTGATATATTTTTAATCAGTAATTATTTGTCATTCAAATGATTAAAATTTTAAAGAAAAATTGTTTAAAAAGTTGGTTCAGGGAGTTAGAGTTTCTATTATCGCTAATGTGTTCGATGATTACTGAAACAGGTGATCGGAAAAGCATAAGATAAATAAATTCTTATTTTGCCTGCGGGGCATGAATAAAGTTCTTTAAAATAGTGGGTTTGCATGTCATCGTATTCCTGACGGAGCTTTTGATTGGTTCATGTTGTTTTGTTGTTAAATAGTCAATGGTTTTTTGGCTATATGAGTGTTCATGTACTTGCATAAGCAGTGAGGTGTAAAGTTCTGGGATAATCAGGGGAAAGCAGTTAGTGTCACCTATGGTTGGATTAGTTTGTATTTATTTAGGTTGATTGGCCCTTTTTGCCAACCTTTGATTACCCGGAGACTTTACGTAAGCCCTTAACCACTACAATAAAAAAAAACGCATATATTTTTAACTTTTTCAACTGATAATTCCTTCATGAAACGTGGGTCATGAAGACATTGTGCCTCCATGGTCAGTTAATGGAGAATAAATACGCTTTTTCATCAGTAAAAATACGCTAAATAGCCGAGAGGCTAAGTTCAAAGCCGTAAATAACTTTGTAAAAAAATAATCAGAAATGGAAAATTGGCTTATGCCTTCGACAATCATTCTCTTATTTATACCAACCTGTTCGGGTTCGGTATATTTACGTATAAAGCGGAAGGAAAAGACGCAGTTTACCAATCCGGTTTAACAGTGACATTAAAAGTACGGATCATGAAGTTAGAGGTTAATTTTAATAAACAGTCTGAAGTGGAGCTTGTAAAACCCCGGAGCCGTGTACCTGGGATGCACAATAAAGGCAAAGCAAACCCTTCTCATGGCATAGAGCATATTCTGCCTGTGAATCCAATGAAGCCTATTATAGATATATGGGATACCATTTTCAATATGGAGGGCAGGCCGATATGGACAGTGCCTGGCATGCATAAGATCATAGGTTATACGGATGATGAGATATTGAATACACCTGATATACTTAAAATTGTTGTGTATAAGGATGATTTACCCAGAGTCAGTCAAATCCTGCACGAGGCCCTGACAAAGTGTACAGAGGGCGAGAATCTTGAATTCAGGTGCAATCACAAAAACGGCACGGTACCCTGGGTGTCGGTCGGTTGGAAGCAGGTTTATGATCATAATGGCGTCAGGATCGGTGTCAGGGCGAGCGGAATTGATATTACCCAGAAAAAACTGGCGAATGAGCATTCAAGAATAGCCAGGGAATGTTACAACATCCTGTCGAACGCTACCAGCGACACGATCTGGGAGTGGGACATACTTAAAGACAGGATGTATTACAACGACCGCATTTATACAATGTTCGGCTATACCTGCACCGAAGTTGACAATATTATCAACTGGTGGCAGTCGCACATCCATCCTGATGATATAGACAGGGTATCCCGGCAGTTACAGGATGTTTTCAGCAACAGGATCACGCAGGTGGAAATGGAATACCGTTTCCTGTGCGCGGATAAATCCTACAAATTTATCCTTGACAGGGCCTTCATGGTGCTCAATGAAAAAGGCGAGGGCATAAGGCTGATAGGAATTATGCAGGATATGACGGAAAGAAAAAAAGATGAAAATGAATTGAAAAAACTTGTGGAGGTAACTACAAGCCAGCATGCCCGGCTGAGGAATTTTGCCTATATCGTCTCTCACAATATACGTTCGCAAAGTGCCAATATCAATGCGTTGGTAGACTGTATGGAAGAAGCAGGGGATAAACAGGAAAAGGCCGAGCTGAATACCATGCTTAAGAAGAGCATTGTCAAACTGGAACAAACCATATCCGATCTGAATGATATTGTAACCATGCAAAACGAACAGAAACAAAGAGTACCCGTAAGGCTTCATCAGGAAATAGAAAAGATCATAACGGCGTTGTACTCTCAGATCATAAAGGAAAACAGCCTGGTAATAAACCAGGTTCCCTCCGATATCATACTGAATGTTATCCCGGGGTATCTTGAAAGCATTGTGTTGCAGCTGATCACGAACGCCATTCAATTCAGATGTGTTTCACGCGATCCTGACATACGGCTGTATGCCGAACGTTTGCCGGATGACATGGTATGCCTCTGTGTTGAGGACAACGGCACAGGGATGGATATGAACAAGGTGGGTGACAAGATATTCGGCATGTATAAGACTTTTCATAACGGGAACCACACAAAAGGTCTGGGCTTATTCGTATGCAAAAACCAGGCGGAGGCAATGGGCGGGAGAATAGAGGCTGAAAGTGAACCGGGAAAAGGATCGGTTTTCAAGGTATTCCTGCCCATGCGCTAGGACAGGCAGGTTAAAAAGCTGAAATGTTCACCTGTTCTTAAAAAGAACAGGTTTTATGATATGAACGAATATCTTAAATTTGCGCCATTGTATGATGACCGAAGAACTGCTGAAGGCTTACCTTGGAAGTCTCAGGCTCGACCTGAATCTTTTTAAAGATTCAATTAAGGAGGTGAGCGAGGACGTGATCAGGGGAGGTTACAGTCAATTTCCTGTATTTGTGGCTCACCAGGCCGAAGTGAAGCTTGGCGAGGTGATTATTGACAGGGAAGAGATCGGCAGCAACTTTACTTTCCAGGGCAGTACCCTCGAAGAGCTCGTGGAAAGAAAAGTAGTGTTGCCGAAGCATGTGGCAAAATTCAAAGCCGCTTACAAGGATCCTGAAAAATACTGCTGCATATTCCTGGTAACTGAACATGGGGCACAGTTCGTATTCGTGCCTTTCGAACCGACCGACACCTTAACGCCCGACAATCATTCATGAGCGCCAGGATAGCTGTTGTCATTCTCAATTATAACACCAGGCAATACCTGGAAAAATTCCTGCCCTCTGTTTGTTCAAATGCCGGCGATGGCGTAGAGGTTGTGGTTGCTGACAATGCCTCGACGGATGATTCGGTGGGCTTTATGAGGCAATATTATCCGCAGGTCCGGATCATTGAACTGGAAAAAAATTATGGTTTCACGGGAGGTTATAACCGGGCCTTGTCACAGGTGGATGCAGAGTATTATGTTTTGCTGAACAGCGATGTTGAGGTTGGCAGGAACTGGCTGCAGCCTATGTTGAAGCTGGTCAATAATAATCCCCTGATTGCTGCCGTGCAGCCCAAACTGCTGGCTTACCATGACAGGGAGAGTTTTGAATATGCAGGAGCCAGCGGCGGGTTTATCGACAAATACGGTTTTCCGTTCTGCAGGGGACGCATTTTTGAAAGCCTTGAAAAGGACAAAGGTCAGTATGACGACCATTGCAGGGTGTTCTGGGCGAGCGGTGCTGCCCTTTTTATCAAGGCTGAAGTTTATCATGCCGTTGGAGGGCTCGACGATGATTTCTTCGCCCATATGGAAGAAATAGACCTGTGCTGGCGCATCCAGAATGCCGGATATGAGGTATGGACATGCCCTGAAAGTGTGGTATATCACGTCGGGGGAGGCACCCTTCAGAAATCCAATCCAAGAAAGACATATTACAATTTCAGAAACGGCCTGATATTGCTTCTGAAAAACCTGCCTTCGAATAAAATCGCAAGGGTTATCCTGGCCAGGCTTCTATTCGACCATATAGCAGCTTACAGGTTCCTGTTGCAGGGGAAATTCGGTGATTTCAAGGCTATTGCCTCGGCTCATAAACATTTCCTCTTACATTATAAGCACTGGCGGAAAAAACGGCAGGTCCTTAAAAACAACATAGCGTATTTTAACCCGGAAGTGTTCAGGGGCAGCATAGTCTGGCAGCATTTTATCAGGAAGGTCAGGCATTACAGCCAGTTAAAAAGAAAATGAAAAAGGTAGTGGTTCTTTCAGGAGCAGGGATGAGCGCTGAAAGCGGGATCAGGACTTTCAGGGATGCCGGAGGGCTTTGGGAAGGTCATAACGTCATGGATGTGGCAAGCCCTGAAGGCTGGGCGAGGAACCCCTTGCTGGTGACCGAATTCTACAACCAGAGAAGACTGCAGTTGGCCGAGGTGTCACCAAATGCCGGTCATATAGCCCTGAAAGAACTCGAAGATGCTTTTGACACGGTGATCATTACGCAGAATGTAGACGATCTGCATGAAAGGGCGGGTTCAGCATCCATTATTCATTTGCATGGGGAACTGACCAAGCTTCGCAGTTGCCAGTATGAAGAGGATGTTTACCATGTGGGGTATACATCCATGGCCTATGGCGACAAATGCCCCAAAGGCACATTGCTCAGACCGCATATCGTTTGGTTTGGCGAAGCGGTGCCGCTGATTGAAGATGCGGCCATGCATGTGGCAAAAGCGGATATTCTTATTATCGTAGGAACTTCCCTTGAGGTATATCCCGCAGCGGGCCTGATGTATTATGCGCCGCCGCATTGCAAAATATTCCTTATTGACCCGAACAGGCACGAAGACATCAGGGTGAAGAACCTTGAACTGCTGAAAGACACGGCCGCCAACGCATTGCCGGTATTGGTACAGAGGCTGAAGGTGGAAATGAAGTAATGTTGGCCGGCAGCCTGCTTGTTAAAAGAGGCGGGCTATATGCCTATAATTAAAAAACTATTGGATACTATGCCCGGGGCTTCTATATTTGCCCTGTAATCCACTTTGTTATGAAAAGAATACTATACATCACAGCAGTCGCTATCATGGCAGCCTGCAATAACAGTTCCGCTCCGGCCGATACGACAAATGTCCCCACCGAACAGCACAAACATGATGAAACAGCTGAAAAAAAAGATACCACGGCTATACTGGCTGGTCAGAAGGTGTTTTTTCCCAACCTGATTGACGGCCAGGAAATCAAGTTGCCCTATGTTGTCAAATTCGGGGTTGAAGGAATGGAGGTGGAACCTGCGCAGATGCCTAAGGAGCCTAACAGGGGACATCATCATTTGCTGGTAGACAGGGAACCTGTGAAAGCAGGCACCATGGTGCCGATGGAAGACCCGAATTACCATCATTTCGGAAAGGGGCAGCTGCTCGATACGTTGAGTATTGAAAAATATCCTATGCTTACGCCGGGCAAACACACCCTGACATTGCAGTTTGCCAACGGATTGCACATGTCTTATGGTCCGGCAATGAGTAAGCAGATTCATATTGTCGTCAAATAGCACACTTATGCAACACGTTTATTATTCCACTGTTTCCGAGGCTCTGACAGATCTGCGACAAAAAGGATATACGATCGATTTTAACCTGGAAGAGAATTGCATTGTTTGCCATTCGGGAAAGTTTCATCCCGAGGATTTTGAAGTGACGGAGATTTACCGCTATGAGGGCAATACCGATCCTGCGGACGAGGCTACCGTTTATGGGATTGAGTCGGCAACCGGCATAAAGGGGGTATTGGTAACCGGCTACGGCATGTATGACACCGAGATGTCGACGGAATTGCTGCATAAGTTGAATATCAGCCGCTGAACAAGTCATTTTATTCTTGTTTCCGGGGTCGGCTATATCAATAGAATTTATAAAGCGATTACCGGTTTTACACAATACGTTGATTGTCAGCTCCAAGTATTGAAAGTAAATCTTTCCAAGGCAGTTTTCCCGTAGGGTAATTCGCAATATTTTCCGTAACTTTGCTGTCCCAATACAACAATGAGTGATGCTATAAAGCACGAGTGCGGTGTCGCATTCATAAGGCTTTTAAAACCCCTTGAATATTATACCGAAAAATACGGATCTCCCTTGTATGGCCTTAAAAAACTTCAGCTTCTTATGGCCAAGCAGATCAACAGGGGGCAGGATGGGGCAGGCATCGGGGTCATTAAACTCGATCCTCAGTTCGGGCATCGCTATCTTGCCAGGAAACGATCCAATTCGAGGAATGCCATAGCCGATATATTTGAGGATGTCAATAAATCATTGCAGGAACTGGATCCTGAGAATTTCAAGAACTCGCTCTACCTGAAGGAGCATTTTCCCTATGCCGGAGAATTGTTGCTCGGGCACCTGCGATATGGCACTCACGGAGGGAACGGAATGGAAAACATCCACCCTTTCCTGCGCCAGAACAACTGGATGTGCCGCAACCTTGTACTGGCAGGAAATTACAACCTTACCAATGTCGATGAATTGTTCGCCCAACTGATTGAACTTGGCCAGCAGCCAAAGGAAATAAGCGATAATGTGACTATGCTCGAGAAGATCGGTCACTTCCTTGACGAAGAGAACGAGAGGCTGTTCAAGATATACAAGCAACAGGGTTTTTCAAATTTTGAAATATCGGAAAAAATAAAAGAATCGCTGTCCGTTGAGAACATATTGAAAAATGCATTCAAGCGGGCCGACGGCGGGTTCAACATGGTGGGAATGATAGGCCACGGGGCTTCTTTCATCATACGCGATCCGAGTGGCATAAGGCCATCGTTCTGGTACGCGAACGACGAAATCCTGGTTGTGGCAAGCGAACGTTCGGCCATCTGCACTACATTTAATATTCCCTTCCAGAATATCAGGGAGATTACCCCAGGCTGCGCCCTCATCATCAACAAGGATGGAAAATACAAGGAGACAAGGATACTGGAGCAGAGGGAAAAACGATCATGCTCATTTGAGAGAATATACTTTTCACGTGGAAATGACGCCGATATTTATACCGAAAGGAAAAATCTCGGGAAACTTCTGGCACCGAAAGTGATAGAATCACTGAACTATGACATTGAAAATGCAGTGTTCGCCTATATCCCAAATACTGCTGCAACAGCTTTCTATGGCATGGTAGACGGCATAAACGACTGGCTTAAGATAAGGCGTTCAGAAGTGTTGATGGCAGAAAAAAGCACACTGACACCTGAGCGCATCCAGGAGATACTAACTTACAGGATTCGCCGTGAAAAGATACTTATAAAGGACGCTAAAATGCGCACTTTTATCACCAATGATAACGATCGAGAAGATATTGTGGGGCATGCCTACGATGTCACCTACGGTGTTATAGAGCCTAAAAAGGACACGCTGGTAATTATTGACGATTCGATCGTCCGGGGCACGACACTGAAAACCAGTATTCTAAAGATACTTGGCCGTCTTCAGCCTAAAAAGATCATTGTGGTTTCCAGCGCTCCCCAGATATTATTCCCCGATTGTTACGGCATAGACATGAGCAGGTTAAAGGATTTTGTGGCTTTCAGGGCTTTGCTGGCACTGCTGAAGGAAAACAATATGGAATACAAGCTGGCTGAAACCTACCAGCTGTGCAAGGCGGAAATGCAGAAACCGGTGGAGGACATGGAAAACCATGTTATTGCCCTTTATAAATTGTTCTCTCAGGAACAGATATCGAAAAAGATTGCGGAGATCGTGACGCCGGATAATTTCGAGCCTGAAGTTGAGATCATTTTCCAGACCGTGGAAAACCTGCATATGGCTTGTCCCGGTCATTCGGGTGACTGGTATTTTACAGGAAATTTCCCTACACCGGGCGGCGTAAAGATCACCAACAGGGCGTTCATCTATTACATGGAGAATAATAATGCCAGGGCTTACTGAGCGTTGATGTTATTCAAGAAAATTTAACCGTTATTGCAGCGTGTTATTGCTGATAGACAATTACGATTCGTTCACTTACAACCTGGTGGATTATTTTCTTCAGCTCGGTGAAGATGTAACGGTAGTCAGGAATGATGAGGTCGATGAAAAGTCGATATACAATCATACATTCGACAAGCTGGTAATATCACCGGGCCCCAATACGCCGGACGAATCGGGAAACCTTATGAACATCATACCTGCTGTATACGACAGGTGCCCCATACTGGGCATTTGCCTTGGACACCAGGCCCTGGGCCAGTTTTTCGGAGCCAGTCTCCGTCTCGCTCATAAGCCGATGCATGGCAAGACATCTGTCATCAGTCACAATGGCGAAGGCATTTATAAGGGATTGCCCGGGCAGATTGAAGTATGCAGGTATCATAGCCTGCTCCTGGAAGATATTGATGCCGGGATTTTGAATATCACTGCAAAGACCAGTGAAGAAGAATGTATGAGTTACCAGCACCGGTATCTGCCGGTGACAGGAATACAGTATCACCCTGAAGCGATCCTTACAACATACGGCTTGCAGATACTGGACAACTGGCTGAAATCGACAGTATGAAAAGGGCGGTTACACTGCTATTAATGGTAAACCTGGTTGACTTCTTTTGCGACAGTATCTTTTGCTTTAAAAAAGCATTTTCAGGAGCCCGGAAATCATCCGGTCAAATCAAGCTGTGAATTGATCATTTTGTGTTTATAAAATTTCGGCGAAAATTTTCACCTTTGCGGGCATGAGTATAAAAAGCAGGTATATTTCTTTCCTGGCAGCCATAGCTGTTTTATTTACCAACTGCAACCAGGGTGCCAAAACCATTGGTGAAAAGGTTAAAAAACCTTTAAATATCATTTTGCTGATCGGTGACGGGATGGGACTTGCACAGATTTCCGCCGCCTCAGTTATCAGCGGCGGACTGGCGCTTGACCTGATACAGGCTATTGGTCTGGTAAAGACCTCATCGGCCGATGATTATATTACCGACAGTGCTGCTGGAGCCACTGCTTACAGCACCGGTGAGAAGACGTATAACGGCGCGATCGGCGTGGGCATGGATTCTCTGCCGAGAACCACCATTCTTGAGCTGGCGGAGAAAAATGGGCTTTCAACAGGCCTGATATCGACCTGCAGTGTTACGCACGCAACCCCGGCTTCATTTTTCGGTCATCAGAAAGACAGGGAAATGCATACACAGATCGCTTCAGACCTGTATGGCAAAGGCATAGATTTTATTGCCGGAACAGGCAAGCCGTATTTTGATATGGCGAAGCTTCAGAAAGAATATCAGGTGTCCATGGGTCAGGGTCCGCATGATTTTAAAGTTTCGGCGAAGCATTTCTGGTTCTTCAACGACAGCATACACCCTCCGAAAGTGGCCGAAAGAGGCCCCTGGCTCCGGAATGCGACCAAAGCGGGTATGTCATATCTGGCAGGTAATAAAAAGGGTTTTTTCCTGATGGTGGAGGGAAGCCAGATCGACTGGGGAGGGCACGACAATGACCTGAACTATATTGTAACTGAACTCATAGATTTTGACAAAGCTGTAAAAGAGGCCATTGATTTCGCTAAAGCCGATGGCAATACGCTGGTCATCATCACTGCTGATCATGAAACCGGCGGGCTTTCACTGAACAGTGGATCAATAGCCAAGCGGCAGGTTGAAGGCTCATTCGCCTCAACACACCATTCGGGCATCATGGTGCCTGTGTATGCATTCGGTCCGGGAGCCGAACGTTTCCAGGGAACAATGGAGAACACGGATATCTTTAAAAGGATGAGGGAGCTTTACGGGTTTTAATCACAGCCTTCTAATACAATACATTCCCGGTTTTCTTAAGGTACATCATGCTGCCTGTCGCGGTGGTTATGACAAGGTAAGGATGTTGAAAGAACACGAACGATACATCTTTTCCTGTGATCAGTTTTCCTTCTTTCAGTGTGAATGTTCCGCGTTTGACATCCGGTTTTTCTTCGGGCGTCCGAGGTTTCATGCCTTCACCGTAATTTCCCAGGCTGTCGAACTGGAAAAACATATTGCTGAACATTCCCAACACGTTGTAAGCCATCGATTCAGGAGCGGTTTTCGCTGTGTAGATCTTTTCTGCAATATGGACAAACCTGTAAGAAGGAAACGTATTTGCAATTCCTGAATCCCTGTCGAGAATGATCACCGTATCGCTGTCCAACATGCCCATGGAGGTGACGGACCATACCCCATGCAACTGGGCTTTCGATACCTGGGCTTCAGTTTGGAGGAAGCAGAAGATAAATGGTATCAGTAAAACCCGCGGCATGGCTGCATGTCTTTAAAAAGGACTGTCTTTAATCTTTTTCATGTACATAACGGTACCTGAATTGGAAGCTGTCAGTATAAGGTATTCGCCCTTCATAGCGATGTTGAAAGCTTGCTCTTTTTTGGTGTTGGTTGTAAGATTTGCTCCATCCAGGGTATATGTACCGGCTTTAACCTTCGGTGTGCCGTTGTCTTCTTCCAGCATACCTTCTCCGAATGCATTGTTTTCATCGAATTGGATAAACATGCCTTTCAGCATGCCAATAAAGGCAAACGCCATTTTATCCTGGTCGCTGGTGGCATTGGCTGCAAGCACACTAAGGTCTGTGAATATTTTATCCTTAACGAGGCTACCAATGACAGTATCTTGTCCGAAAGTGACAACACTGTCATCGCTCTCTTTACCGAATGCTGCAATGTTCCATACGCCTTTGAGTTGGTTTTTTGTCACCTGGGACATTGAAGCTGTTGCAAAGAGAACAACAAGAGAAGTAAGAAATATTAGTTTTTTCATCAATGCAAATCTAGAAAAACAGACCGGATTTCCAATACTAAAAATAAAAAACCCGGACGATTGCCCGGGTCTTTTTTATGATAAACAATAGGGATTATTTAACTTCTTCGAAAGAAACGTCTTCGACATCAGGACCAGGTTGCCCTGTGTTTCCTCCGGTATTTCCGCCCTCGGCATTACCGGCCTGTCCCTGGGACTGCTGTTGCTGGGCATTGTATATGTCCTGGCTGGCCGCTTCCCATGCCTTGTTCAATTCGGCTGAGGATGCATCACATGCTGCAACATCCTTGTTCTGGTGTGCGGTTTTCAGTTTTGCCAACGCATCCTCTATAGCCTGCTTTTTATCTGCAGGGAGTTTGTCGCCATAATCTTTCAGGTTCTTTTCTGAAGTGAACACCAATGCATCAGCTGCATTCAGCTTTTCAACTTCTTCTTTGGCTTTCCTGTCAGATTCGGCATTGGCCTCTGCCTCTTTCTTCATTTTTTCAATTTCTTCCTTGCTCAGTCCGCTTGAACTTTCGATACGGATCTTCTGCTCCTTGCCAGTGCCTTTATCCTTGGCGCTAACATGCAATATGCCGTTCGCGTCGATATCAAAGGTTACTTCAATCTGAGGCACTCCCCTTGGTGCAGGTGGTATGCCGTCAAGGTTAAACCTTCCGATGGTCCGGTTATCCTTGGCCATCGGCCTTTCACCCTGGAGCACATGCAGTTCAACGCTAGGCTGGTTATCTGCGGCGGTGCTGAAAGTCTCGCTCTTTTTTGTAGGGATGGTGGTATTGGCTTCAATCAGCTTGGTCATTACACCGCCATAGGTTTCAATACCCAGGCTGAGCGGGGTGACATCGAGAAGCAGGACGTCTTTTACTTCGCCGGTCAGCACACCACCCTGGATGGCTGCACCGATGGCAACCACTTCATCAGGATTCACGCCTTTTGATGGGGCTTTGCCGAAGAATTTCTCAACTGCTGTCTGAATGGCAGGAATCCTTGTGCTTCCTCCTACGAGAATGATCTCATTGATATCGCTGGTGTTTAGACCTGCGTTTTTAAGCGCAGATCTGCAGGGTTCTATGGTCCTTTGTACGAGATCGTCCACAAGCTGTTCGAATTTAGCCCTGGTGAGGGTCCTCACAAGGTGTTTCGGTATCCCGTCAACCGGCATGATGTACGGGAGGTTGATCTCGGTGGAAGTGGTGCTTGACAATTCGATTTTAGCTTTTTCAGCACCCTCCTTTAACCTTTGAAGAGCCATCGGATCCTTGCTGATATCAAGACCGCCGTTTTCATCCTTGAATTCCTGAACAAGCCAGTCAATGATCTTCTGGTCGAAGTCGTCACCCCCCAGGTGGGTATCACCGTCGGTGGCTTTTACTTCAAACACGCCATCACCGAGTTCAAGTACTGACACGTCATGGGTACCTCCTCCGCAGTCGAACACCACGATCTTCATATCGGAATGTTTTTTATCCAGTCCGTATGCCAGGGCTGCTGCAGTAGGTTCGTTTATAATCCTCCTGACATTCAGACCGGCAATTTCGCCGGCTTCCTTGGTTGCCTGGCGTTGCGCGTCGTTAAAATATGCAGGAACGGTGATGACTGCTTCCTTTACTTCCTGCCCGAGATAATCCTCGGCAGTCTTTTTCATTTTCTGCAAGATCATCGCACTGATTTCCTGAGGGGTATATAGCCTGTCATCTATTTTTACCCTCGGCGTATTGTTATCACCTTTCGCCACCTCATAAGGAACCCTGCCGGCTTCCATAGTCACCTGGTCATAATTATTACCCATAAACCTCTTGATGGAGAAAATAGTGTGTTTCGGGTTGGTAATCGCCTGGCGCTTGGCAGGATCGCCGATCTTTCTTTCGCCGTCCTTCATAAATGCAACTACCGACGGGGTTGTGCGCTTGCCTTCGCTGTTGGCAATCACCACAGGCTCATTGCCCTCCATAACAGCTACACAACTGTTGGTGGTTCCTAAATCTATTCCTATTATTTTACTCATAATATTTATTTACAGTTTCTTTAAATTGTTTAGTTTCAAACGGGGTGCCATTCCACTGAATATGACAATATTGTCCTAATTTGTGAAAAAAGGTAAAAGAATCTGACAAAAGGTGCCAAAAAGTCGGGTTATTTAAAACCCAATACGGAGTATTCCGGATATGAATAGAGGGTTTTCCTGGTGAGTTCGCCGACCAGGATATTATCGATGACGGCTGTGGTCCGCGCGGCAAAAATACCAATTCCCCCGCCTTCTATATTGGTGTAATCCTGCTGTTTCTGCACGATGCCTATGGATACGATTGTGGATTGGATATAATTATCAAGTTCCGCATTGCCTCCTGTAAATTCGAGCGAGCAGGGCAGGAATCTGCGGGTGACAGTGCTGTCAACGGCAATTTTCTGGAGCAGCATATCATAAAAATGCCTTCCTGGCATGCGCTGGCTGACAATTTCATTCCCCCTGTCGAATACGGTTCTGAAACCCTTTAATATTTTCCACCTGATAGTCTTTACGGTTTTGATATTTGTGTCATTGTTATTCACTTCAAGGTAATTGAATATGAAGAAGGCATCATAGATTTTACCGTTTTTCCCTGTGGCGAATTTTACCTGTATCCCGGATTCTATAAAGGGAGGAATATTGATCTCCCTGGGAACACTGGCGGGGTTTACAGGCAGGAAAAGGTCGCCGGGGCTCATGCGCACAATATTCGTTTTTGCAGTGATCAGCCGGCGGGTTGCAGGAAGCATGAATTCAAGCCTGTATTCAAACAGGCTTGAAATGCTTTCATTGGTCACATAGAGGTAGTTGGGCGCAGTGGCAAAGGTGCCTTCGTCCTTGAGGAGGACATTTGCCCTGTAAAGGGGAATTTTTCGCAGAACGGCGCCATTCTGAACTTCGGTGAGGAAAGGTGCAAGCGTATCGAAATAAAGTGAATCCGCAATTTTTGCCACATCCGACGCCCTGGCGTGGGGGTTTGTAAACACCTTGTTGATTTTTACAAATTGCCTGGGTTGCGAAGGGTCGAGCAAAGCGAAAACGGCTGCATTTTCCTCATAATCACCCAGCACTTCCACCTCGTTGGCGCATGAGTTGGCCAGCAGGGCAGGGATAAGGAAGAACATACAGCGCACCCGGGAGTTCATAACAGCACTTGCAATCTCAAATACTTATACAAATATAGGGACAAGGGGTTAATTTCAAGATTGAACGACAGGTTTTTGGACAAACGTCACTGAAACCCAAGGGGTTTTAAAAGCGGATCATTAATGATATAGCTCTTATTGGTCGAGATCAGGTGTACCTCATCTATAAACAATGTATTCCTGGAGGCGAAAAGACCAATTCCGCCCTTGATATTGGTATACTCCGTCTGTTTTTGAACAATACCGATGGAAGGCACCGATGCCTGGATATAATTGTCAAGTTCCTGGTTGCCCCCAATCAGCTCAATAGAGCACGGAAGAAAATGCCTGGTTACTCCGGGATTGAGAGGGATCTCATTCAGAAGCATGTTGTAAAACAGGGAGCTGGGAATTCTCTGTATGACATTCTCATTGCCTTTGTCCTTGATGGTCCTGTAGCTTCTGAGTATCTTCCAGCGAATGGTTTTTACGGTCTTCTGCGAAGTGTCCGCCTTGCTTATTTCCTGGTAATTGAAATTGAAAAAAGCGTCATATATTTTCCCGTTCATGCCTGAGCTAAAAGATATCGCGATGTTGCCGTTAGGCGTAGTAGGAATATTAATGATCCTTGGTATCTGGAACACCAGGATCGGTTGCGAAAGTGAAGCTATGGGCATGGTCACCATATTCGTTGTAGCAGTGACAAGTTTGTTGGTTTTGGGAAGTTTTACTTCCAGCCTGTACTGGTATAAGCTGGAAACAGGTTTATTGGTGACATACAGGTAATTCGGCGAGTTGGCGAAGGTGCCGCTGTCTTTAAGCAATATGTTGGCGCGGGTGAGCGGTATAACCTGCCTGACGCTGCCATTGTCGAGTTCCACAAGCTGCGGGGCAAGCGTGTCGAAAAAGATGGAATCGGATATTCTGGCTATATCAGTGGCTTTTGATCCCGGGTTGATGAACACTTTGTTGATCTTGACAAACTGGTAAGCCTGCCTGGGGTCGAGCAGGGCATAAACAGACGCGGTCTCCTCATATTCGGCAAGCGCTTCGAGATCGTTGGAACAGGAATTAAGAACAATGCTTGACAGTAAAAACAATAAATAATGAAAACAAGACTTCATTTAGGTAAATTATATTAATTTTGCTTTTTTAAACAAGTAACCGCAAAGATGAAGAAATTATTTGTAATTTGGATGTGTGGCTGCGGATTTTTTGCTGTCGGGCAAGAGGTCAACAAAGATTTTACAAAACAATTGCTCAACGAGCAGTTCGATAATGTGGATAAGAACTGGAGCACTACGTTCAATGCCGATAATCTTTTCATCGGGCAGAATGGTTTTTATGAGTTGTACAGGCGCTCCGGGAAGTCGGGATACTACCTTTTTTCAAACTCCGCTGAAGAGTATTCGGCCTGCCAGGTGGAGGTGAGCCTTATATTCGGTGATCATGACAACAAAAAGCAAAGCGCGGGTATTTTAATGATGGCCAGGTCTGAAACCAGCGAGGGTCTTGCTGTAGAGATAAACGGAAAAAAAGAATACAGGGTCGTCAGGGTGTACAGAGACAAGCAGGTGCCTGTAACAGGGACCGGAAATGGCTGGAGAAAAGCTTCACAGGCGCTTACAAAACTCGAAAATATCATCAGCATAAAAACGTATGACAAGGTGTACGACCTGTACCTGAACGGTATATATGTGCAATCTTTTACAGATATCGAATTGAACAAAGGTAAGCTTGGTCTGTATGTGGGCCCGGACAGCAAAGTGAAGTTCGACTACCTGAAAGTGCTTGGAGAGGATAAGAAAGAGCTGGCCCAGATCGATGTCACGGACAGGAAATCAGAGGAAGAAGCATTCACCCAGATTATTGTTAAACTTAAGGATCAGATCAACAGGAAGGATAAGGAGATTGATGAATACAAGACCAAACTGAAACTGTGTGAGGGCGGCAGCGGGAGAAACAGTATCGACACGGCCGTTTACAACCAGAAAAACAGGCTTCAGGCCGCGGTTATCGAACTTGAAGAAGAGAACGACGAACTGAAACTGAAGCTTCTGAACATGGAGGATGAACTGAACAAGCTGAGGGACTTTAAACAGGGCGTTGAAAAAGGGACTGACGGGGATATCATCATCAACCTTACCAATATGGTGAGCAATCAGAAAACAAGTATTGAAACCCTTGAAAAACACAACAAGGCGCTGAATGATGAGAACAATAGCCTGTTCCTGGAAACAAAGGAACTTACCAAACAGGTGGACAAGCTCACCAATTACCTTACAAATGAACAGCAGAAGAACAAACTGCTGCAATCGGAGCTCGACAGTCTCAGGAAAATGATACTCGGGCTGCAGGACACTATAGCAAAAAAGAACGCCGAACTGAACAGGCAAAACGGCAATACCGAACCTGAGAAGGAGATATCTGAAGAAGAGAAGCTCCGTATCATGATAGAAAAGGAAAGGGAAGAGCGCCGCAAAAAACGTGAAGAAGAAGAGCGGAAACGCAAAGAGGAGGAAGAGAAGAACGGCGGGGAAGGAAATGGCTGATGCTGGTCGTTAGCAGGCTCTTGCTGGATATTTTAACGTTCAGGAACCGCAAGGTGTCGGCAATGGCTTTATGGCCATTTATCATTTTTGCGGACAAGGCATCCCGGCACAACGCGGTCATGATGAATCATGAAAAGATACATCACAGGCAACAGCTGGAATTATTGATCTTGCCTTATTATATCTGGTATTTTCTTGAATATTGGGCGGGCATGTTTGGCAATGGTTTCAGACATCATGATGCCTATATGGCCATCAGTTTTGAAAAGGAGGCTTATGCGATGGAGAAAGATCTGAATTATCTCCGGAACAGATCATGGCTTGCGAGCTGGCCATTTTTTCTCAGCAGGTTCAAAAAGAAGTGATGCCTTATGAACCTTTAACAGTCAACCGTTATGTTTTGCAAAAAATGGATATATGAGTTTCAGGCAAATACAGCTTTTTTTCTTGCTAAAGTGAAAAAAAGTAAGTAAAATTGTAGTGAAAACAAGCATGAAAATCACCGTATTGCTTTTTATTTTTAGTGCGATAACATCAGGCTCGTATGGTGTTAATATGAAGCCCGGTTCTACAGATTCAAGGCTGGGACTGCTTTTTGGGGCTGGGTATTATACTCCGGAACTCAGCCTTAGCCCGGCATCTGTAAAAGGGCACGGATATTTGCTGGGCTGTGATTACCGGTTAAAGAACAATCTGCATGTGCGCGTCCAGGGTCACATTGGTTATAGCCGGCAGGAAACTTTTCTGAGGCATTTCAAAGGCGTAAAATATGTGCTGAAAGATGTTGATTATAGCGTTCTGATTGGAAGGAACCTGTTCGGGAGCAAAATGATTGAAGGGTACACCGGGTTCAGTTATTCAAAGATGGAATATCTTGAAGCCTTTTCAGATAATGAAGACTGGAATTGTTTTGTATTACGCGGTTATCCTCATATCCAGCGCTATGCATCCGTCGGAATGCCTGTATACGTTAACATAAAGCTGTTTGAACACCGGAGGATATCCTTAGATGTCATATGCGGGTCATACATTGATGATATAATATTTATGGGGCATTTTTCCTTTTACCCGTATCCCGGCAGATTGTTCATCACCCCAACACTCAGAGTGGATTTACATGGCAAATATCGAGGTTAAGAAAATAAAACACAGAGCGGAGAAAGATATGGCCTTTGCGATCAGGCAGCATGTATTCGTGGTAGAACAGGAAGTTGATGCCTCCGAGGAATACGACGACGATGATGAAAAAAGCACCCATTTTCTGGCATATTGTGACGGGGTGCCCTGCGGTACTGCGCGGTGGAGGTTCAAGGATAAAGGTATTATAAAGCTTGAGCGTTTTGCGGTTGAAAAGGCTTACAGGGGAAAAGGCGTCGGCGCAGCTTTGGTCAGGACTGTCCTTGATGATCTTCCGCTGGCCGATAAAGTGATGATGCATGCCCAGCTTCACGCTGTTCCGTTTTATGAAAAGAATGGCTTTGAAACATATGGACCTGAATTCGAGGAAGCAGGCATCAGGCATTATGCCATGAAAAAAAGAGACACTTAAATAATACCTATATACATGAAAATTAAAAATCTGGTCGGCAAATTGATCACGATCCGTTTTACGGACAGGAAAGACCCCATACGCGGGTTTGTGATCGAGCACAATGATGAATGGATACTCATGAAGCACAATGTAGTGGATTATGTGATTGACGGATGCATCATTGTCAGGAATAAGAATATCAAATCCATCCGTAGGGAAAAAGAAGAGAAATTCATCGAGAACATTCTGTTCCTCAAGGGGATGAAATTAACGTATATGGATGTAATACCCCTTACCGGCATTGTAAGCATTATGTCGTACCTGACCGAATATTTCAAAGTGGTTGAGATCGAAACCAAATCTGAAAATGCCTGTTACCTGGGCAGGTTGAAATCACTGGAAAGCAAGGTCCTGGTGATCGATTACCTCAACACCAGGGGCAGATGGGATGGTGAAATGAAACTGAGGCCGGGCGATATCCGGGTGATCCAGTACAATACGGATTACATCAATTCCCTGAAGCTTGTGCTGAAACAGGAGGAAATGAAAAAATTCGCCAAGGAGAACGTTACTGCCGCAGAGACGCCTGAGCCGAAGAAAAAAAAGGAAGCTACCGGAAGACAGAAGGCCGGTTAACAGCTTTTATTCGCCCTTGAATGAATGGATGATTGCCGGTGAGGTTTGTTTATTTTAAACATTGGCAGTGTCATCCGTATTATTTTACCCGCCTCTCACATCTTAATTCTTAACTTAGCAGCGATTTCACGAACAAAGTGACTAAATCTTAAATCAAAATAGTATTTTCGCAGCCTGATAATACATCGTATGCTAAAAGGAAAAACAGCAATTATTACCGGGGCGAGCCGTGGCATTGGCAAAGGGGTCGCTGAACTGTTCGCCAGGAACGGCTGCAACATTGCCTTCACTTTCGCCAGCTCTGTTGAAAAAGCAAGGGCTTTTGAGGCCGAACTGGCCGCTTACGGGATTAAAGCCATAGGGTACCAGAGCGACGCGGCGGATTTTAATGCGGCCCATGCTTTGGTCGACCAGGTGCTTAAGGATTTCGGAAATATCGATATACTGATCAATAATGCAGGTATTACCAAGGATACGCTTATCATGCGCATGAGCGAAGAACAATGGGATGATGTCATTCATGTCAACCTCAAATCGGCGTTTAACATGACCAAGGCCTGTCTGAAGACTTTCCTGAAAAACAGGGCCGGCAGCATTATCAACATGTCGTCAGTCGTGGGTGTGAACGGCAATGCCGGCCAGGCCAATTATGCAGCCAGCAAGGCGGGCATGATAGGTTTTACCAAATCGGTAGCCAAGGAGCTGGGTAGCCGGAATATCAGGTGCAACGCGCTGGCACCGGGCTTTATCCAGACAGAAATGACCGCAAGCCTCGACCAGGACGTGGTCAAGGGATGGGTGGAAGGCATACCTTTGAAGAGGGGAGGAACCACAGAGGACGTGGCGAATGCATGCCTGTTCCTTGCGAGTGATATGAGTTCATATATCACCGGCCAGACTATCAATATCGATGGCGGAATGGTTATGTAATCAGAAATTAATTAACTTAACAGGGTGGCATTAGATCAGGAAATAGACGAGATAAAAGATAAGGAAATGTCATTTTTCGACCACATTGATGCGTTGCGGAAGCATCTTATCAGGGGTTTGTTCTTTGTTCTCGGTTTTACCATCTTGGCATTTGCCTATGTACGTGAAATATTTCATAATGTGGTGCTTGGTCCGCTGCAGACCGATTTTTTCACTTACAGGATGCTTTGCAATTTCTCCCGCAAATTCTATCACAGCGATGAATTCTGCGTCAGCAACCTTGATTATGTGTTGCAGAACACGCAGATGGCTGGTCAGTTCATGCTGTCATTCAGGCTGTCTTTTCTTGTGGGGATGATTCTGGCCATGCCTTTCATACTATGGCAGGTATGGCTGTTCATCAAGCCGGCGCTGAGTATGAAAGAAAGGAAAAAGACGCGTGGATTCGTTTTCTATACCAGCGTACTGTTTGGTTTAGGCATATTGTTCGGGTATTATGTATTATGCCCCATATCCATCAATTTTTTCGCACATTATTCGCTGAGCGACCTGATAAAGAATGAGATCAATATGCAGAACATCATTTCGTTCATGACATTGCTGGTGATGGGTACAGGACTGATCTTCGAACTGCCTGTACTGATGTATTTTCTCGCCAAGATCGGCCTTATCAGCTCAGCATTCCTGATCAAATACAGAAAATATGCGTTTGTGATCATATTGATCCTTGCTGCCATAATAACTCCTCCGGATATTGTAAGTCAGATCATTTTAACCATACCTTTGTATTCTCTTTTCGAATTGGGAATAGTCATCATCAAACGGGTTGAAAAGCAAAAAATCATATCATGAATAATTCGCCAAAAATAAGTATTGGGGCCGACCATGCCGGCTTTGAACTCAAGGGTCACGTGATCAGGTACCTCGAAGGTTTGGGCTACCAGGTCAAAGATTTCGGTACGTACAGCACGGATTCCATGGATTACCCCGATGTGGCGCATCCGGTTGCGGAATCGGTGACAGCCGGCGACAATACCCTAGGTATTCTTATTTGCGGAAGCGGTAATGGCGTATGTATTACAGCCAATAAACACAAGGGCGTCAGGGCTTCACTTTGCTGGTTGCCCGAGCTTGGCTCATTGGCCCGCCAGCATAACAATGCCAATGTGCTATGCCTGCCTGCGCGTTTCATCGATAAAGAAACGGCTTTGGAGATCGTCACGTCTTATCTGAATGCCACCTTTGAAGGCGGAAGGCACCAGAACAGGGTGGGGAAGATCGATTGCTAATGGTGTTGGAGTTACCGGAAATGCCGGTCGTCGGGATCACTGCCTAATAAAAATTCCTTTTATCAAATTTACGCCAGTAAAACACCAGGGCAAAACCGAAAAGGGCACCCCCGAAGTGCGCGAAATGCGCGATGGAATCGCCCTGTATGCTGCTGATGCCAAGTATCACATCCAGTACAATAAACGCCGGTACCAGGTATTTGGCTTTAATGGGGTAAGGAATGAACATGATCATCAGTTCGGAGTTCGGGAACAGGTATGCAAAAGCCACCACAACGCCATAAATGGCTCCGCTGGCTCCAAGCACCGGGCCGAACACCAACTGGAATATCTCATCGTACTGTGTCTGCGACATGGGTCCTACCGCCCGCACCCTTTCATCGACAACCGTCATTCCCATATCGCTGAGGCTCGGGAACCACATGCCGGTTATATTATAAAGTTCGACAGCCTGTGAAATAAAGTGAACAAGAATGGCCCCGAAACCGGAAATGAAATAGAGTTGCAGGAATTTTTTCCCGCCCATAAATCGCTCGATTACGGACCCGATGGACACCAGGGCAAACATGTTAAATACGATATGTCCGAGATTGCCGTGCATGAACATATGCGTTACCAGCTGCCAGGGCTTGAACAGCGGTGATCGCGGGTAGAAAACGGACAGCCACTGCCTGAGGTCGATATTACGCGCTTCCATCAGGTAGGTTCCGGCAAACAGTACAATACATCCTATAAGGATTTGCTTGACTACCGGTGTAAGTGTTCTCATAATGATTATCTAAAGAGGTCTGTTAATTTTTGGGTACTGAATTCTATGTAAACCGGTTTGCCATTGGGCCTGACTGACGGGCTTTCACATTTAAAAAGCTGTCTGACCAGTTCTTCCATCTCGGCAGGTTCCAGGGTTTTAGTCCTGAATATCGCTTCATTCTGGGCAAGGGCACCTGCTAACGCTTTCCTTTTGTCACCGGCAAAGTTATGCGCATTGTGCTTGTAATGCTCCAGCAGTCCTTCCAGCAGTTCCTTTTCAGTCCCCTTGATGGTTTCCGCAGGCACGCCGTTAATGATAAGGCAATTGGTGCCGAAATCAGCAATATCGAATCCAAGGTCCTTGATATCATCGAGTATGTCGTGGGCAATGGCATAATCCTGTTTTGAAAGCTCGATGGTCCTTGGAAACAGAAGCTGCTGAATGGATGATGAGCGATAGATGATATTCTGGCAATATTTTTCGAACAGGATACGTTCGTGCGCAGCTCTCTGGTCGATGATCAGGAGTTGATTTTTACGGCTTGCCGCGATATATCCGCCCGGCAATGAAAAAGCTTCCACTGTTTCATTTTCGGCGTGGTCTATATGAATTTGTTTCTGCTGGATGGGGAATGGTTCTTCAGGGGTGTTCCTGTCGATATATTCATTTTCAAAAAGCTTATGCCATTGGGCATTCTGAACGCTTTTCCATTGTCGTTGTTCCTGGAATGGGTTATAACCTTTGTCGGCCTTTTTTTCCGGTACGCTGGTAAACCTGGGTTCAGGATTTATAAAACCAACCGGATTGAACACATTGGGGTCTGCAAATTCCAGTTCGGGCATGGACGAATATTGTCCGAGCGCCTTTTTGACCGCAGATTTTACCAGGGTGTAGATGGCCCTTTCATCGTCGAACTTGATCTCTGTTTTGGTGGGATGTATATTGACGTCGATACGGTTCGGCTCGATCTGGAGGAACAATACGTATAATGGGAACTGGTCCCTGGCTATCAGCTGATCGTAGGCATTCATGATGGCATGATTGAGATACGCATCGCGGATGAACCTGTTGTTTGCAAAGATGAATTGTTCGCCACGGGTCTTCCTTGCTATCTCAGGCTTGCCCACGAATCCGGAAACATTCACGAGGTCGTGCGATTCGTTGACAGGGAGAAAATCCATGTCGTTTTTCTTTCCGATAAGTTCGGCAATACGTTTCGACAAAGAGCCCGGTTTCAGGTCGAAAACTTCCTTGTCATTGTGATACATGCTGAACCCAACCTGGTGATGCGGCATGGCTACACGGGTGAATTCATCAATGATATGGCGGAGTTCCACCGGAATGCTCTTGAGGAAATTACGCCTGGCAGGCACGTTATAAAACAGGTTCTTAACTGAAAACTGTGTCCCCGGGTTGGTGGCGACCGGTGTTTGTTCGATTACTTTACTCCCTTCTATCCTGATGAGTGTTCCTACATCATCGGAAGCCCGGCGCGTTTTCATTTCCACATGAGCTATCGCGGCGATGGAAGCCAAAGCCTCGCCCCTGAAGCCAAAACTCCTGAGTTTAAAAAGATCGTCGGCTATGCTGATTTTTGATGTCGCGTGCCGTTCCCAGCACATGCGCGCATCCGTTACGCTCATGCCTGCACCGTTATCAATCACCTGGATAAGGACCGTGCCACCTTCCCTGACGATAAGCTTGATATCCGTAGCGCCTGCATCGAGCGAGTTTTCGAGCAGTTCTTTCACGACAGACGCCGGTCGTTGTACCACTTCGCCTGCTGCTATCTGGTTCGCAATATTATCCGGCAGAAGTTTGATACAATCCATTTTATACGTAGTTAAGCTGTCTGATCAGGAACGCTGTATTCAGCAGTACAAAATTAACTAATTTTGTTGATTTTTTACATTAAAAACGACGAAAGCAGGCGCTTGGTAATTACTGGGCGGCGGCTGGTGCCAGGGAATGTACACAGCACACTCTCAACTTTTCACTTTCAACTCTTCCCCCAGTATTTTCAGGATATCCATTCCGTTCTTCCTGTTGTCAAAAAGACTGTGGGAAAGGAATTTCCTCCGCTCTTCAATATGTTTCTCCGTAAACGATTGCCTCCAGCACTGGGTGATGTAATGAATCATTTCTTCAGCATTGTTGCCAATCATGCATGCGTCCTCAAGTCCGGTATGCAGCACCATAGTGGGGTTTACGACGCAGAACCTGCCGCAGAAAAGTGAGTTCAGCAGTTTGAGCTTGATGCCTGTTCCCTGGAATGTGGGAAGCACGTTGACATGTGCCTGACGCACTGCATCCATCACCTGTTCATGACTCCAGTCATCTATCAGCCTGACGTGCGGATACTTGAGGCAAAGCCTCACCAGTTCATCGTGAGGATGGCTTCCGGCAATGATGCACGGTATGCTGAGCTTTGAAAAAACTTCTTTCACCAGGTACATGGCTGCGTAATGGTTTTCACCCACAACAAGATTGCCGTGGTAAAGCACGAATTTCCCGTTTCCGGGCAGTATGCTGATATCGTCATTGGCGTGGAAAGCCGGGATCAATACCGAGTTGTGGTATTTGCGGTTCAGGTACTGATGATCCGATGGCGAAATGGCCAGCACATGTGTAGCGCTTTTGATAATCTTTTCATATTTCCTGAGGTTGTCCGATTCATTCCTGAAAAAATATTTCTTGAAATAATTCGATTCTACAAGTTCGAGGTTCTTGTAGTAATCATGTTCGATATTGTGATTCCTCACAAGTTTGATGCGGTTCTTCAGTTTCTCATGCTGAAGGAAGAACGTGGTATGAAGCCCTTCAAAAAGAATGGGCGAATGATCCCTGCACAGGTTTGTCAGAAGCTCTTCGTGATTGCGTGTCAGCACAATGTAGGGGATGTTTCCTATAAAGGGATTCCGGTATTTGCTGCGTTTATAATAATATACCTTTTTGCAGATGCTGTTGAGCGCAGGAGCCTCGGCCCTGCCATACTGGAAACAGTGAAGTGTGATGGTGAGACCGAGTTTATGCAGCCACCGTATTTTGTGAAATATGTCGATCACACCACCGTAATCGGCAGGATAGGGTACGTCGAACGACACAATATGAATATGTTTTTTCAAAGGCTTTTAAAAAGGTTTAACAAAATTTTTTGTTCATTTTCCCAGTTCAGGGTCTGTGCCGCAATTATAGCATTTTCTTTCAATTTCCGGTAATGCGCCTTGTCATTAAGCCAGTACCTCACTGTCGAAGTGATCGCTTCAGCGGTGTTATCGATACATACACCGCACTCGTGCGCCGCATTAAGTTTAAGGTATTCAGGCAACCTGGATGAAATGGACGGCACACCTGCCTGCATATAATCAAAGTACTTATTGCTAAGCGAATAATAATAGCTGAGGCTTTCAGGTTCCAGGAGGTTGTACCCCGCAAAACATTCAAGCGTAAGCCGTCGAAGGTCCGGAGGATTCATCAATCCCGCAAATTCCACATTATCCATGCCACGGGCCATCTCGCGCAACGACCGGCTTAAATCGCCTTCTCCGGCCAGTATACATTTGCATTCAGGCAAATCTTTCATTGCCTGTATGAGCAGTTCCAGCTGACGCCCCGCATTCAGCGCTCCCTGGTAAAGGATTACCGGAGGTTCCGCTTTCCTGACTTCAGGCAAGGGTATAGCAGAGGGTACATTCCTGATGGCGGTAAAATGTTTTCCGTATACTTTACTGAGAACGCCTGCCAATTCAGGGCCTACCGTTATACAAAGTCTGCTCCGCCTGACACCTGCCCGGGTAACAGCATTCCATATCCTCTTTTTCAGGGTCGCGCCCTTCAGTTCAGGCACCTCCGTGAAATACTCATGCGAATCGAACACCAGCGGCTTGTTTCTGATGATTGAAAGCAGGGTAAACGCAGGCAGGGTATCACTGTCTACCGCATACAAATAATCAACCCGCCTGAAAAGGATCTTACAAAATAACTGAATGTTAAAGATGAGATATAACAAGACGCCTGAATTTGCAGGGCACACGACGGGTACTGTTTCAAAAGGCACTTCAACGGGTGTCTTTACAGGCCTGTATTTAAAAAACTTTCGGTAATACAGTCTCACGACGTAACCATTGGATGAAAGGGCCGAGGCAATCCTTGTCATACGCTGATCGGTAAAAATATGACCCGTTAAGCCGATTATGACTGTTTTTCCTTTTTCCATTGCCAGCGTCCGTCCATGTCCTCCGTGACATAGCCGTTATCATTTAACCATCGCAATATAGTCAAATATTCATGTATTTCACGCTCATC
Organism: uncultured Bacteroidota bacterium; assembly: GCA_937867025.1. Lineage (GTDB taxonomy): Bacteria > Bacteroidota > Bacteroidia > NS11-12g > UBA955 > JABMMZ01. The sequence goes on along the minus strand of CALMKH010000138.1, from coordinate 18,486 downwards.
CACCATCTTTGGAAGGTCGGTGATATGCAGCCCGCCTGACTGAAACAGGTGTTTCACCTTCTGCATATATTCCTGCGAACCGCCCTTCCTGTTTTTCTTTTCAAGGCAGATATCGCATATGCCGCAGTCTTCCGGATCCTCCTCACCGAAATACCTGACAAGCTGTGAGGATCTGCAAATATCCTGGTTGCGGATATAGGCATTTACCGCCTCCAGTTTTTCCTTATAACGGTTTCTCAGGAACTCTATTTTTTCATTGGATACATAAATGGAAGGGAAACGGTTTTCAAGGAAAATCAGTTGAGGTTTGCTGCTTTGAGGAATATAGTCGATAATGCCGGCTTCACGGAATTTAACCAACTGTTCTTTTACCCATTTTTCAGGTTTTTTCATGCGCGAGGCAATTTCGTATTCAAAGATACCGGTGTAAAAATCAAATATGCCCCCGTACGAACGCAGTATAACTTTAAATAGTGCGTCAACATTGTCGTTCCTGAGCTGCCATTCATATAATTCCTCATATGAACAGCATATCCGCATGCGCGAAGGTGCATACAGGGATTCGCCCGACTGGAAATAACCTTCATTTTCAAGGATCCTCAAAGCGTTGTACACCAGCTGGGAACTGACATTGTAATACGTGCAGAGCTCGTGTATCTCCAGGTCATAACTGATGCCCTGTCCAGAACCCACTGCCACCTGCAGGTAGTTGCAGATCAATTCGTACACCCTGGAGATATCGGTCGCGGACGGATATTTATGTGCGATGCTTCGTTCATCTTCCAGGTCATCATAATCGTGATGTAAAAGAATGCAGTAGGATTTTAATCCGTCGCGCCCCGCACGCCCTGCCTCCTGGTAATAGGCTTCCAGGGTATCGGGTTTTTGTTCATGAATCACAAACCGCACCTCGCCTTTATCAATCCCCATTCCGAAAGCGTTGGTGCAAACCATGATGCGTGTACGGCCCTGTTTCCAGTCGTCTTGTTTTTCGGTGCGCAGCCTGGCGTCGAGACCTGCGTGGTAAAAATCGGCACTGATGTTTTTTTCCTTCAGGATTTTGGCTACCTCGGATGTTTTTCTCCTGCTACGTACATACACAAGCCCTGTGCCTTTCAGTTTTTCACAAATCGAAACGATCTTTCCCAGCTTGTTTTCTTCACGCTGCACGACATATGACAGATTTTTCCGGGTGAAGCTCTGAACAAATACCGCCGGTTTTTTAAGGTCCAGCTTATTCTCGATATCCTTCACCACTTCCTTCGTCGCCGAAGCGGTAAGGGCGATGACCGGAATGCCGTGAAACTTCGCCCTGAAATCGGCAATGCGGAGGTATGGCGGCCTGAAATCATATCCCCACTGGGAAATGCAGTGCGCTTCGTCGACTGCGATCATGCTAAGCTTGATATTGAGGGCATAATCGGTAAAATGTTTGCTTTGCAGACGCTCGGGCGACACATACAGGAATTTGTATTTGCCATTGATACAGTTTTCGAGTTCGAATTCTATCTCGCGCCTGCTCATGCCCGAGTATAAGGCTACCGCCATGATATCGCGTTTGCGGAGATTTTCCACCTGGTCTTTCATCAATGCTATGAGGGGAGTGACCACCAGGCACACGCCATCTTTCATGAGCGCCGGCACCTGGAAACAGATGGATTTGCCTCCGCCCGTAGGCAGGAGGGCAATCGTGTCCAGGCCTTTGTCAACATGTTCGACAATATCTTTCTGCAAAGGCCTGAAGGAATCATAGCCGAAATACTGTTGTAATATCTTTTCAGGTGCAAGCGCCAAAATGGAGTGCTAAATTAATGAAAATCGGACAGATCTTTCGTAATAAACAGATAAGCTGTTAACATATAGCCCTTCCTGCATTGTTGTTTCCGTATCTATCCGCCTGAAATTGAATCAACCCAGGTATTTTACAAGCATCATGCCGGTAAAAGCAGCCAGCAGCCCGAAACAGAAACTGGATACACTGTAAATGGCAAACGTCAGATATTCCGAGTTCTGCAACAGTTTCAAATTCTCAAGGGAGAATGCCGAGAACGTTGTATACCCTCCCAACAAACCGGTCATCAGCATAAGTCGCCATTCTTCACCGATCCAGTCATAACGCTGTGAAAGCTCCGCCACAATCCCGATGGCCAGGCAACCGGATATATTGACAATAAAAGTGCCCGATGGAAATGCAGATGAAAAGAGCCTGGAGCAGGCTGAAACGGTCAGATGACGCAAAATGCTGCCTGCGAAACCGCCTATGCCGATCAAAAATAAAATTCTTCCCATATTTTCTGAATGTGTATTCAAAATTAAGGCATTTCTTTATTATATTTTTTGAAACCGGGAGACTTCGTCCGGACAAGAAAACTGACTAAGTAAAAAAATATCCCCGGGTCACATCAACCCAGGGACATTTTAACCCGTCACATAGAGATTGGTTTTCAGTATTTATTCAACAAGGAGTTTTCCGATTTCTTTACCGTCCCCTCGCACGAGGTAAATTCCAGGAGACAGGCCACGGATATCGATCACATGATCACCCTCCGGTTTCCTGGCGCTCTTTACCATCCGGCCCGTCGCGTCAATGAACTCTATATTCATAGCCGCCTTTCCGGATATTGTTACGGTATGATGAGCGGGGTTGGGGAACATGCTGACATTGCTGAGTCTCACCTCTCTGATGCCTGTTGTATCGCAGTCGATCACTTTAATGGTGAACGGGCGTTGGTAGTTTTCTGTGGTGTCCGGGAATACTTCAGAACAGCGCGCTCCTGTTGCTCCGCCACCGGGCGTTTTATAGTATGATCCATAAAGCATGATGCTATATATTCCGGGTTGCTTGTACCTGTGATTCATGGTGTCATTGGCTGATGTGATCGTATCATATTGATTGCCAAATGTGTTATCGCCGAATTCCCAGATCCATACCATACTGTCCCTTCGCATGTATTTACTCAGGTTCTTGAATGTCACTTTTTCATTGATACAATATATGCGTTTGATACTGGTGTCGAATTCCGGCCTGCGGTCGGGAATGCTGAACATGATGGAATCCCAATCGCTGCAACCAAGGGCACTTTCCACTCTGACCTTCACATGGAAAATTCCCGAATAGGTGTAAACATGCGAAATACCCTGTGGTATGCTATCGAAATAGGATACAACGGATGACGTTTTTTTATCTCCCCAGTCTACTGTCCATTTGACGATCTTGTCAGATGATAAGCCATACCTTGCTTTATGCGGATCAATGATATAGGATGAGTCGAACAGTTCGATAATGGTATTGCATTGGGGCCGTGATTGAATAATCTTGAATTTGGCCCTGGCTGCAGTAGTATATATTTCCTGGACAAACGTGTCTCTGCATCCGAAACTATCTGCTGCGGCAGTGCGCAACACATACGCAGCACCGGTATCTTTTCCGTAATATATTCCGTTATTTAAGCCTCCCAGTTGCAGAACTTCGGATGGTCTATTGTCAAGGCCGGTAACAGAATACGGGAATCCGCCGAAAATTGTCTGAGGTTTGCTCAGGTCGTCATCGGCCTTATTCAGGTCAGTGATGGTATAGCCTTCCCGCTTAGGATTGCCGGCCTCACCGATCCTGGCTCTCCAGTAATCCACAGGATCGAGCAGGCGGAAAGTGATTTCGGGATAGACTTCGAAATACCTGAAAACCGGAGAAGCGTTGACAGGCTGTCCATGGCAGAGTATCGTATCGGTGTAACCCATATTGGCATAAAAACCGACTATAACTTTTTTAGCCTGACCTTGTGTTTTCGGACATGATTCCGGTATGCCGGCATTCAGTTCAAGGTTGGCTGTATAAAATCCTGCATACGGCGGAATAAAGGAATACACATGGTATGATGTCCCGCCCGGCCCTGTAGTTTTGTCCAGCGGCTGCAAGGAAGTGTCACGGACATGCAGGGTCTGTTTCTGATCTGCTACCATACGGAACTGTATGAGGTGACCGAATCCTGTTGTGTCAAGAATCCCCCTGGAGCCGGTATAAGGTTTACCGATAGTGCCCTTTCCGTTCCATACCAGGTCGGCAATTTGGGCAGGTCCGAGTTCTGCAAGCTTAATGCCTGAACCCTGGAGCTTTATTTCCACCTGGTGGTATACTTTGTATATATCCGCTTCATTGTGCCATTTGGTAATCTTGGCGATACGGAATTCCTGGCTGTCGGTTGTCACGGTAACACCATTGGAGTGGCTGCGCCTCACAACGCTGAGCTTATCCACCAGGTAGGGAGTATCGGGATGTACCCGGCTGAAACGTTTATAGGTTTCATCCACCCGCAGCCAGCTGGGCACGTTGAAGTATTTGCCGGAGGTCTCACTGGACAATACCCACGAGGCGGTTTTTACATCCTCCATATTTGATGTATTGTAACCGTTCAGTCCGAGATGAATGGAGTCTTTCCTGCAGATATGCGTGTACTCTGAGCCTTGCGACGGTTTGATCACACGGAAACGGTTATCAAGCACAGGGAACCTGGCAAAATTGTGGTAATATGCGGTGTCATGACATGTTTGCGGATATATTTTATTGGGCCATATACCGTTTCCGACAATCAGTCCCACGTGCACATAACCTGTTTTCCTGTCTTTCACCATATCGGATGTGTATATCGTTGAGAATCGAGATGGTGCGGGTCCGCTCCTTGCATAATCGGGGAAAGGCACACCATATGGAAAATTCACAGGAGGAAGATCGCCTGCGGAAATGGATCCCGGGCCAAGGTTTTTGCCAATGGCCGGAACCCAGCCATTCCTGTTAAAGGCCGTATCGAAGTTGATCTCAGCCCAGGTCCGGCTGCAACCAGGTTTTGTTTCATCGAGTATAAATGTGATGCCGTATGCGTCCACATCGCTGCCATAACATTGCACCCCGGCTTTCCGCAAACCACGGGCGCTTGCCGGCATCAGCGAAAGAGGAGCAGTTTTCTCATTTGCGCAGGCCATCGGATGTTTTATATCCTTCTGCCACAACTTCACATTGAAACACCTGACCTTTTCTCCGGAGTAGAACATTTGCCGGTGCGCGGCAGGGCTGACGCTGTCGCCCTGAACATAACCATAAACGCGTTCCTTCTTCCATATCCTGTGGGAACTGTCCACCATGTGCAGCGGTATGGTATCCTGTGAGGTTTCGATCCATACATTGTAAAGCGCTTTATCCGTCTTGCTCTTCAGCACCAGGCTATAACCACCCACGACATTGATATACCTCGGACCGATCCACCTGTTGGGCGGCAAGCCGTTATTGGCATCGATATAGATAGTATCGCCGGCCGGTACGTAAAAGCGCGTAGTAACGCTGAAATCAGTACGTGAGATGCCGGCTATATGCTTAAATGTTCTGACCTTTTTAGTGATAGTTGAATAGATGACGGAGTCTTTTGTCACTATCGCAAGAGGGTTATCACCGTAATACAAGACGGTATCGCGGACGATAGCCACCGAATCATCGCTCCACAGGTTGCGCCTGTAATAGTAGCCCGAATCCCTGTTAAACACCATGATGGCGGAAGGCTTGTGCGCAAATTGTTCCTGATAAATTTTATCCCATGGTGTATACATGTGCCATGGCAATGAATCTTTGCTATACCTGCAGTTCCTGTTTATATTGACGCCTTTTTTAGTATCGGTCGTGCATCTTTCGCAGTATTCGTCATCAAAATCCCATATCCTGTTCACATGGGCATTGCCCCGGTTCTGAGGGTTGGCTTTCACGGATGTCTGGTTAGCAATACCGGTAAATACGTGGCCCAGGGGTTTGTTGAATCCTGTGGGGTGATTGAACGTACTGTCGTCATCGAGCATCTTTGTGTCATTGTGATAAAATTTCGAAAAATTCGTAAACCTGACAGTGTCTTTTATGACACAGGAATATCTCAGGGAATCTGTAATAAACTGCATGCCAGCAGTCGTCGATCCTTCAATAATACTTTGCGGGCCGAGCACGAGAATTGTATCATAAACGGTTCTCCCGCATCCGGGAATAGTATGGGTAAATGAAAAATTGATTTTATAAGGTCCGGGTGCAGGAAATGCATGACTGCCTGTCCAGGCCCTTGTAAAATTTGGTGGATTAAAAGGCTGCTCATACATGTATAAAGGATTGGCCGCTCCGGGTACAGGCCCGTCCTTTAGCCTGAAAGTCACAGTCGGAGACGATATACAGACCGAATCAAAATCAGCCAGGACAACGGGGTTAATGAATAAATTTGTGGCAGCACTTTGGAAAGTAAACGTTTCGGTACAGCCGCTATTGGTTGTCACGCTAAGCTTAACATCAAAGTTGCCGCTATTGGGTCCCTGCGTTTTATACCAGTGACAGATGCCATTGGGCACAAAGGCTTTCCATAAGTTGGGAGTATTCTTGCTGCCGTTGTCCTTCAGTCCGTCACCCCAATCCCAGCTAAGCGCCGCTATGCTGTCAAGAAGAACGGCAGAGCGGTTGGTGATGCAGAGTTTCACACTGTCGCAACGTTTTGGCTGGGGAGTGGTAAAACTGAGGCCAAGGCTGGGTCTGACGCGGGCTACCACTGGGATGCTTGTTTTGGTGATGCATCCGTTATCGTCTTCCACTTCTATTGTAACACCAAAAGATCCGCCGGCGGGGTCCTGGAATGAATGGCAGAAGCTCACGGGCCCGTTTCCCGAAAAGGTATATTTTGTGCCATCGCTAAATACAGCCGTACGTTTTTTTATTGTCGCACCATTGAATGCCAAACTGCTGTCTGTAAAACAAAAACTGTTATTTGCAAAACACTGCCACATTCCTCCAATGCGCCTGAACCGTATCTCAGGTTTCTGATTGACCGTAAGATTGATCATTGCAGAGCAGGTTTGTCCGTTAGGCAATCTCATGCTCAGGGAAATAACCTTAGTGCCGGATGTATTAAAAACAAATGCGGGCGAACAGGAGCTTGTGTTGCTACCCTCGCCGTTGAAGTTCCAGTTGTAGTTGGAGGCGCCTATCGAGTTACAGTTGAAAGTGATCTGATTGCCTGCACAGGGACTGCCTGTTGTTGTGATAAAGCACTGTCCGGAAGATTCATGCCTGTAGCACAGGAGGCCAAGAAAGAGCATGACAGCCCTTGCCTGACTGTTGATCTTAAAGGTTTTCATAGTCGGGATTATTAGTTTGGAGTTGTACTGTTAAGAACTAAAAAGAAAAGAAAAGGTTGCCTGGGAGGGCAAAATTTGTTTTTATGTATTCCGTATATGATTAAAAGCTTGATAAAATAAAAAAGCCCATGCTAAAAGGGCATGGGCTTCACGTATCGTTTTTAGAATGTTCAGGCTGCTTTTATATCGTCCAGGTCGGCGAGTTTGTTCACCACCATTTCCGAAGTAATGGTAATTTCTTTTTCATTCCTCGATGGCGCTTCGTACATGACATCCAGCATCAATTTTTCACAAATGGTCCTCAATCCCCTGGCGCCAAGCTTGAATTCAACGGCTTTGCTGACAATAAGCTCTATCGCTTTTTTATCAAATACCAGTTTAATGCCTTCTATTTCCATCAGCCTGACATATTGTTTGATCAGCGCGTTCTTTGGTTTAAGAAGAATATTCTTCAGGGCGTCCCTGTCGAGTGGCTGCAGGTAAGTGATCATAGGCATGCGGCCGATGATCTCCGGAATAAGGCCAAAGGAGCGCAGGTCTGAAGGCGCTATCTGTTCTATCAGGTCGTCATCCTTCATGCGGTCTTTGCCAAGGCTCTTGAAACCAATGGCGGAGTTGTTAAGTCTTTTGGCTATAATGCGTTCTATGCCGCTGAAAGCGCCACCGCATATAAAGAGAATATTCCTGGTATCGATCTTGACGAATTTCTGGTCCGGGTGTTTCCTGCCTCCCTCAGGGGCGATGTTGGCTATCGTGCCTTCAAGGAGCTTCAGAAGTCCCTGCTGCACACCTTCTCCGCTGACGTCCCTGCTGATGGAAGGATTGTCGCCCTTCCTGGCGATCTTGTCAATTTCATCGATGTATACAATGCCTCTCTGGGTAGCTTCGGCATCATAATCGCTGGCCTGGTATAACCTGGAAATAACGCTTTCAACGTCTTCCCCCACATATCCGGCTTCAGTCAGTACGGTGGCATCCGCGATGCAGAATGGCACCTTCAGTATTTTGGCCAGTGTGCGGACAAGGAGGGTTTTTCCTGTTCCTGTCTCACCGACCAGCAGCACATTCGATTTTTCGATTTCTGTGTCATCCTTGTCACCGGCATTCATAATCCTTTTGTAGTGGTTATAAATAGCCACTGAAAGCACCTTTTTTGCCTGATCCTGTCCGATCACGTACTCATCCAGGTGTTTCTTGATTTCACTGGGTTTGAGTAGGGTGATCTGGAAGTCAGGGCTCGATTTCCTGGACTTGCTGCTGCTGCTGAGTTCCACATCCACAATTTTGGAAGCCTGTTCCACGCATGCGTCGCAAATATTGGCTTCAATACCTGATATAAGCATGGTGGCCTCTTCTTTAGGCTTGCCGCAGAATGAACAGAAGGAACTCGATTTTTTGCCTGCCATTGTTTATTTTTTCTCTTTCGTACGGGTTAACACCTCGTCTACCATGCCATATGCTTTTGCCTCTTCAGCTGTCATCCAGTAATCCCTGTCACTGTCTTTTTCCACTTTTTCAAATGTCTGACCGCTATGGTGAGCAATAATATCGTACAATTCTTTTTTCAGCTTAGAGATTTCCTTGTAAGTGATCTCTATTTCTGTAGCCTGGCCCTGAACGCCTCCCAAAGGCTGGTGTATCATCACCCTGCTATGCCTGAGCGCTGTGCGTTTGCCTTTCTGGCCGGCGCACATAAGCACCGCTGCCATACTTGCTGCAATACCGGTGCAGATCGTGCTCACGTCGCTGGTAATGAACTGCATGGTGTCATAAATGCCAAGTCCTGCATAAACGCTTCCTCCGGGACTGTTGATGTATATCTGAATATCACGGTTGGGGTTAGTGCTTTCCAGGAACAAAAGCTGGCCCATAATGATATTGGCCACCTCGTCATTGATAGGCACGCCCAGAAAAATGATCCTGTCCATCATCAGCCTTGAGAATATATCCATTGCCGCAATGTTCAGTGGCCTTTCCTCAATAATATTGGGAGTAAGATTGGTAATAACGGTAGGGGTCGCATTGTTGATATAGCGGTCTACCATCAGGCTGTTCAAACCTAAATGCTTGCTTGCATATTTTTTAAATTCGTTTCCTTGATCCATAATTTCTAATCGACACAATATTAATACAATTTTTACGCTTAATGACAAAAAGGCAGTAAAAAACTTGAGGTTTTAGATAAATGCCTTCCAATCTCCGCTATACACCTCAAATCCCGTACCAGAGAGCAATTATGGAATATCCCGGACAAAAAATGATTTTTGGCAGTTTGTCAGGGACTTAAACGCCTGATTCTGCTTATTGTTTTATCTATGTCACGATGAATACAAAACAAGCATTATGAAAAACAATTTACTGATTCTTTCACTGGCAATTCTGGTTTTTGCTACCTGTAAAAAGGATAAGAAGTTTACACCCGATTGCAGCGGGGGAGCGAAATCATACACATCAGATGTCAGTCCGATAATTGCAAGCCATTGTGCCAGATCCGGATGCCACGCCGCCGGAAGCAGCAACGGGCCGGGACCTCTCACCAGCCACAGCCAGGTAAGTGCCGCAAAGGACCGTATCCGCCCGGCCGTAGCCAATGGTTCCATGCCCAAGGACCATACGTTAAGCGATGATGAGAAAAACAAGATCATCTGCTGGATCGATGCCGGAGCACAGAATAATTAGAACAGGGTCAGAGTTTCATCAGGTATATCCAGTAGCGGATGCCGAACATCGGTTCGATCTCCTTCAGTATGCTGAAACCAAGACTTTCGTAGATATGCCTTGCGGCGTGCATGACTTCGGATGTGTGCAGGGCAATGTATCTCTCACCCGATTCCCTGGCAGCGTCTATGCATTTCCGGGTAAGTGTTTTTGCGATGCCAAGTCCTGAATATGCCGGATCGACTCCAACCATCCGGATATACGACCATTCCTTTTCGAACAGCGCGGTAGGATGTCCGTGCGGCATCAGGAATGCCATGCCTATGACCCTGTCCCCCTCTTCGCATAAAACCCCCTTTGCGTATTCCAGTAGCGGATCGTAATGGTTGGCAAGCGATAAGATATGTTCCATCTTTTGCCAGTTCTCTTCGCCAAGGGCAAGACGGTGCTGCCTGTAGGCTGCCAGCCCCAGTGCCTGTAGCTGCGGCTTGTCGTCCATGACGGCGTCTCTGAAAGTGAATCCTGATAAGGTCATCTTTTGGAAGTTTTATGTGTAAAAAAAGGAATTATTGTGACCGTGATCTGTGAAATGCCGTCAGCTGTTGTTTCACCGCCGGCCATTCTTCCTCAATAATACTGAACCAGGCAGAGTTGCGTTTTGTCTGGTTGGCCGTGATGATATCGTTGCGAATTATACCTTCAAAACTGGCTCCTATCTTGCCGATCGCCTTGCGCGAACGTATATTGAACTCGGATGTCCGTAATGTCACCCGGCTGGTATGAAGCTTTTCGAAACAATGTGTGAGCAGGAGCAGTTTGCATTCGGGATTGACATCGCTTGCCCAGTACTGGGGATTCAGCCAGGTCCATCCGATCTCAAGTTTCCTGTGGGCCGGCACCATCTCAAGATAACGCGTGGCCCCGATGATACGCTGATCTTTTTTATGATAAATGACAAACGGGTATTGTATGCCCTTGTCGCGTTCCTCGAGCGCCAGATCGTATTGTTTTTGGAAAGCGCCGGCATTGTCGCAGGGAAAGGACATGAATTCCCATATGCGTTTATCGGATGCGATATTTTCGAGCACCGGAAAATGGGTCCGGTCAAGGGGAAGCAGGTCAATTGCACGCCCGCGGAGCGTTACAGGTTCATCAATCCAGAGCATAATTCAATTTGATTATCAGGACACAAAATAAATGGATTAATCCTTGGCAGTACAGATACAAAATATTTATTTTTGACCACTACAGTTTTAAAAGCTATGATAAGGAAAAAAGAACTTCTTTACATGGGAATTGCCAACCATATTGAGGAGCAGATCAAGCACGAGGTGTTAAAAGTGGGCGACAGGCTTCCTTCCCTCAGGACGATTTGTATTGAGCGCGGGGTAAGCCTGACGACCGCCCAGCAATCTTATTTTGAACTGGAAAGCCGCGGGCTTATCGAATCGAGACCTCAATCGGGCTATTATGTCTCCTATGCCCATAAGTATTTTCGAAACGCACCTTCTCCGAGCCAGCCAATCATTGCGAAGCCGGGCGAGGATGTCGGTGATATCATTTCGGCCATAGCGCAAAATTCTGCAAAGGTGAAAATCATGCTTTCATCGGGTGTGGCGTCACCGGAGTTATTGCCGGTAGCCAAACTGAACAAGGCCATTATCAATGCGACGCGTGAATTGCCGGAAAGCGGTATTGATTACGACCGCCAGGGCAATTCCAAGCTCAGGAAACAAATAGCCTTAAGGTCGTTATTGTGGGGAGGAAAACTCAAGGCGGATGATATTGTGCCGACCTCGGGATGCATGGATGCATTATCGTTCTGCATGATGGCGCTCGCTCAGAAAGGCGATACCATTGCCGTTGAAAGCCCTGTGTATTTTGGTATCCTGCAACTGGCGCGCCTGCAAGGACTAAATGTACTTGAGCTGCCTACACATCCGGCTACGGGAATCGATCCGGATGCTCTTAAAAAGGCGCTCGAGAAAAAGAAAGTCAAATTATGCCTGCTGGTCAGCAATTTCAGTAATCCCCTGGGAAGCTGCATGCCGGATGAACATAAGAAAGAAGTGGTACGGCTGATGGAAAAACACCATGTACCGTTGATAGAAGACGATTTGTTCGGTGATCTGTATTATGGTAAACAACGACCCTTGAACTGCAAGACGTTTGATGAAAGCGGCATTGTGTTATGGTGCGGGTCATTTTCAAAAACGCTTGCTCCGGGATACAGGGTAGGCTGGGTGGCTCCGGGACAATTCAGGGAAAAGATTGAAAGGACTAAAATGTATCACTCGTTGTATTGTACTTCCATCACGCATGAAGCGATAGGAAGTTTCCTGGAGAATGGCCGTTATGAAAACCACCTGCGGCGTTTAAGGATGGTGCTTCACAGGAATTCGCTGCAGATGCAGCGGTGCATAAGCGAGTATTTTCCGGCGGATACCAGGGTAACACGACCGCAAGGCGCCATGCAGCTGTGGGTTGAACTCAACAGGAAAACCGATACCGTGGAGCTGTATAACAGGGCGATGAAACAGGGTATCAGCGTTGCCCCGGGAAGGATGTATACGTTACAGGACCAGTATAACAATTGCCTGAAACTGAATTATGGCATGTTGTGGAATGATAAGGTGGAAGAAGCATTAAAAACAGTGGGAGGGCTGGCCGGGAAGTTGTGATGCAATTGCTGCATAAATATGCCAGGCAAGCATTCAAAGGGGAAAACACATAGCTTATAACGGCTTTGAGATCGGCTCAACAAATCAATAAAAAAGCCATAATCCGGTGATTATGGCTTTAAATCAAAATATTATCTGCCCTGTTAATGCTGGTGATTATGAGCTTCTATCATTTTATAGAATTCTTCTATACTGACGTGTTTCTCGTTATAGGATACAATTTCCTTGATTTTGTTGTACACCTTGCGCCTTAAAGCGATATCGTTCATTTGTTCAACATATTCTTTCTTTTTCAGGCTGTCGTCGCTGAATTTTTTAACGAAATCAAATTCAGGATTCTGCAAGCCATAATTGCGGAACATGGAAAGCGTGTAACCCAGTGATGCATCTTCTATGTCCTGCTGCTCGATCTTAATATCGTATATGGAGGCAGCCTTTTCCCTTATCAGGACTTCCTTAAGCACTTTGGCTTCATTGGCATAGCGCTCGTCGATATTCTCCGCATTATAGTGCTGGTCCTTATTGCTCAGCAGCCACCTCTTGAGAAATGCGTCAGGCAAAGGGACAGGATGTTTGTCTTCAAGCAGGTGAGTGATCATATGCTCTATCTGGTGCTCGCTTTCGCTGCGGTAATAGGCTTCGAGGTTCTCCCTGATTTTCACTTTAAACTCTTCAAGGCTGCTGACAGTGCCTTCTCCCAGCACTTTATCAAACAGGGCCTGGTCAATCTCTGCAGGTACCCTCCTGGATATTTCGGTTACAGTGAATTTAAAATTGGGATTGAGATCAGCAACTGCTTCCTTGCTGATACCGAGGGAACTGCTGATCACAGAATGATTTTCATTGAAAAGCGAATAGATATTTACTGTGAGCTCGTCGCCCTTGCGAATGCCCGTCAATTGTTTCTTGAGCTGTTCATCCTTGACAAGATCAGCAGTAAGGGATACGCGTTTTTTGTCAACACCGCCTTCAAACGATTCGTTATTCTCATTCAGCTCGGTCATGTCGGCATAAATGATATCCTTTTCTTCAGAAGTTTCTACCTCGGTAAGTTCGCCGTACCTGCTGGCAAGGGTTTCGATCTCCTTTTCAACCTCCTTGTCGTCCACATCGATAATGTATTTATCCAGAACATCCTTATCACTGATGTTAAAGTCGATATGGGGAGCGAGACCCAGGTCAAAAGCAAACACGAAATCTTCTTTTTTATCCAGGTCGATATCCGACTGGATGGATTCGCTTGGAAGCGGCTGGGCTATAATATCAATGTTCTGCTCCTTAAGGTAGTTGTAAAGACCCTGGGATGCCAGCCTGTTGACTTCTTCTGCGAGTATGCTTTTTCCATACATGCTTTTAATCATGCCCATTGGGGCTGAACCGGGCCTGAAACCCTTGATCGCGGCCTGTTTCTGGTATTTTTTAAGTTCCTTTTCAACTGTTTCTGAGTAGTCGGCTTTTGCAAGGGCTACTGTCAGCGTAGCGTTCAGGTCGTCAATTTTTTTGAAATTTAATTCCATTTCTATGAATGATGGTTGTCTTTGTGTGGTACAGGCAGGAATGCTTTCAAGAATGTTTTCCTGCTGTTGTTTTTTGTGCGGATGAAGGGACTCGAACCCCCACGCCTTTCGGCACCAGATCCTAAGTCTGGCACGGCTACCAATTACGCCACATCCGCAGGTTTAAAAGAACTTGACGTTTTTCTCAAACGGGCTGCAAAGGTACGTTAAAAAAATGAATTAACCAAAAATGTTTCAATACCAGTTGATATAGTCGAAAAGCTGGAAATCGGTGCCCAGCAGCCATTTTGTGGTTTCACGGATACGTTTTGCACCTATGATACTGTTGCTTAAGCAGATAAGCGCGGACCGGTCGCTGCGGTTGATCAGAAGAATATGATTGAACGACCAGTTGCTGCCCCACTGCCAGGCGATTTCGCGGCCGTGATTTTTCTCTATGCCTATGCCCCTGCCCCAATACAGGTGATCGAACCCCTTTACAGGAATCACCGGAACGCACATTGAATCGAGCTCCCGGCTGTTTATCAGCATCTTTGTAAATGTCACCAGGTCGCGCCCGCTTATATAAAGACTGCCGTTGGAAGCCGGTTTTGTCAATTTGTAAATAGGCCTGTGTATCTTTCCTGTTTGGTAATACCCGTCCACAAAATTCGTATTGGTGTGCTGCCAGACAAAGGAAGCCTGCTTTAATAAGGAAGGTTTGAAAATATAATTTGTCGCGATCTGTTCAAGGTCCATTCCCATATGCCGTTCAAATGCCTTTTGCAAGACCAGGTAACCGTTTTCCGAATATGCGAATTCATTACGGGTTTTAAAGTCCGGAAAAATGCATGAATCGCTGCAGGGTACGGTATGACTTAAAAACTTAAAAGGAGAAACAGGAATTGTGCCTGATACGGATCCACAGATGGATGCATGTACATCGGCGGGTTTGATATCACCGGTATTCAGCGCCTTCCAGAAAGCATAGGCAAAAAAAGTTTTGCTTAGGGATGCACCCTCAAACAGGGTGTTCTGATCGACGGGTTCACCCCCGACATCAACCCCTTTTGAGTATTCTGCTATGTTTCCGGAGGAATCAATATAGGCGATATAACAGGCGTCGACGTCCTTCATTTTTTGAGGAATCTCACTCCATTTCGCGGACACCTGCATGTTTTCATTGACGTCCGGTGTGCGCGAACCGCAACCCAGCATGACAAAAATCATGATATGCCATAAGGGCTTTATTTTTATGGGCCGGTCCATCATAAAGAAGCTGAAACAATATGCGCGAAGGTATTTAAAAAACAATAAAATGCGTGGCTAAATTCATAAACTTCTTTATATTTGCGCAAACTACCTTTTAATCTTTTCCGTTCCCATGGCAGTCTTAAGTACAATGATGAGCTGGTATTTCAGGAAGCGTATCACCGCTCTGGACACCGCTGTGAAAAATGCCGCCGAAGTGCAGTTGAACGTCTTGAGAAGGCTGATAGATGATGCGCGGGACACGGAATGGGGAAGACACTACGATTTCAAGTCCGTCAGCTCTTATAATGACTTTAAGAACAGGTTTCCGATACAGGATTACGAATCACTGAAGCCGTATATTGAAAAGGTTATGAGGGGAGATACAAACGTCCTCTGGCCCGGTGAAATTATATGGTTTGCAAAGAGCAGCGGAACCACCAATGACAAAAGCAAATTCATACCTGTAAGTTATGAAACACTGGAAGAATGTCATTTTCAAGGCGGGAAAGACGTGCTTACATATTATTGCCTGAGTGAGCCCGAAACCGGCATCTTTGACGGCAAGAGCCTGCTTATCGGCGGAAGTCACAAAATCAATTCGTTCAATGAAAACTCTTTCTATGGCGATCTGAGCGCCGTGCTGATGAACAATATGCCGACCTGGGTCAACCTCCTTAAGACGCCCGATAAATCCATTGCCCTGATGGACGATTGGGAACTGAAGCTGGAAAAAATGGCCAACCAGGTGATAACGGAGAATGTTACCAGTATTTCAGGAGTTCCTACCTGGACCATTGTATTAATGGAAAAACTGATGGCCATGAAAGGAACGGATAATGTTTCCGATATATGGCCTAACCTGCAGCTGTATATACATGGAGGCGTAAGTTTTGTTCCGTACCGCGACCTGTTCCAGAAAATGATCCGGAACAGTGGCATGAGATATCTTGAAACCTATAATGCAAGTGAAGGTTTTTTCGGTCTGCAGAATGATCTTTCCGATCCTTCACTGCTGCTGATGCCCGATTACGGTATTTTTTACGAATTTGTAAAAGTGAGCGATCTCGACCAGGCGAATCCGCCGGCATGTCTTCTGGGCGAAGTGGAAAAAGGCGTAAACTATGCCATTATTATTAGCAACAACAGCGGATTATGGCGTTACCAGCTTGGTGATACTATCATTTTCTCGTCCACCAATCCATATAAATTTACAATAACCGGGAGGACTAAACTGTTCATCAATGCGTTCGGAGAGGAAGTGGTTATTGAAAATGCAGAAAAAGCTATAGCCCATGCCTGCAGTGTTACCGACAGCAAAGTAAGGGAATATACAGCAGCGCCCGTGTATCTGGCAAGCAGGGAAAATGGCGCGCATGAATGGCTGATAGAGTTTGAAAAGGAACCGCACAGCATACAGGATTTTGCTTCGGCGCTCGACAGCAAACTGAAAGAAGTGAACAGCGATTACGAGGCAAAACGGCACAAGGACATAGCCTTGCGCATGCCTAAAATTCAGTCTATGCCCAACAATACATTCTACAACTGGCTGAAGAAAAAAGGAAAGCTGGGTGGCCAGCATAAAGTGCCAAGGCTGAGCAATGACAGGCGTCTGATAGACGAGATATTGCAGAGTGCAGGAAACTGATAGCCTTTTTCCAAAAGAATTTTTACCCTTTCAGTTTTACATGCATGCTGTATATATGTTTATATACGCGTTTCCTGTTTCATTTCCTGAATAAGGTCTAAATCAGGTATATTCATTGTTGAATGTCTGAGAACCAAGCGGTGACAAGGGTTTCAAGATGAGAAATCCTGTAAGATATTTTTAAAGTGTTGCAAGAATTTCAATTTTTGGCAACGGAATTTTGCATTGTTAAAATCAACTCTCTCTATGATACACAAATTTACAAAACTTAAATTTCCGGAAACCGGCAAAAAAGCCCTGACGTGCTTAAAGGGTGTATTCCTGTTTCTCCTTGCTGTGTGTTTCCATTCCGGTTCAAGCGCCCAATGCGTGGATACGTATGACACCCTGGTGGTTGAATCCTGTGACACGTTCACGCTTAATGACAGTTCTTATTCAGAAAGTGGTACATATATGCAGGTGTTACAGAATACTGGTGGATGCGACAGTTTCCTGACACTGGAGCTAACCATTCTCAACAGCACCGACACGGTTATGATCATGACAGCGTGCGACAGTTTTGTCCTGAACGACAGCGTCTACCTTGAAAGCGGCTTATACCTGCAGACACTTGAAAACAATGCCGGTTGCGACAGCTTTATTTTCCTGGCGCTGACGGTCCTTATGAGCAGCGATACGACAATGACGGTTACCGCCTGCGACAGTTTCGAACTGAATGACAGCGTATATATGAGCAGCGGAACCTATACCCAGGTATTAACCAATGCGGAAGGATGCGACAGTGTAGTGACATTGATGCTTACCATAACCAACAGTTCGGACAGTACGATGAATATAACCGCCTGCGATACGTTCACGCTGAACGGCATTTCCTACACGGGCAGCGGTACATATACCCAGACCCTGACCAATGCGCAGGGATGCGATAGCATGCTTACCCTCAACCTGACAATACGCAACAGTTCTGCCGGAGTGCTTACGACCACGGCCTGCGACACCTTCTTATTGAACGGCCAGACGTACACTCAAAGCGGAATATATGTGCAGAATCTTATGAATGTCTCCGGATGCGACAGCACACTGATTGTGAACCTTACTATTCTGGAGATGTCAGACAGCTCAATTTCCATAACAGCCTGCGACAGTCTCATGCTTAACGGACAGACTTACGACAGCAGTGGTGTGTATGTTCAGACACTGACAAACGCTTCGGGTTGCGACAGCCTGCTTACCATCAATCTGACCATCGTCATGCCTTCGGATACGCTAATGACCATAGAGGCCTGTGACAGTTTTGTACTCAATGGTCAGACCTATGACAGCAGCGGTACATACACCCAATCACTGACAAGCTCGTCTGGATGCGACAGTACGATAACACTTGTCCTGATCCTCAGGCAGCCAAGCTTCATGTTTGATACGGTAAGAGTATGCGGAAGTTATACCTTGAACCAGGTGACCTACAGGAGCAGCGGAACATTTATACAAACACTGGTTAACGCAAATGGATGCGACAGCATCATTACACTCGATCTGACAATCGATACGGTGGACGTGCGGGTCGTACAGAGTGGCGCCACGCTGACAGCGAGTGCGATGGGAG
>CALMKH010000137.1 GCA_937867025.1 uncultured Bacteroidota bacterium | reverse complement strand
GTAGCGGGGACGAGAGTTGAACTCGTGGCCTTAGGGTTATGAATCCTACGCTCTAACCGCCTGAGCTACCCCGCCAAAAGGAGTGCAAAAATAGACAATTTTTGTAAAATTCAATAATTAATCCGAATAAATTGTGCCCGGGGCAGACCAAAGCAGCGCCATTTCAGGCCAATGACAAGTATCATCGGCCACGAAGACACCCATCATATACATTGCGACTTAGGCTGATCAACTTTGTACCCGTATAACACGATAATCTTATGAAAAAAAATATGGGATCCATCGACAAGACAATCAGAGTGCTGGCCGCAGTTGTCATTGTCATACTGTATGTCGCTGAAGTAATCAGCGGAACTGCGGCTGTAATTGCCCTGGTGCTGGCCGGGATTTTTATCCTGACAAGCCTTGCAGGCACTTGTCCGCTCTATTTACCATTCGGAATTTCAACCAGAAAACATAAGGACAATGAAGCATGAGATAGAAACCCAATGGATGGGAAAACTGCAGTTCAATGCCCTGGTCAATGGCCATACAGTCATTATGGATGCGCCGGAACGCACAGGAGGCGAAAATCTCGGGCCTATTCCAAAACCCCTGATACTGACAGCCGTTTCAGGATGCACAGGCATGGATGTCATTGCCGTGCTGCGCTCGAAGGGTTGCCACCCGAAGGATTTTAACCTGCGGGTAAGCGGCGAACTGAGCAAACAGGCCCCGATCGAATATGTATCCATCCATATTGTTTACGAGGTGAACGGGGAACCCGGGGATGAACGGTCCGTCATTGAAGCAGTGACCTACTCACAGGAGAAGATCTGCGGGGTCAGCCGCATGCTGCAGCGCATTATGCCCGTCACCTGGAAAGTTATTTACAATGGGAACGTGGTGTTTGACAACCAGCCGCAGTCGCTGATGGATGTTACCTGAACATTAAACCGGTAACATCTCGACGATATCGGTTTTTCTCGCTTTGCCCTGAGCCTGAAATATATACAGAGGGACGCGGCCCATACTGTTTTATGAAAGAGCGGCCCCGCTCAAATAGCTATCGCCAATAAAAAACATCAGGTTGCCGTCCTTACCGCTTCATGTTTTATAATTGCCTGTATATTTGCAGGTAAGCCTTACGAGGACACTTTTCGAATAAAATTCTTTTTTTATTGAGAAAAATACATATATTTGTTGTCTAAAACTAAACTACAACAGAATCCGGTACATTAAAACTCTTTCTATAATTTCCTGAATTTATTATACAAATACTGCAGAAAATAACGTAGAACCGGGACACGAAATGGTTATTTTTTTTTGATTTCCGGCTGTACGGTATTGGATGCACCAGAGCTGCTGATTGTATATGCAGAAGACAATCAGAATGACACAAGGCAACAGGTTCCGCTTTGAGGGCTTGTAACCCGGGATTTACAATTTATCAGTCTTATTTTCTCCATTTTGAAACATCCTATTACAAAAAAAATTCTGGCAGGCTTTATCATCAGCAGTGCGTTGCTGCTCATTGTTGGCATCCTGGCGTATGATGCAAGCATTAAATTTATTGCTGCCAACAATTCGGTTAGCCGTAATCACCGGGTGTTGCACGGGTTTGAAAAATTCCTGCTGAATTCCGTGGATGCCACTGCCGGAAAAAGAGGTTACATACTTACGGGAGATGAAACCTTCCTGGCATCCTCCGCAGAAGCAAAAGCGGGGGGGCAACAATACCTCGATAATATCAGGACCTTGACAAAGGATAACCCTGCTCAGCAGGCGAAGCTGGATACACTCAAACATCTTTATACACAGCTTATTGCCTTTTACCAGGGAGGCATTGACCTGCGCAGGTCAAACCGCGAGCCCGAAGCCATGGCACTGTTAAGGACCGGCCAGGGTATCAGGATTGAAAACGCTATACGCGCCATTATTCATCAGGCACAGCATCAGGAGGAAGTCCTGCTGGCTGAACGGGTGAAACAGAGTGATGCCGATGCTGCTAACTTCAGGTTGCTCACGCTTGTATTTATCGCTCTTCTCCTTGCCATCATCATTACTATTTATTTTGCTATCGTTGCTAGGGCGAAATTTTTTAAAACATCGGAAGAGGCGTATATCAAAACCATTTCAGACTATCAATTCGCCCTTGACGAAGCAAATATTGTTGCTGTCACTGACCAGAAAGGCATTATAACGCATGTCAATGATAATTTTTGCAAGATCTCGAAATATTCCAGGAGTGAACTGATCGGGCAGGATCACCGGATCATCAATTCTGGTTATCACCCGAAAGAATTTATCCGCAACCTCTGGGCTACCATCGCCAACGGCAGGATATGGAAAGGCGAACTGAAAAACAAGGCGAAGGACGGAACCATTTACTGGGTGGATACCACCATCGTGCCTTTTCTCAACCAGCAGGGAAAACCTTGTCAGTACCTGGCAATACGCTCCGATATTACACAACGGAAGCAGGCGGAGGAAGAGATACTGGAAAGCAAACGCATGCTTGACATGGAAGCTGCGGCTTTAAAAGAGCTGAACGAAGCAGGCAACCATCTCTGGCGGATTGATAATCTGAAGGACGGCCTGCAGGAAATGCTTTCGTATTCAACAAGTATTTTCGGAACCGGCATGGGAAACATCCATATCTATGATGAGGAGCGCAAAGTCTTAAAAATTGCAGCGAGCAAAGAGCTATCAAAGGAATTCCTCGACTATTTCCGTGAAGTGTCCGCGGAAGACGGAACAGTATATGCAGAAGCGCTAAAAGACCGGCGGCAGGTTATAGTCGAAGACGTTGCGAAGGATGCAGGCATGATGCCCCATATTCACGTCATGAATGCAGCAGGAGTGAAATCTGTCCAGTCCACCCCGCTGTTCAGTCAAAACGGGGTACCCATCGGGATGATTTCCACACATCTTGCGCATAACGGACCATTGGAGCCATTCTCAGTAAGTTTGATGGCATTATATGCCCAAATGGCTGAAGGTTTTCTAAACCGGATTTTAATAACGGAAGAGTTAAAAGGGTTGAACCAAAACCTGGAAGCCAAAATAACAGAACGGACATTAGAGCTTACCAAAATACTGGAACGCGAAAAAGAACTGAATGAAATGAAATCCCGGTTTGTGTCCATGGCATCGCATGAATTCCGGACACCTTTGACGGCCATACTTTCAAGCGTTTCACTTATCGCATTGTACCAATCGGATGAACAGATTGAAAAAAGGAATACTCATATTGCCCGCATCAAATCATCGGTTTACAACCTCGTAGAAATCCTGAATGATTTTCTTTCACTTGATAAACTGGAACAGGGCAAACTGGAAATATCAAAAGAACTGTTTGATCTGTCTGATTTTTCAAACGATATTGCGGAAGAAGTAAAAGGCATGTTAAAACAAGGCCAGCAGATTCATTTGGCTCACAATGGCCATAATGAAGTATTTACGGATAAAAAAATATTAAGGAACATATTTTTAAACCTGCTTTCCAATGCTATTAAATATTCAGAAGAGCAAAAAGACATCCATTTTTGCACGGAAGTGAGTTCCAACACCGTTTCAATTGCAGTAAAAGACAACGGCATCGGCATACCGGAAGAAGAACAAAAAAATCTATTTAATGAATTTTTCCGCGCACAGAACGTATCCGACATCCAGGGCACGGGGCTGGGTTTGAAAATCGTTCAGAAATATGTAGAGCTTCTCAACGGCACGATCAGCTTTGAAAGTAAACTCAACCAGGGAACCACGTTTACCGTTATGTTTTCACAACATAAACAGACGGAAGCGGAAAAGATTCAGTACGAGGCCGCCGGATCATCCTGAATATCCTCATATCCACTTGAGCAACACCATATCCTGCTTGTTCAAAAGGTACCGGTGTTTTGGGAATATCCTGAAACCATATTCGAAAACACCATGTTCCGTAGTTTCCATATCGCATGAGAATGTAACCATGCTGCCATCAACGGACACTTGCTTTAACTCCACGACCGATACCAGTTCAATGGAATCGGAATCCCCTTCATTGCGCCTTTTTCTGATCGAGACCATTTCCACGCCCACATATTCCTTATCTAAGTCTCCCAGGTCGAGTATTATCTGAGGTGTGAGAAGGCTTCCCTGGGGCAAAGGTTTGTTGGCTGAATCATACATTTTCCTGGAGATCACCTTTATTTTATCCCAGGCAATGCGCATTTTCTGCTTCCATTCCGCGAGTTCCGCAGCCGGGCCATAGTTGTCGCCTACCATCATCCGGTGCCTTTGGCTTATTGGAACGTAATACCGGCTTACATATTCCTCCAGCATGCGGCTGCTTGTAAACTTAGGCACCAGGTCTGAAAATCCTTTTTTAATCATTTTAACCCACCTTGCCGGAAACCCATTCTGAATATCCTTATAAGCAGGAATAACTTCTTTTTCAAGCAGGCGGTAAAGCTCCATGGCATCGCCTGAATCACCCGGCCCTGCACTTCCGGTATAGGAGTCAATAGTCCACCCTGCACTATAGGCGTCCGCCTCAGCCCACCATCCATCAGAAATGCTAAGGTTCAGCACGCCGTTCATGGCCGCTTTCATTCCACTGGTTCCCGACGCTTCATGATGCTTTAAGGGGGTATTGAGCCAGACATCCGAACCTTTGACAAGCAGTGATGCTGTTTGCATATCATAATCGGGAATGAACAGAATGCTGTTCCTGAGACCAGGCCGCGCCGACATTGCTGCAATGTGCCTGATCAGGGCATGTCCATCAGTGTCTTTGGGATGAGCCTTTCCTGCAAATATGAATACGATGTTAATCCCTGACCTGAGAATAATGTTCTCCAGCCTCTCCGGGTCATGAAATATGAGCAGGGGCCTCTTGTAGGATACCATGCGCCTGGCGTAAGTGATAATGAGTGTTTGCTCTGTCAGGCTGTCCGGATCAATATTTCCTGAAATGCCCGGTCTGCCTATATCGCCGGAGCCCTGCATCAACCTGTCAATGAGCTGTTTTTTGCAATCAAGATGGGTGTTCCATATATCAGCATCGCCGATACTGTTTAGTTTGGGTATCAAATACCCGCTTATCCCCGCTTCCCCGGCCAAGGAAAACCGTTCCTGCCATTCAGGAGCTGCCCATGATGCCCAGTGAACGCCATTCGTGACATATCCTACAGGCAATTCCTCATTCATGTACCCTTTCCAGAAACATGAAAAAAGCGATCTTGTTTTATCCAGGTGCGCTTTGCTCACACTATTCACCCATGACGAGAAATGAAGCGCCAGCCAGGTCATGCCGAATTTTCTGCCCACCGGGTTGCAGGGATCCTGGCCCAGGTGCATCAATGCTTCCCAATCCATATTAAAGTAATCGGCATGATGGGACAGGTAGGCCCTGATGAATTCTTCGGTAAACTCATCGTGACCGGCAGGCACAGGAGTATGCGTAGTGAACAAAGTGGAGGCTCTCACCACTTCCAGTGCAGAATGAAACGTAAGATTGTCTTCCTGCATCAGCAGGCGTATCCTTTCAATCCCGGCAAATGCCGGGTGCCCTTCGTTCATATGGAATACATCCGGACTGATGCCGAGCAGTTTCAATAACCTGACGCCCCCAATGCCAAGGAACAGTTCCTGCTGGAGGCGGGTTTGCGTATCCCCGCCGTA
>CALMKH010000136.1 GCA_937867025.1 uncultured Bacteroidota bacterium | reverse complement strand
AGAAAAGACGGCTGCATGACTTTTTCCTCAATCTTTTCTCTTCTTTTTTTGCATCCTGCACACACTAATACACCAAGGAAAACGAATAGGATGCACCTTGATCGTGCTTTCATATCACGAAGATACATAATTTTTTTTAAACTCCATGAATAGTTAACTATTTGACAGGAATTCATGCATTTTGTTTGGGCGCCCCGCGGCAGCGGTCGGGCTGTCACTACTCGCTCTTTTACCCGCTGTCGCTGTAAAAGGAGCTCAGACACGCCGTTCCATCCCTGGCGCGTCCCCCCATGTTTTTACTTTATGATGGATGTAATCAGCCCCTGGCGGATATTAATGCGCCGGCCTTGCAGGGCCCGACTGCGGTTTGGCTGTGCTCAGTTCGCGGTCGAACAGGTACATGCCCCCTTTATCATTGCCAATCAGCCGCAGTTTATCGACATAATGCTTGGCCAGCGATTCTTCTTCCAGCTGCTCGGCCACATACCACTGCATGAAATTATGGGTGGTGTAATCCTTTTCGCTAAGGCATATATCCACTACTTTATTGATCTCCGAGGTCACCATGATCTCATGCTCAAGTATGATGTCAAACACCTCTGACAGGGATTTGAATCTGGCAGCCGGCTCTTTCAGTGCAGGCACTATGGCTTTGCCTCCCCTGTCGTTGATAAACCGCATAAGCTTTACCATATGTATGCGTTCCTCGTCGCTGTGGGCATACAGGAACTCCGCGGCCCCGCTCAATCCTTCGGATTCGGCCCATGATGCCATGGCCAGATAATAATTTGATGAGGTGCCTTCCAGCACGATCTGGTTGTTAAGGGCTTTTTCTATTTTTTTTGAAAGCATAAAATTGATTTATGAATGAGGGTTATGGCTTAAGTGTTAAAGAATCAGGAACGAAGTACGGTATTAATTTTTGAAATCCAATTAATTAATTTCACCCTTCAGGTTATATCTCTTTGCGCAGCCTGGCTACGGGAATATTCAACTGTTCCCTGTATTTTGCTACCGTTCTCCTGGCAATGTTATACCCTTTTTCTTTCAGGAGATCCATAAGGGCCTCGTCAGTCAGTGGTTTTTTCTTGCTTTCACCCTCGATCGCATCGCTCAGTATTTTTTTAACCTCGCGGTTGCTCACTTCTTCCCCGCTCTCGTTCACTATGCCTTCACTGAAGAAATACTTCAGCGGAAAAATGCCGAAATCGGTTTGAACATACTTGCTGTTAGCCACGCGCGATATGGTGGATATGTCCATTTGTATCTTGTCGGCGATATCTTTCAATATCATCGGTTTTAAGGAAGCCTCATCCCCATACAGGAAAAAATCCTTCTGGGCCTCGACAATGGCTGTCATGGTCATCTGAAGGGTCTGCTGCCTCTGCTTGACACTGTCAATAAACCATTTTGCTCCATCCAGCTTCTGTTTGATATACTGAACCGCATCCTTCAGGTTTTTATCCTTGCTCGTATCCTTGTCATAGGCTTGTAATGTCTCGCTGTATGACTGGCTCAGCTTGAGTTCGGGAGCATTCCGGGAATTCAGTATCACGTTCAGGCGGCCGTCATCATTCACCACTGTAAAATCAGGAATGATATACTGCGAAACGGAGACCGACTGCGACTGACCGGGCTTGGGGTTGAGCTTGGTGATCTCGTTAAGGGCCAGTTTCAGTTCACTGTCAGTGATCTTCAGCGTATTTTTAATCTTGTCGTAATGCTTTTTCACAAAAGCCTCCATATGATCCGCAATGATCTTTTCCGCAAGGTCAAGCGCCTTGTTCCCGCCATAATCTTTTTTATACAGCTGCAACAACAGGCATTCCTGCAGGTCCCTCGCGCCTATCCCCGGCGGATCGAAATTCTGTATCTTTGTCAGGATGCGTTCCAGGTGTTCTTCGGTGGTACTGATATTTTCAGTAAATGCCAGGTCGTTCACAATGGCGGACAAGTCGCGTCTCAGGTAACCGTCCTCCTCGATATTGCCGACAATATGCAGGGCCAGTTGCAAGTCATCCCCTTCCTCGAAATTTGAATGCGCCTGTTCTACAAGGTAATCATAAAAACTCTGCTGGTACGGAATGGGCATTTCCTTCTGCTCCTCATCGTTATAATCATCCGTCATTTTAAAGCTCGCTCCCTGGTCGTCGCCGGTAAGGAACTCCGAAACATTAAAATCGTCGTTGTCGTATGAGTCAGAGCTGTTGTAATCGTCATTCAGCGTATCTTCGTTGTTGAACTCGTCTTTTTTAACTTCTGCAGTGGAAAAACCGGAAAGGTCATCTTCCGCTTTTTCGAGAGCGGGGTTGTCAAGCAACTCCTGGTCAACCCTTTCTTCAAAATCCGCCGTCGTCATCTGTAACAACTTGATAAACTGAATCTGCTGGGGAGACAGTTTCTGAAGAAGTTTCTGACTGAGGGTCTGTTTCAACATAGGAAAATTTCTTTTAAATACTGAAATTATGTGCAAAGTAAACTAATTTTGCAGTTTATTAAAAAGAAATATTTAAAAATGTATATCAAGGAATTACCGGCTTATGAAGGCAAGGAAGTCACCCTCCGCGGATGGGTGGCGAACAGGCGTGACAGTAAAGGTTTGGTATTTATTAATTTAAGGGATGGCAGCGGTGTATGTCAATGTATTGCCGAAGCCGGCAAGATCAGTGAAAATGATTTTGAACAGGCCGGAAAACTGAGTCTGGAAAGCGCCATAGAGCTGACCGGCACTGTGGTGAAGGATGAACGCCAGATAGGCGGATATGAGGTGCATGTCAGCAAGCTGACGGTTATCCAGCTGGCTGAAGAATTCCCGATAGCAAAAAAAGAACACGGCATAGAATTCCTTATGGATAACAGGCATCTGTGGTTGCGCAGCCAGAGGCAATGGGCCATACTCAGGATACGGAACACCATTATTTACAGCATACACCAGTTCTTCCAGAAAGAAGGTTTCGTGCAGATGGATGCACCGGTTTTTACCGGGAATGCCTGCGAAGGAACCACCAACCTTTTTGAGACCGATTTTTACGGCTCGCCTGCATATCTGAGCCAGAGCGGACAACTTTACGGTGAAGCGATGGCCATGGCATTTGGAAAGATCTATACGTTTGGTCCTACATTCCGGGCAGAGAAAAGCAAAACCCGCAGGCACCTGTCGGAATTCTGGATGATAGAACCCGAAATGGCCTTTTATGATATCCACCAGAACATGGATCTTATTGAAGATTTCCTGCATTACGTGATCAGGCAGGTGCTGGACAACTGCCAGAATGAACTGAAATTGATAGAGCGCGACACATCCGTTCTGGAAAGCAGCCTGAAGAAATTCCCACGGCTTACATACGATGAAGCGGTGGCCATTATCAAGGGTGAAAAGGATGTCAACGGGCAGAACAGCATCCGGTCACTTGAAAAAGAACTGGCCGAAGTGGAAGCGAAAATAACGGAACTTGAAGCTGAAATTGCTGAAAGGGAAGCCAGGTTAGCCGAACCCGGCATGAAAAAAGGCGAGATCAATTTCAACCAGAACAAGATCGCCACCATGAAGAATGAGTTGAAAGATTATGAAGAATCCAGGCGCAATATCCCCCAATGGATCGAAAGCGCTAAGAATTTTCAATATGGCAATGACCTCGGCGGAAGCGACGAAACGGTCATTACCCGCCTCTTTGATGTCCCTGTCATGGTGTACGACTGGCCGCATGAAGTGAAAGCGTTCTACCTGAAACGCAACCCTGACAACCCGCGTTTTGCAAGGGGTGTTGATGTGCTGGCACCCGAAGGTTACGGGGAAATAGTCGGAGGAGGCGAACGTGAAACGAATGAACAGATGCTCAGGGAAAAAATTATCGAGCACCAGTTGCCTATGCAGGATTTTGAGTGGTACCTCGATTTGCGCCGATACGGCAGCGTGCCTCATGCAGGGTTTGGACTTGGCCTTGAAAGGCTGGTAACCTGGCTGTGCAAACTTAAGCACGTCCGTGAAAGCATTCCGTTCCCGAGAATGTACGGAAGGCTGTTGCCGTAATTAAGGGAATTCAATCCACTTTGTGGGTTGACGG
>CALMKH010000135.1 GCA_937867025.1 uncultured Bacteroidota bacterium | reverse complement strand
GTGAAAGTGCCTATGATCAAGGATGGCATAAAGGCGATCAGCTGGTTTACAGCCAACGGTATCCGCACGAACTGCACCCTTGTGTTTTCTGCAGGGCAGGCCATCCTGGCCGCCAAGGCAGGAGCTACATACCTTTCACCGTTTATCGGGAGAGTGGATGATATCAGCTGGGATGGCATGGACCTGATTTCCCAGATATCGCATATTTATACCATGCAGAACTATGAAACCCAGATACTGGCCGCCTCGGTCAGGAATTCCCTTCATATCGTGAAAGCAGCTGAGGCCGGAGCACACGTGGTAACCTGCCCTCTCGATGCCATACTCGGGTTACTGAACCATCCGCTTACGGATATCGGTCTGGCCAAATTCCTGGCCGATCATAAAAAAGCGAACGGGTAATTATATAAGAAACGACACTCAAAGCCGGAATATATTGTTCCGGCTTTTTTATTTTTAAAAATATTTATCACATAATCAGCATCTTATACAAGTTTTTATAAATTTTTAAGAACCTGTGTAACTTTGACTCCACGATTTCCGACTAATCCCCAGAAACGCAAAAAGTGAACGCTGCAGAATATAATATCATAGTAAGGCAATGGGCTCCCCACCTTCTGCGATTCGCCAACAGCAATATGAACGACATGGACATGGCAAAGGATATCGTGCAGGATGCATTTGAGGTGCTCTGGAACAACAAGGAGAATGTCGAGGCGGCCAAGGCCAGGCAATACCTGTTTACGGTAGTTTACCGGAAAGGCATTGATGTATTCAGGAGGGATAGGCATGATGTGGAGATATCCGATGTGCATTTGGAGATCGGCGCAACACAGAGTTTTGAAAAAACATACACAGATAAGGAGTTTATGAGGCAGGCGATAGGGAGTTTGCCGGAGACCCACAGGAAGCTGGTATTGCTGAGGGATCTTGAAGGGTATGACTATAAGGAAATTGAAGAAATCACGGGATTGAGCCAAAGCCAGGTAAAGGTATACCTGTTCCGGGCCAGGAAAATGCTCAAGGAAACTATAACACGAATGGAAACAATATGAAAAAGATCATTGTAACAAGGGAAAACTACGAGGAAATAATGTTCGACCTGCTGGAGAACAATTATCCGAAGGAAGTGAGAGAGAACATTCTCGACCAGATACATGCGGATACATTCCTCAGTTTTGAATGGGAGCAATGGAGTAAAGCCAGCTATACCGAAAGCACCGAAAAATATAAGGCAGAAGAAGCGTTGTTCATAGAAAGCCTTACCAGGGAAGAAGAGAAGAAAAAGGGATTTGTATATTATATGCTGCCTTTGTCCATTGCTGCAAGCGTCATCCTCCTTATCGGCATATTCTTTTTGTTGCAGGATAATCCCGGAAACAAGCCGGGACTGGTGGAAAGCGGAATTACTGAACAGGCCGAAGATATAAGGACCCCTGAAACACCAGAGGCTCCGAAGCCTGCAGAAACATCAACAGCAGGAAAATACAGGTACTATCCGTCTCCACGGCAGCCGATCGCGCCTGAAAGGTATGATGTGGATCCTGAGCTTTTAAACAGGGACACTGTAATCATTGCCAATATAAACAATGAAGAAAAACCCGCAACACCAAGTATACAGGATACCATCAGGCAAATGATAGCTTCGGCTCAACAAAAGAAGCCGCGGTACAAAATCACCATCAGTGAAGAAAAAATAAACGGCATAGCAGGAGATGATTTCCAGTTTGTTGAAAAACGGTACACGATGGCCGATGTGTTGAACAGGAAAGACGGCATCAGTCTGTCAAAATTCCTGCAGAACTCTAATTCAAGAGTGATAACCGACCCCGAAACGAACAAGGTAACCATAGAATACATAGCTGAAGATCATTCCATACTCGTATTAACCTTATCGAATTAACAAACATTAAAACCACAAAAAAAATCAATCATGAAAAAGATATTCATATTAAGTTACCTGGCGCTGCAAGGCTTTATGCTCTTCTCCCAGGAACAAAAAACCAAACCCGACACCATGAGCATCATACTCAATGGCGAGTATATCACGCTACCGGTGCCAAAGGAAGGGAATAAGACGACAATCAACCTGGAAGATTCGACAAGTATCATACAGATCAGCGTGGGCAAGACGTCCAGGCTCAACAGGACCACAAACGGCCAGGCCACAGGTATGCAGGCTGTGCCTCCTCCAATTGTATCCGGCAAGCGCGTCAGCTGGTTCAATGAAATAGACCTGGGACTGCTCACACTGGCCGGACAGAGCAGGGAAAAAATTAATGATACCGGTTATACGTTCGATTTTACCATGAGCACAAATACCACAAATGGTACCAGCAGGGCAACGGTTGTTAAATTCAGCCCCAGGACCGTCAATCCCGGATTCAGTTTCGGATTTACTATCCGTGAAAAACGCAGACCCATAGGACATAGCAACTTCTGGTTCATAACCGGTACCAGGTTCAGGTACGGAAGGTATGCGGGCAAAGGCGATTATGAGCAGACAGAAATCAAGGCCGTAACAGATAACGGTGTTACCACCTATCATTGGGATACCATATATTCCAGGACAACAGGGCAATATACGTTCGCCACTAACAGCTACCAGCTATTGTTCCCCTTTGTGGTGGAAGGCAAGATCAAAGAAAGCGGAAACCTGAGGGTTTCAGCCGGAATGAACCTGGCTATCAATATTTATGATTCAAAGTATTCAGATAATGTAAAGAACAGTTCATTCAATATCTTTTACACCAATCCGCAGTTCCTGCAGTTCCAGCCTATTATAAGAGTATCTTCTAAAAAGACTTCGGTCTACCTGTCCTATACCATGAGCAAAACAAAAATAGGCTACGGGCTCGGCGAGAGCATAAACGGCAACCTGCTTTACTTCGGAATGGCCTACAAGCTCTACTAGGCAAAAAAACCACAAGGCTTACTTTATATACATTTTCTTCTCCCTTCCAGGCAATAGCCTGGGAGGGCCGGGGAAAACTACAACCTGAAAAACCACAAAAATTTAAATTAATAAAAAATGAAAAAAACAATTTTAATCACAGCAATCATTTCCCTTGCAGTTGTATCATGCAAAGACAAAGAAAAAGAACAACCCAAGCCATCACTTTCAGCCAGACAAACCATGCTGATAGGCAAAGACTGGAAGATCAAATCCGTTGTTTCTGAAGGCAGCGACATCACCCCGATACTTCCAGGGTGCGTAAAGGACAACATCATTTACCATTTCAATGATGCCACTAGCGGCTACTATGATGAAGGCGCCACAAAATGCGAAACCACTGATCCGCAGAGAACCAATATCAGCTGGGCACTTATAAACAATGAGACCAGGATCATAACCAGCGATCCTGACGGAAAAGATACCTTCAATATCCTTAACCTTACAGCCACCGAATTCAAATTAGGGATCGACAAAGATGTTATCACTTTAAAAAACTAAACTAGCGCTTAACGAAATAAACAAAAACAATCAAAGAGGCGCCAGGCATACCGGCGCCTCTTTTTAAAACCAAAATCTGAAACATGTTTAAAGTCCTGGCACTATGTCAATTCATACTGGTTTATCCCCTGGCTGTGTTTTGCCAGGAGGGCTATACCTTAAGCGGGAAGGTTATTGATGAATCAACGGGAGAAACCCTTGAAAGCGCCAGGATATTATGCTCTTTCAATGCCGTCAGAACCAATAGCAAAGGACATTTCAGTATTGCAGCCAGGCGTGGAATAAACAGAATTCGTATCAGCTGCAACGGTTATGACACACTGGATATGACTATCAGCCTGTCATCCGACAGTCACTTTGTATTTCAGATGAAACCGGCAGTCAATATGCTGGAAGGGGGAAAAATCAGATCTGCAAAGATCGCAAAGCGTGAAAGCAGTTATGCAAAGATCAGTTCGGCCGAAACGGGCCGCCTTGAAATACCTGTAGCGGATCTCAAAAAAGTTCCTGCCATAGGTGGGGAAGTGGACCTTATCAAAGCGATACAGTTGACACCCGGCATAAAAAAGGGGACTGAAGGGGCCATAGGCATGTATGTACGCGGTGGCGGAGCTGATCAAAATCTCCTGCTGCTGGATGATGCCGTCATCTATAATGCAGGACACCTGCTCGGGTTTTTCTCCATCTTTAACAGTATGGCTGTTCGGGATATGACCGTGTATAAAGCCGGGTTTCCCGCCATGTACGGCGGAAGACTGTCATCAGTACTGGACATCAGGACTAGGGAAGGCAGCATGAAAACATACGGCGCAGAAGGTTCTGTAGGAAGCATCGCTTCGAGCCTGACATTCCAGGGACCGCTGATAAAGAATAAACTGTCTTTCATCGTCTCAGGGAGGCGTTCATATATCGACAGGTGTTTCAGGCTTATTGGCAAGGATATGCCTGTGTTTTTCTACGACCTTAACGGCAAACTATCCTATAAAATAACTAAAAGCGACCGTATTTTTTTCAGCACTTATTACGGAAGGGATATACTGGACTGGAATGGACAGATCAGGCTTAAGGACACGGCCGGCACATGGAACCTGTTACATAACCTTCATGTGGTATCCAATTCCGATCTAGGGAATTTTACAAACACGCTGAAATGGAATCATTCAGGCAAAGCCGCATCATATAATGTTTCCATCGTGAACAGCAGCTTTAATTATTCCATTGACGGCAAAATCGCAGGAAACCACGTATTCGTCAAATCAAGCATAAAGGACATAGGTATTAAAACCGATTACCTGATCCATACGGGCTCCCTGGCAAAACTGAAGTTTGGGATCCATTCCTTTTACCGCTTGTCAAAACCTAACATACTAAGTTCAGCCGGCACAATATCCGATGTGCAAAAGGCGCAGTATGCCCCAGGCACCGGTAATACGGAGCACGCTGTATTTGTTCAGCACGAAAGGAATCTTTCCCGGAAACTCTACGCTGTTTACGGAACGAGGTTCTCTACCATTACAGTAAACAATGGGAAAATGTACAGTGGAATCGAACCCAGGGTGTCCCTGCGATATTTGAAAGACAGTTCGAATTCATTTAAACTCAGTTATACGCGGATGAAACAATATGTTCACCTGGTGAGCAGCAGTTCGCTGGCACTTCCTACCGACCTCTGGTATCCGGTAACAGAAAAGGCATCCCCTGAAATATCAGACCAGGTGAACCTGGGTTATTACACCGATTTCAGTAAAAAAAGCCTTTACTTCAGTGCGGAGGTATATTATAAAAGCTTCCGTAACATCATAGAATTCAGGGAAGGGACATCGCTGGTGCTTAATGACAACTTCGAAAAAGATCTCTTGGTGGGAAAAGGCTCTGCATATGGGACGGAGGTATTCCTCAACATGCATGCGGGCCGGTTTTCAGGCTGGGCCGGGTATACACTTTCATGGTCAACCCGGCAGTTTGATTCCATTAACAACGGTAAAACCTATTATTCAAAATATGACCGCAGGCACGACATATCCCTGGTAGGTAATTATAAGATTGCAAAAAAATGGATGATCTCCGCTTCGTGGGTGCTTTCCACAGGCAATCCTTTTACAGCCAGGATCGGTCAGTACATTGTGCTTACACCGGGCAGGAACGATTTTACGACATTACCGGTGTACAGTCTCAGGAACAGCCACAGGTTTTCGGCTGCGCACAGGCTCGACCTGGATATATGTTACAAAGCTTCGATCCGTAAAAAAGCGGAAATTGAAATGCACTTCAGCCTGTATAATACATACAACAGGACTCAGCCTTCAAGGGTTGAAGTAGTGGATGACGGGACGGGGAATTACAAGTTCCGGCAAAAAGGTCTTTTTGGCTTGATTCCCGCCATCTCATGTAATTTTAAAATATAAGATAATGAAACAAGCATATTATATTCTGTTTATTCTGATTGCAGGACTCAGCTCCTGCGATCCCAAACCGATTGATCTGGAAATACAAATGGAAAAACCCAGGATCATCATTTCTCCATTGTTCAATAGCGAAAATGAAATAGGCATATTGGTTACCAGGTCATTTTCATCGCTTGCCTCTGTGCAAAATCCGTTTGATCTTGTATATGGGTCGAGAATCAACAGCGCCAGGGTGTCTATAGAAAACGATGGACGTGCTTATAATCTCGCCGGTGTCAGTCCTGTTTATCTTTCAGGGGATATTGGTTTCCGGCCGTATTCTGAGTACAGGGTCATCGTCATAGACACCCTGACTGGTGAAAAGGCGGAAGCCAGCACTGTAATGCTGCCGCAGGTAAAACCACATGCAATAGACCTGCAGCGTTCGGACAAAGCCGCTGATACTGCTGTCACCCTTACACTGGATATACAGGACGATGCATCCGTAAAACGATATTATCTGGTAACATTCAACCTTAATGAAGAAGTTCGCGGGAAAAGCGGGCAAAAACCTTTAAGCGGCAAATCATTATATGACGTCATTGAAATTTTTGATAATTCAGCTGCTGCAAACGGTCATCTGACCTATGAGAAAACCTACCGCCAGAATATCGTTGGATTCGGAGGTAATGACAGTGTAATAGTTGAGGTTTCAGAAGTGTCCGGGGAATATTATAATTACTTGTCTATCTATAAGAAAAGTGGGTCGGTCATTAATCAGCTTACCGGCGAACCCATCAATATGCCGAGTAATGTGCGAGGCGGCGCGGGCTTTTTCTTCCTGACTTACCCGGTCTATAAGGAATTTATTCTTGGGGAACATTAACCGAAAACAATAAACAGGAATTGAGACCGCTTATAAGAAACCTTTAACCGGTTTTTATTTGCTCCTGATAGCTTCCACAGGCACCAGCTTGCTTGCACGGTGAGCGGGAATGATACCCGCAACAAGCCCGATAATGGAGGCATAAAGGATACCGGTTGTGAAATTGTCCCAGGTCATTACCAGCCTGAACCCTGATTCCAGCATGTTTTCGATCAGCAGGTTTCCAAGCGCTGCAACTCCCCACGTCAATAAAATGCCGAACAGCCCGCCAAGAATACTGAGCACCACTGCTTCGGTGAGAAAATGAAACAGGATAAATTCATTCTTGGCGCCAAGGGCTTTTTGTATGCCGATAATGTTTGTCCTTTCCTTCACTGAAACAAACATGATGTTGGCAACTCCAAAACCGCCCACAAGCAATGAGAATAAGCCTATGATCAGGCCGAATTTATTCACCACTTGAAAGAATTCACCGATTGCATCACTCAGGAACGAGATTTTGTTAAGTGAAAAATTGTCCTCCTCAGCAGGTTTGAGTCGCCTGACATTTCTCATGCTTCCCCGCAATTCTTCGTAAATGGCATCAACCCCCACATTGGCTTTGGCCTTGACGATAATATTGGCATCCTCGGTTCCGGACGAAACATATTGCAGAAACCGTATCGGTACCACCACCCGGTCGTCAAAATCAATATTGATGAGGTTATCGCCCTGGTTTTTGAACACGCCTATGATTTCGACCTGCTTGCCGAACATACTGAATTTTCTTCCCACAAGGTTCTTTTCCGTGTCGAACAGGCCTTTGGCGATATTGTATCCGATCACAGCCACCGGCCGGCCGTTATTGTCTTCAAATTCATTGAAAAAACGGCCTTCTGATATTTCAAGGTTTTCTATCTTGGTGAATTCGAATGTATAGCCTGAAATGGTGGTGTTCTCAATCGTTTTATCTTCGGCTTTGATGGTGGTGTTCTCCGAACTTGTGAATGACATGGCCTCTATAAGGCTGTTGACGGGTTGTTCACGGATCGCCCTGATTTCACTGAGCCTGGCTGTAGGGCGGTTAATATATTTCCACCAGGGATAATCGTTGCTTCCTCCCACCCATTGCCATTTATCAATATAGATCACATCCTTTCCAAGCGATTGGACGCTTTTTTTGATATTCATTTCCAGTGAATCCACCAAAGTGAATACCAGAACGATGGAAAATATGCCGATGGTGATGCCCAGAACAGACAGTACAGATCGCAGCTTGTTCCCCATAAGGGACTGGAAAGCCATGGAAAGGCTTTCATATAAAAGGCGTATGTACAGGCGGGTTTTCAAAAGTTGTCAATATTAACTTTAAATTCCCGGATAGGGGAGTATTATTCGATGATTGTACGGTTAATGCCCACTAACTTTTTTCTTTTTCGGGAAAAGTATGCTCAGCAGTATACTGCCGGACAATATGCCCAGGATGACAATAAGGGATATCACATTATTGAACCCGATTTCATCAAACCAGTGCTCAAACAGCATTTTAAGTCCTATGAAAGCAAGCAGGAGACCGAGACCGTATTTCAGGTAAGTAAAAAGGTGCATGGTATTGCTTAGCAGGAAGAAAAGGCTTCTCAGCCCCATGATGGCAAATATGTTGGAAAAGAATACAATATATGGGTCCTGCGTTACGGAAAAAATGGCGGGCACGCTGTCCACGGCAAATACCAGGTCGCTGAATTCCACTACCAGCAATACAATGAACAGAGGTGTCAAATGGTTTTTGCCATTGTGCTTGTGAATGAACTTGCCCCTGACATACTCAGGCCAGACGGAAAAATATTTGGAAGTGAATCTGACGATGGGATGCTTTTCAACATCCATCTTTTTATCCTGGTTGCCGCTGAGCAGTATCTTGATACCTGAGAATATCAGAAAAACTCCGAAAATGTACAATATCCAGTGAAAGGAAGCGATAAGCATGGAACCTGAAAAAATAAACACCATGCGGAGAACAATTGCACCTATAACGCCCCAGAGCAGTATCTTTTTATAATACGTGGACGACACATTGAATGAATCGAAGATGAGCAAAATGACGAACAGGTTGTCGACGGACAGGGAATATTCTATAAAATAACCTGTCAGGTAGTCGAGGGATATGCGGCTGTTATACTGAGACAGGTTTTCAGCAAAGACCGCAGATTGGAATTTGAGGTCGGGCTGGTATTGCCGCGCAATGGCGACAAGCTCTTCCTGGCTGCTGATACCGTGCACAAAATGTCCGAATTGTCGCAGGAACAGGAAGAACATGATGGAAAAGGTAATCCACACGCCAGTCCAGGCAATCGCATTGGTAAAGGATACCTGTTGTCCGGGCTTGGAAAGTATACCCAGGTCCAGTGCGAGAACCAGGATAATAAAACAGATGAATATAATGAAGAAAATATACTCGGGATTCATGAATGCAAGTTTGTATTATAGTTTGAT
This sequence comes from uncultured Bacteroidota bacterium, assembly GCA_937867025.1. Lineage (GTDB taxonomy): Bacteria > Bacteroidota > Bacteroidia > NS11-12g > UBA955 > JABMMZ01. The sequence continues at coordinate 9,949 of CALMKH010000135.1, read as the reverse complement.
GAATTTGGCAATGGATTGACGTTTGCCATTGTCCAGCCGGATAATGTACATGCCTGGAGCTAATACTCCGTTATTGATAACATATGTACCGGATGGCTGCAGGCCGGCGCGCGTATCCAGTACAGCCCGGCCGTCGATGCTTATAATGCGAAGTCTGGGATTGTCCAGCCTGTCGGGCAATGTAATATGACAATCGCTGCCTGCCGGATTGGGATATACGTTCAGCCCCTGCTCGGTAAAATTGCTGTTAATCCCTGCAAATTGTATGGCTTTGGCAACTGCAGCCAAGGCATCCACCTTTCCATAACCGTACCTCATGTTCGGGACAGTGCCGGTGAATTGATCGGATACCGCGGTTGTGGTAAGTATTTGCTTCACCTGCGCCGCATCGAGTGAAGGATTGGCTTCGAGCATCAAAGCTACGATACCTGCCACATGAGGAGAAGCCATGGAAGTACCGTTAAAGGCCGCCCAGTAATTCGTATCATTCCTGAACACGGTTTTCAGCAGGGTTTCGTTCATCATCCAGGAGGCAACCTGCCTGTTGTTGATGCTTGATGGTACATGATACCCCGGAGCCGTCACGTCCGGCTTAATACGTCCGTCAACAGTCGGTCCCCGGCTCGAGAAAGGCGCGAGGTTCCCCGGCGTTACGTATCCACTGTCGTTTACCCACTTGCCCCTGACATTCAGGTATGCGCTCCGGGCCGCGTATGCGCCTACAGAAACAATGGCTTTTGAAGTGCCTCCGTTTTCTCCGGCTGTGTAATCGGAATTGCCGGCAATGAATTTATTTTCATAGTTTACCTGGTTGACTTTGTTCCTGAAGGAGCCCTGGGTCCATTGCCTGGCTGAACCGCTGTTCCACCCGTGCACTTCTGACGTGTCGGAACACAGCCTGGCAACAATCAGTAAACGTTGCTGGTTGTTATGGCTTGCATTGACAGTGATGTTAGGCTTGTCGTTAAGCGGACTTTTGCTTTCGCACACAATGGATACTTTAGCCAAAGACGAATCAAACGGGAAAGAATAATTGTAAGACAGGTCAGACAGGCTGCTGATAAATGGTGTTTCAGCCATTACATTCTTATTGGTGTCAATGATTTGGATCTGCATGGAAAAATTTGTTCCGGCGCTTCCCCAGAAATCGGCGTATACATTCTCGCCTTTGCGGAACTGACGGCCGTTTTCGATCATAATGGTGCCGACCGTGTCCTGGCTGAATTTATGGTAGAAGTGCATGGGATTTTCACCTTCGTTACCATTGGCACCTACAATTATCCTGCCTTGCCCTGTCAGGTTTTCAACCGCTTTATCGAACAGGCTTGTCCCATCGTGCGGACCTGTATGCATTCCCCAGCTAAGGTTAATGACGGCAGGCTTACCTACCGATGCAGCATAGTTGAAAATATAACTGAAAGCATCCAGTATGGTTGAATTTGCCACGAGGTAATCTCCGAGCGCGCTTCCGCCCAGCGTATCGTTGCTATACTTGATACTGACAAATACCAGGTCTGCTCCCGGAGCTACCCCCCTGTATTGAAGACCCGGGCTGCTGAAACCGCTTCCGGCTGCAATGCCGGCCACATGCGTACCATGAGATCCATCCATATCGTTGGCAATCTGGATTATGGTCGTATCCCGGATCTCCGTGCCGTATGAAAAACCTGAAGGAGGCAATCCTGCCGATGTATTCTGCAGCCAATACCTCCTGATCCTTGTCCGGGCACCGTCACTGGTGAAAAAAGTAGGATGGTCGCATTGAAACCCTATATCCACTATGCCCACCACCACATCTTTCCCGCTGTAATCAAGGGGCAGGCCGTTCTGGGTGCCGTTCTGAACCTTGTCTGCCTTTGTCGATTGCCTCTCTAAGTCGTTCTTTAACCTGGTGGCGTTTGACCTGGTGGCAAGCTCGATATATCCTGCACCTGGTATGCCTGCAAGTGCGGTAAGCTTTTCAGGAGGAAATTGCACCGACCATATGTTGCCGAATTTTGAATTGACGACAATTCCATGTGAAAAAAACAAGGAATCGGAAAAACCGGGCTCCGTCCGGATCAGCGCGTGCATCAGGCCGTCGCGATCGACGATGAGGTCACCGGAACCGGCGGCAAGTTTCGATGCATTGGAAAGAACGCCCTGGGCATAAAGATTGATACTTGAGAGCAGCAAAACACAACAGATATACAGAGATTTCATACAAAGATACAAATGTAAGCATTTTAAGGAATTAAATCTGCAGAATGCCTGGTGATATTCGACAGCCGCAGGAGATCCTGTAACCGGCCTGTTAAAACATGTGGTATTCTCCGGTGAGCTTGTGGAGAAATGTTGTCGCAAGCAATTTAACCCTGTGTTTGGCTGTTTCGGCGTTAGGCCCTTCAAAAAACTCGTCCGTAGTTTCCATGAAGTGTTTAAGCCAGTGCTCAAAATGTATTTTCTCCAGGTTAAGATGTATATGCTTTTCAAACACATTGGTTTTATATCCTTCCTTTTCGAGCAGGACAAAGGCCCAGAAATCGACGATCTTAGGCATGTGCGACGGCAGGTCCAGATCTGTAAATTTCGGGGCTGTAACCGGATCCTTAAGCAACCTGCCGTAAAAATTGTCGAGCCAGAACCTCAGGTCATTTTCGGTAAGGATATCATGTTTTATCATCCCTGCAAAAATACCATTCTTCCGGACGGGAGTAAAATATCATTTTATTTTATTATCATTGCTCAGAAATGCGCGAAAGCAAGTTTGTAGAACAGAACAGGCAGAAATGGGCCCAGTTTGAGATTGACCTGAAAAGCAAAAAAAAGGATCCTCATATGCTGCGCTCACAACTGGTTCAGATTACCGATGATCTGTCGTATTCCCGGACATACTATAAGAACCGTTCTGTCAGGATATACCTCAACAGCCTGGGTCAGCAGGTGTATAACAATATCTACAAGAACAAAAGGAATTTCCTGAAATCGATCGGCACCTTCTTCAGGGAAGATATTCCGCGTATCATGTTCCACAGCCGGCGGGAATTGCTGGTGTCGTTCCTGGTCATGCTACTGGCTACAGCCATAGGAATGTTCTCCTCGGCCCATGACGAGCAGTTCGCCAGGTCCATACTGGGCGACGCATATGTCGACAAAACGCTTGAAAATATCCGCAGCGGTGATCCCATGGGCGTTTACAAGGATTCCGGCCAGGTTGAAATGTTCATCTACATTGCCATCAATAACCTTCGTGTATCGCTGATTGTTTTTATTTTCGGGCTGATAGCCTCCTATGGGGCGATGGTTGTTATGGTGCATAACGGTATCATGCTTGGGGTGTTCATGTATTTTTTTTATTCCAGGAATCTGAGTACGGAATTCAATTTTACCGTATGGATGCATGGCACCATTGAGATACTATCCATTGTCGTGGTGACCGTTGCAGGCATGTTATTCGGGAAAGGGCTTATCTATCCGGGCACACTCAGCAGGATCAAGGCTTTTAGCATCTGGGGCAAACGCGGGGCGATGATATTCCTGTCCATCACGCCATTCATCATTTTCGCTGCTTTCATCGAGTCATTCCTGACACGGCATACCGAAATGCCGAATATCGCAAGAGGTACTCTGATCCTGTTATCCCTCGCATTAATGGTGTTCTACTTTGTACTGTATCCATACAGCAAATTCAGAAAAACAAAGGATGTGGATCTCGGCATGCCCGACCTGAAAGCCGATACAACGCTCGAATTCCGGACTGACGTCATATACAGCAATGGCAACATTTTCCTGAAAACCATACAGTTTTTCGGATTGAATTTTTCGCGCATCATGCGGTTCACTTTCCTGGCGAGCCTGGCTTATTTTGTGCTGATGGCTTTCTTTTACATGAAAGACAGCATCAGGGCGTTCAAGCTTCTCGGACTGGGATTTGAAGAATTCATACTGAGAATGATCACCACCAGGTTTGATAAGTTTGTCAGCCTGTATGCCAATGTGGGCATATTGTTCAACCGCAGGGAAGACATCATCATGTACCTGCTCTCTTCCGTCTGGATGACTGCCATAGCCTGGTTTTCACTGAGCCGGGTGAAGCATCAGCTGCGGGTGGATGTGTCCCAACGGAAACTGCTTGTTAACTCCCTCGTCTTTGCATTTGCCTATAATCTTCTGCAGATGTCAGATGCGGGCTGGATAACATTCGTGTATATACTTGCCTCACCCCTGGTCCTGGTATTACTTGCCAATACTGCATTCAACCTTAAAAACGGAAATGTGTTTTCAGGCATAAGGGGATATTTTTTATCCGGAGTTTCGCGCATGTCCGCCGTATTGTTCATGTTCGTGATGATTACATTTTTCGGGCTTATTTTCATTATATCACCCTTGAGTTATGTTATACTGTGGCTCATGGAAATGAATGTTGAACTGTCCGAAGCGAACTATACCCTCGTCCTGCAGTCGCTCATGATGTTTGCCTTTATCATGCTGCTGACGTTCAGCCTGGTATTTTATTTTACACAATGTATATTCCTTTCATATTCTCTTAATGAAATTGTTCATGCCAGGGGCCTGATGAACGGTATTGACAATATAGGGAAAACGGTTAAAGCTTACGGTATTGAAACGGAATAGGATCATACTGCCATGCCTGATATTGGTTCTGAGCTGTGCCGCACTTACAGCACAGGATGTGACAGGCATTGACCCCCAGGGCGATACAAACAATGACACGATCATTTACGAAAGTGATAATATGGAAAGTTATGATCCGTCCTATCACTTTAATGAATCGGCCCAGAATGATTATAATGTTTCTCCTTACGCACCCGCCCTTGACAGTTTGTATTGGAGAAGCCAGGTGAAAAACCTGAATTTTGACGAAGACAAAGCACTTCCCCAAGATTCCTCAAAAAATAAAAAAGACAAAAAAGGGACGGAACAAAACCGTTCGGGGTTCCTTGCTTCCGATCTTAAATATCTGTGGATTGCGCTGGCCATTGCCATACTGGCTCTCATTGTCTGGAAATTCGTGCCCCAGTTTAAGCAAAGGAATATTAAAAACAGGGAAAATCTGGTCATAGGCCTGGATGAGCTGGATGAAGACCAGATACGGTTCATGGATGTGGAAACGCCGCTTGAGCAGGCCCTCCGCAATGGGGATTACAGAACTGCCTATCGTCTTCGTTACCTTTCGGTCATTAAGGTTCTTGTCAGCAAAAACCTTATCTTATACAGGAAGGAGAAAACCAATTACGAATACCTTCTTCAGCTGAGCGGGAAAGATGTATATGAGCCTTTCAGGCAGCTGACCTTTAATTTTGACGGTATATGGTATGGCGACCTGGCTATTGACAAAGACACATACAAGGCGCTGGATCAATACTTTGTAACATTCAATACCCTTATCAGAAATTGAAAGCAAAGAATTATACCGCCCTGGTCATCGCTATCCTTGCACTGGTATTGATCGTGTATTTTACCTTGCAGGAGTCCGGCAGGAAGAAAAGGACTTTCAGCTGGATCAAGACCTATGAGAGCGGGAAGACCCAACCGTATGACTTCGGTGTTTTCAAGGCCATGATGCAAAATGAATCGGGAACCGGCTTTACGGAGCTGGAGGATGATATTCCCGGAAGTATCGCATCCGCCAGCCCGGGTGATTCCTCGACATATATGTTTATCGGAAGGTATTGTTATCTGACAAGACCTGAGATAAACGCTTTGCTCGACTTTGCGCATGCCGGGCATGATGTTGTGCTGATCGCCGAAGGTCTGCCGGATACGCTTATGCAAACACTGGGGTATTTTGCAAAACCTGTTTCCATCAACCGGTTTGATGACAACGCTGTGGTTATAGAAACACCCAGGCTGTATTCAAAGATCAATAATTACAGGTTCAATTTCCGCGGGTATGGCCAGGATACTGTTGAAAAGACCGACTGGTACTATCTCGATGAAGATCAGCAGCTGGATTATTATTATGGAGAAACCGGCAACAGGTACCTGCGCCTCGGCACCATCAACGACAGATTGAATTATGCAAAGTTCAAGGTGGGCAACGGATTTGTGTATATTCACACATCGCCTTTGCTGTTCACGAATTATGCCCTGAAAAACGACAGCCTGTTTCACTATACGGATGAAATCCTTTCCGGGATACGCATGAAGAGGATTTATTACGATGTGTTCTCCGGGGATTTCAAGGACGATGCCGAAACCATACAAAGGCAGTCTGATTCGCCCCTTTCATACATACTCAAGCAGCCTTCGCTGAAGTGGGCATGGTACCTGTTCCTCACCGCAGTCCTGCTGTTTTTCCTGTTCAGGGCAAAACGGACACAAAGAATCATTCCCGTTATAGAACAGAAAAGAAACACCTCCGTCAGTTTCATCCGGACACTGAGCGGCCTCTTCTATAACGATGCCAATCATCAGAAAATGGCGGAAACACGCATGAACCTTTTCCTGTTTTTCCTGAGGAACAAACTTAATATTTCAACACACGATATCAATCCGGCAACGATAAAACTCATCGCCGTGAAATCGAAAGTGCCGGAAAAGCAGATACATGATATTCTGGATTATTATTACCAGGTCATAAAAGGCGACAGGAATGATGTCCAGGCCGAAAACCTCATGGAATTTTACAATCGCATTGATGCATTCTACCAACTATATAACAACAAGAAATAATACAGCCATATGGATGAAATACTAAATGAAACCGGTGCCAGTCCGGAAAGAAGGACCCTGGATCTCGAGCCGATAAGGCACAGCGTGGAGAAGATACGCGCAGAGATACACAAAGTGGTTGTCGGCCAGGATGAAATGATCAACCTTTTACTGGCAGGACTTTTCACAGGGGGGCATGTCCTGATCGAAGGTGTCCCGGGTATTGCCAAAACTCTGACGGTTAATCTGCTGGCCAGGACGCTTAACCTCGAATTCAAGCGCATTCAGTTTACGCCCGATCTCATGCCAGCGGATGTGACCGGTACAAGTGTATTCAATATGAAAACAAGCGATTTTGAATTCAAGCACGGCCCTATTTTCGCCAATATCATACTCATTGACGAGATCAACCGCTCGCCCGCAAAAACACAGGCGGCTTTGTTCGAGGTGATGGAAGAGCAGCAGGTAACTGTTGACGGCAGAACGCACAAGCTCGATCAGCCGTTTATGGTTATGGCTACCCAGAACCCCATCGAACAGGAAGGGACATATAAATTGCCTGAAGCCCAGCAGGACAGGTTTTTATTCAGGATCAAGATCAATTATCCAAGCCTTCAGGAAGAGATAGAGATCATCAGGCGCTTTGAAAGCGATTTTACACAATCGGCAGCCAATGATGTAAAGGCAGTGATGAACAGGGGTGAGATAGAAGCCTGCAAAAAGATCATCCAGAAGGTGTATATCAAGCACGAATTGATTGAATATATTGCCAGGATCATTGACCATACGCGGAACACGAGGGATCTGTTTCTCGGGGCTTCCCCTAGGGCTTCGCTTGCCATTGTCAAAACAGCAAAGGCTCTGGCCGCCATGCAGGGCAGGGACTTCGTGACGCCTGATGACATTCAGTACGCTGCATACCCTGTCCTTAATCACCGCGTCATACTTTCACCGGATAAGGAAATGGAAGGATTCGAGATAAGGGATATATTAAAGGAGATCTTTGAGAAAATAGACGTGCCGAGATAACTCATGGATGGGTTGTTCAAACATACGTTTCTCAGTCTGAGGTTCTTTGCCGTCCTCGCGGCATTGATCCTCTGGTTCTGCGTGGCATTTTTTATCCCGGTCATGTTCTTGCCCGGAATTTACCTTGTGATCATGTTCGGGGCTTTCGTACTTGTGGATTTTATCTGGCTGTTCGGCAGGAAAGTGTTGATACAGGGCAATCGCATACTCCCCCACATGCTTTCTCTGTCTGATGAGAACCAGGTTCAGATCATGCTCAGGAATCTCAGCTCAAGGTTCTGGCACATCCGTATTGTGGATGAATTGCCGGAGCAGCTCCAGGAAAGAAATTTTAATATGGAGTTGGAGCTGCAGCCATATGGCAATGAAAGGTTGTCTTACATGATACGGCCTCTTAGCCGTGGCGTGTATGCCTTCGGCCGGCTGAACATATTTGCGATGAGCCGCCTGAAACTGGTGAGCCGTCGCGTGCAATTGCCGGTGGAGGAGGAGGTGAAAGTGTATCCCAGCATTATGCAGATGAAGAAATTTGAACTGTACACCATTTCAAAAATAGCCAGGGTTCACGGTATTAAGAAGATGAGGAGGATTGGTCTCAGCTATGAGTTTGAGCAGATCAAAACCTATGTGAGAGGAGATGATGTAAGGCAGATCAACTGGAAATCAACCGGCCGCAACCAGCAGCTGATGATCAACCAGTTTGAAGATGAGAAATCACAGCCGATATACAACATTATAGATAAGAGCCGTATCATGCTTATGCCTTTCAACGGACTAAGCCTGCTGGATTATGCCATCAACTCCTCACTTGTGATCAGCAATGTGGCACTCAAAAAACATGATAAGGCGGGGTTGCTGACATTCTCCGACAAGATTGGTTCAGCCGTGAAAGCCGACAGGAAGCATGGTCAGTTGCAGGAGATACTCGAAACATTATACAACCAGAAAGAAAGAGATCTGGAAGCCAATTATGAGTTATTGTATTTTGCCACAAGGAACCTGATCAAAACCCGGAGCTTGATTTTCCTCTATACAAACTTTGAAAGCATGTACGGTCTGCAGAGGGCCCTGCCGGTGTTGCGCAATATCAACAGGCAACATCTCCTGATCGTTGTCTTTTTCGAGAACAGCGAACTGGAATCCATAAGCAGGACGAGGGCCGGCGACCTCAAAGGCGTATATACTCAGATACTCGCCGAACAGGCCATAAATGATAAGCTTGCCATGGCGCAGGAACTCAACAACCTGGGGATACAGACTATCCTTACCAGGCCTGAAGACCTTTCCCTGAACACCATTAACAAATACCTCGAGATCAAATCCAGGGGCATGATATAATCCATGAAAGTCATACCAGGCATCCTTCTGTTGTTATGTGCATGTCAGGCCTTTGCTGAAGACACCCTGAATAAAAAAAGGCTTACGACCGTTATTGCAGTCGAAAGTGGATTTTACCTGGCAGGAAATGCGTATCTTCAATATGTCTGGTATAAGGATCACAAGCGGACAAAATTTCATTTTTATAATGACGGCAAAGGGTATCTGCAAATGGACAAATGCGGTCATGCATTCGGGGCATACCACTACAGCAGGCTGGGGTACGACGCCTTGAGATGGGCGGGTGTCAGCAAAAAGAAATCAATCATTTATGGCGGTCCGCTCGGACTCGTCCTGCAGACACCTATAGAAATCTTCGACGGATTGTATGAAGGATATGGTTTTTCAAGGGGCGATATGCTGGCAAATGCACTAGGCAGCGCCTTGTTTACGGTGCAGCAGGCATTATGGGATAAACAGCCTGTAAAAATGAAATTCTCTTACTCACCTTCGGGTTACTCCAGGTATCATCCATATTACCTTGGCTCCACTCCGGCCGAGAGTTTTTTCCTGGATTACAATGGTCATACCTACTGGCTGTCGGCCAACATTCAGGATATCTTTCCTAAAACCGGAATTCCCTCCTGGCTGAATGTGGCTTTTGGTTACAGTGCCAACGGCATGATAGGTGAATTCAGGAACGAGGAATTCTATCAGGGCCAACCTATCCCCGACATGCCGCGATACAGGCAGTATATACTATCCCTGGATGTGGATCTCAGCAAGATCAAGACACGGAGCAGGTTCCTGAATTCGTTTTTCAGGCAGTTGAATGTACTGAAGATACCCTTTCCGGCGCTGGAGTATAATAGTTTGGGGAACTTCAGGTTCAGCCCGTTTTATTTTTAGTCAACCTGGTTGTCAATTTTGTGTCATGTTTGTAAACTTT
>CALMKH010000134.1 GCA_937867025.1 uncultured Bacteroidota bacterium | reverse complement strand
AGCGCCTTGGGGAATACCTCATTAAAATACGAATAATGTTCTTCCGTCACGTCGAGCTCCACCACGAGTTCGGTCTTGCCGTCATGCTCCTTCAGCAGGTAAGCTTCCTCGGAACCCGACCATTTCCTGGTTTCCTCGTCAAGCGGTTCTTCCACCCCGTTCCTGATGACACCTTCATGCGTGAAGACCATCAGCTCGTAAGGCACTTTCTTGGATATCCTGCTGTACATGCCGCCGCCGTCCGGTGACAGGAATGAAATGCGGCTTCCTTCTTTCCAGTCGCTCACTGCATACGATCCTTCGGAGAATACGCTGGTCCATTGCCTGTAGGTTGCGTCAGTCCAAAGTATGTCCCATACGGTTTTGGCCGGAGCCTGGATATTGACAGAAAAATGTAATTTTTTCATAGTTTTCAGATTTTATAATACAAAGATAATGATGCAAGCAGATTTATGGTCATCTGCTGAGCTGATTATGACGAATATCCACTTTCATTTTTTCAATTGCCCTTACGCCTGTCTTTTAGCGGGATCACCAGCTTCAGGCCTGACCACAGCTCGTCGACGGCACAGACCTTGACATCCACCAGTCCGTTATCCAGGGCTACCTTCCTGATCGCATCTTCGGTAATATCCGTAGGGATTTTTGCCGACTTCTTATACCACGACACCCATAAAGCACCATCAGGCCTCAGTTCTTTTTTAAGTGCTGGAAGGTTTTTTTCAAGCGCGGAAAGCTTTGTCTCGAAGTAATGGATAAAGTCCTTTTCCGCAGCTGGATTGTCGGTCAGAACGACGGGCGGCATATCGGAGAACAGGCCGTAGTAATGAGGCGGGCTGTTGACCAGCCTGACGGTCATGCCTTCTTTTATGCCGAGCTTTTTTGCAAGCGGCGTGCCGGAATATCCTGCAGTTTTCATGTCTTTATTTTAAACTGCTAATATATGCATTAAACCGTTCGCTGCTGGATGCCGGTGGCCTTTGTCCTTATTCTCACATACTGTACCAGTGCCGCCATGGCGAATATGACTCCCACACAAGCGTTCATGGTAAACATGCTTGCCTCTATCCTCATAAGGGCAAATTGTCCGGCAAAGAGAAACAGGAAATTTCCTGCAAGCGATCCGACAAATATGCCGAACATATACATATTGTAAATAGATGGGTCAGGGGTCAGCACCCTTTTAATCAGCAATACGGTATTCCACCCGAACCAGAAGGGTATCTGCATGACATTGACGCCCATGAGAAGGAACCCAAGTATAAAAGGCGGCAGGGAGGATGAGACTAGTGCTGCAGGTTGCCCGTCGCCCCGGTCAACCGAAGCGAGTATGGACGATACGGCCATAACCAGCATAAACACCAGTGACATCCAGTTCAGCATCTTCAGCACGGTTTCGTGTTTCATGATGCGATCCATGGCCAGCAGCGATACCCTGACGTATATGGCTTCCGCCATGATACAGCCGCACACAAAGTTAAATGCTGCCCAGATGCCATCTATCATATAAAGCTGCAATGCAGCCACATTTAATGTTCCAAGGGATAATGCGCCAAAAAAACTGATCAGCATTCCCGC